>CAZFJE010000016.1:0-31270 GCA_964519555.1 uncultured Thermoleophilia bacterium
TGTCGAAGATGAGGCGCACGGCGTGCAGCGCCGTGATCTCCATGGGGTCGTAGAGCGGATTGACCTCGACCATGTCCATGCCGACCACATGTGAGCGCAGGGCGACCGCCCGTAGCAGCGCCTTGGCTTCGTAGTAGCTGAAGCCGCCCGGTTCGGGCGTGCCGGTGCCGGGCGCGATGCTGGGGTCGAGACAGTCGATGTCGAAGGTGATGTAGACGTCCTCGCCCGGTTCGATGTGGGCCACCAGGTCGGCGACCGGCGTGGTTTTGGCCCGCTCGCACCAGAACGTGGTGACGCCGCGCTCGGCGGCCAGCTCGATCTGGTCGGCCGCGGTATGCAGGCCGCGGACGCCGTACTGGGTGACGCGCTGCACGATGCCGCTCTCGTGCGAGCGCACGATGGGGCTGGCGTGGGTGAAGCGCATGCCGCCTTCGTCGTTCCAGTAGTCCATGTGGGTGTCGAACTGCACCAGGTGCAAGGGGCGTCCGCCGAAGGCCTTGAGGACGGGGAAAGTGATGGAGTGGTCGCCGCCCAGCACGACGGGGAAGAGGTCGTGCTCGAGCAGGCGCGTCACGCGCGCACCGATCAGCGGATGGCTGCGCTCGGGCTGCGCGGTGGGCGGCAGGTCGACGTCGCCCGAATCGACAAAGCGCACGCCGCCCAGCAGCGACGCGCCCACCTCGCCGTCGTAGAACGCCGTCGCGCCGTCGCGGTAGGCCCAGTTGGTGGAGGCGTCGCGCATGGCGCGCGGCCCGTAGCGCGCGCCGGGACGTGCCGTGGTGGCCTCGTCGTAGGGAATGCCGAGGATGGCGACATCGGCATCGGTGCTCCTGGGGTCGGCGATGTAAGGCGCCTTGAAGAAGCTTGCGATGCCGGCAAAAGGCGGGGATTCTCCCATGCGGGGAATCATACCGGAGCGGTAACGGACATGGGCACGCGCGCGAGCCTCCGGGCGTCGTCACGCGTGATATAGGATAGCGCCCGCGGGCTTTGCGGAAACGACGGGAGAGCGATGAAGATCCAGCGGAGACCCTCCAACGTGCTGCTGCCGGTGCCGCTGGTCATGATCAGCGTCGCCGGCGTCGACGGCGGTCCCCCCGACGTCGCCACCGTCGCCTGGGCGGGGACCGTGTGCTCGGCGCCGCCTATGTTGAGCATCTCCGTGCGCCCCTCGCGGCACTCCTACAGCCTGCTGCAGCGCAGCCACGAGTTCGTGGTCAACGTGCCGCGCGCCTCGCAGGTGCGCGAGGTCGACCTGTGCGGCAACGCCTCGGGGCGCGACACCGACAAGTTCGCCGCCTGCGGCTTTCACACGGTCCCCGGGGCGATCGTGGGCGCGCCACTGATCGAGGAGTGCCCCATCAACATCGAGTGCGTCACCCGCCATCGCCTGAGCCTGGGCGCGCACGACCTGTTCATCGGCGAGGTCCTCGCCGTGCATTTCAGCGACGACGTGGTCGACTCTCGCGGCCGCCTGCAGGTCGGCAAGGTCGACCCGCTCGCCTACGTGCAGGGCGAGTTCTGGACGCTGGGCGAGAAGGTCGGCAGCTACGGCTTCACGGTAAAAGAACAGAGCAACGAGGCCAGAACGTGAGCCGTTTCTCCATTACCACCCCCATCTACTACGTGAACGCCGACCCCCACCTGGGGCACGCCTACACGACGATCGCCGCCGACATCCTGGCGCGGCACCACCGCCAGCTCGGCGACGACGTCTTCTTCTTGACCGGCACCGATGAGCATGGCAACAAAGTGGCCCAGGCGGCCGAGCTGGCCGGCCTTACGCCGCGCGCCCACGTCGACACCCTGGCCCCGAAGTTCCGCGAGATGACGCGGCAGGTGAACGCCTCGAACGACTTCTTCATCCGCACGACCGACCCCGAGCACGAAGCCTACGTGCAGCGCTTCGTCGAAAAGCTGCGGGCCTCCGGCGACATCGAGAAGCGCGCTTACGGCGGCCAGTACTGCACCGCGTGCGAGGCCTTCTACTACGAACGCGACCTGGTCGACGGCAAGTGCCCGGTGCACGGTACCGAGCTCGTCTGGCTCGAAGAAGAGAACTACTACTTTCTGCTGTCGCGCTACCAGGACCGGCTGCGCGACTACTACCTCGCCAACCCCGACTGGGTGCGCCCGCGCTCGCGCTACAACGAGGCGTTGTCGTTCATCGAGGGCGGCCTCGACGACATCTCCATCAGCCGCAAGTCGATCACCTGGGGCATTCCCGTGCCCTGGGACCCCGAGCAGGTCATCTACGTCTGGGTCGATGCGCTCATCAACTACGTCTCGGCGCTCACCTATGCCCGCCCCGGCGAGGACCTCGAAGCGCGCTACTGGCCGGCCGACACGCACCTGCTGGCCAAGGACATCCTCAAGTTCCACGCCGTGATCTGGCCGGCGCTGCTGTGGAGCGCCGGCTACGAGGCGCCGCGCAGCGAGTTCATCCACGGCTACCTGCTGATGGGCGGCGAGAAGATGAGCAAGACGCGCGGCAACGTGCTCGACCCGTTCGCGGTGATCGCGCAGCGCGGCGTCGACGCGCTGCGCTTCTACCTGTTCCGCGAGGTGACCTTCGGCCAGGACGGCGTGATCAGCCTCGAAGGATTCGAGCAGCGCTACAACAACGAGCTCGCCAACGAGCTCGGCAACCTGGTCAGCCGGGTGGTGTCGATGATCGCCAAGTACCGCGGCGGCCACCTGTCGCCGGCGGCGGCGCCGGGCGGCGACCAGGGCCTCGCCCCCGAGGGCGAGGCCATGGTCGCCACGGTCAGCGAGCGCCTGGGCGCGGTCGAGATCACGGCCGCCCTCGAAGCGGCCTGGGAGTTCGTGCGGCGGCTCAACCGCTACGTCGAAGAAGAGGCCCCCTGGAAGCTCGCCAAAGACCCAGCCCAGGCCGAGCGCCTCGACCTGGTGCTGCACGGCCTGGCGGCCGGTCTGCGCCTGGTCGCCCTCACGCTCTACCCGGTCATCCCCGACACGGCGGTCGAGATCCTGCGCCGCCTGGGGCAGTCCCACGAAGCCGCCGACCTGGCCCTCGAGCGGGCGCGCTGGAACGGTCTGGCCGCGGCCGACGTGGTCGTCGCGCCGCCGCTGTTCCCGCGCATCGACGCCGAGGCATAGGGGCGCCCGCGTGCCGAGCGGCCACGACCTCATGGGTGAAGGAGCAGCCACCGGGCTGGTCGACACCCACTGCCACCTCGACCTGCTCAAGGGCACGCCCGACGAAGCGCTCGCCGAGACGCGTGCGGCCGGCATCGAGGCGGTCGTGGCGGTCGGCATCGACCTGCCCTCGTCGCGTACGGCGGCTGCTCTGGCGGCGCACAACGCCGACGTCTACGCCGTCGTGGGAGTCCACCCCCACGACGCCCTGGGCTTCAACGGCGTGGTGCGCACCGGCCTTGAACGGCTGCTGAGCCAGCCGCGCGTCGTGGCCGTCGGCGAGTGCGGCCTCGACTTTTACCGCGACCTCGCCCCACGCGACGTGCAGCGCGCGGTCTTCGTCGAGCAGCTCGACCTGGCGCGGGCCGCCGGCAAGCCGGTCTGCGTGCACAGTCGCGAGGCGGGCGGTGAGACCTTCGCCTTGCTCACCGAACACGGCGAAGGGCTGCGCATCGTCCTGCATTGCTTCTCGACCCCCGAGTACGTCGAGCTCTGCAACGAGCGCGGCTACTACGTCTCGTTCGCCGGCAACCTGACCTACAAGAGCTCGGCCGAGCTGCAGCGGGCGGCCCCGCTGGTGCGCGACGAGCTGCTGCTGGTCGAGACCGACGCGCCCTACCTCACGCCCATGCCGCACCGCGGGCGGCCCAACCGGCCCGCTTACGTCGCCCTCACCGCACAGTTCCTGGCCGAGCTGCGCGGCTGGAGCGCCGAGCAGGTCGCCGCCGTGACCACCGCCAACGCGCGCCGCGCCTTCGGCATAGACGCGCCGGCCGCGCGGCCGGCGTGAGCCACGCGCGCCCGCCGGCGCGGCGGCGGTACGGTCAGCACCACCTGGTCGATCGCGGCACGCTCGACGCCATCCTCGCCATGGCCCACGTGCAACCCGACGACGTCGTGCTCGAAGTGGGTGCCGCCGACGGCCTGCTCACCAGGCGGCTCGTCGAGCAGGCGCGCTACGTGCACGCCTTCGAGATCGACCACCGCTTCGCCGAGGGGCTCGACAAGCTCGCCGCCGGGCGCGACGACCTGGGCGTCCATATGGTCGACGCTCTGCGCTACCGGCTTGCCGGCCTCGAGCCGCCGCCGACCGCGCTGGTGGCCAATCTCGCCTACAACATCGCGGTGCCGCTGCTCATGCGCTCCATCGCCACGGTGCCCGGCCTGCGGCGCTGGGCCGTGATGCTGCAGCGCGAGCTCGCCGAACGGCTGTTCGCGGTGCCCAGCACCAAGGCCTACTCGGCCGTGTCGGTGCTGGTGCAGCTCTCCTGCGAGCTCGAAGCGCAGCGCGCGGTGCCGCGCACCGTCTTCGCCCCGCAGCCGCGGGTCGATTCGGCGTTCGTCACGTTCAAGCGCTCGGGCCCGCTGCCCTTCGACGACATCGCCGTGCTCGAGACCCTGGTACGCACCTCGTTCGGACAGCGCCGCAAACAGATCGTGAACTCGTTGTCCGGCGCCTCGGCCCCGGGTGCCGAGCCGCTCACGCGCACCGACGTGCAGGACGCCCTCGAGGCACTCGGTCTGCCCGATTCGACCAGGCCCGAAGAGCTCACACCACCCACCTTCGTGGCGCTGGCCAGGCAGCTCGGATGGCTGCCGGATGCATGAGCGCCGCCGACGATACGATCGCCGAGGAGGAGCGCGACGTGGACGCAGCCAGTGACCCCGGCGCCGGCGCGCACGGGCCGGTCGACGAGGAGCGCGCGCCGCGCGCCGCCTTCGTGCCGCCCGCGACGACGGTGGTGCAGGTCGCCGCGCCGGCCAAGATCAACCTCGGCCTGCTGGTCGGGCCGGTGCGCTCCGATGGCTTCCACGAGATCTTCTCGCCCCTGCTGCCCGTCACGCTGGCCGACCTGGTGACGGCGCGCCCGGCGCCGGCCGGCGCCGGCCTCGCCGTCGAGTGCGACGTGGCCCCCGGCGAAGACAACCTCGCCGCCAGGGCCGTGCGCGAGCTCGAGCGGCGCCTGGGGCGCAGCTTCGACGTGTGTCTGAGCATCGCCAAGCGCGTGCCGGCGGCGGCGGGACTGGGCGGCGGCAGCTCCGACGCCGCGGCCGCGCTCACCGCCGTCGAGCGGCTCTTCGAGCTCGACCTGCCGGTGCGACTGCGCTACGAGATCGCCGGCGCGGTCGGCTCCGATGTGCCCTTCTTCCTGTGGCCCGGGCCGCAGCTCGCCATGGGGCGCGGCACCGTCCTCAAAGAGATCGTCCTGCCCGAGCCCCTGCACATCGTGATCGCCCTGCCCGGTCTGGCCCTGTCGACCGCCGACGTCTACCGCTGGTTCACGAAGCGGCCCGACGCGCCCGGCACCGCGCTGGCCGAGCGCAGGTCGTTCGCGGCGCGTACGCAGGCGCTCTACGCACGCCTGAGCGCCGCGCGCCGGCCGCGCGACCTGGCCGGGGTGGTCGACAACGAGCTCGAGGCGCCGGTCGTGGCGCGCCACCCCGAGATCGGCGAGCTCAAGGCGCGCCTGCTGGCCGCCGGCGCCTTCGCCGCCGCCATGAGCGGCAGCGGCTCGAGCGTGTTCGGCCTGTTCTCAAGCGCGGCGGGCGCGCAGCGCGCGGTCGTGGCGCTGGCCCCTCTGCAGGCCGTCTACGTGACCGACCTGCAGCCCGGCGATCCCGCCGACCTGCAGCCCGGCGACCACGACGCGCCGGGCCAGCCCCCGCCGGAGCCCCACGCGCCCAAGTGATAGACTGCCGTGGGGCAGGCGCCTCTCGAAGATTGAGCCGCTGGGGCGTGGCCAAGTGGCAAGGCAACGGGTTTTGGTCCCGTGATCGGAGGTTCGAATCCTCCCGCCCCAGCCAGACCGCGGCCCTCGAGCCGTGCACCCGACGTCCATACCGCTGCGATGGGAGCGGATGCCATGTCTGTCGAACAGCCGATAGCTTCTTCGCGCGCGAGCCAGCCGCTGGCCGTGATCGTCCTGGCCGCCGGCCTGGGCACGCGCATGAAGTCAGAGATCCCCAAGGTCATGCACCCCGTCTGCGGCCGGCCGTTGCTGGCCTACGTGCTCGACGCCGCCGCCGCCCTCGACCCGGCGCGCGTGGTCGTGGTGACCGGCGCCGGCGACGACGACCCGGTGGCCGCTGCACTGCCGTCCGGCGTGCAGCGAGCCGTGCAGACCGAACGCCTGGGCTCGGGCGACGCCTTGCGGGCCGGCATGACAGGACTCGCCGACTTTGCAGGCGACGTCATGGTCCTCATCGGCGACGCGCCGCTGGCCGGCGCCGAGCTGCTCGTCGGCTTGCGCCGCCATCACGTCGAGTGCGCGGCGCGGGCGACCATCACCAGCGTCGTGCTGGCCGATCCCGCGCAGTACGGCCGAGTCGTACGCAACGCAGGCGGCGACCTCACGGCCATCGTCGAAGCGCGCGACGCCTCGCCCGAAGAGCTCTCCATCACCGAGATCAACTCCGGCTTCTACGTGTTCGACGCGGCCGAGCTGCGCCGCTTTCTGCCGACCCTCACCGCCGACAACGCCCAGGGCGAGTACTACCTCACCGACCTGGTCGATCGCTTTCTGCAGGCCGGCGACCAGGTGGCCGCCTTTCTCACCGCCGACGTCGAAGCCAGCATGGGGGTCAACTCGCGCGTCGATCTGGCCCAGGTCAACGCCATCATGCGCGCCCGTATCCTCGAGCGCCTCATGCTCGACGGCGTGACGATCGACGACCCTGCGTCGACTTACGTCGACTGGGGCGTGACGGTCGGCTGCGATACGGTCCTGCGGCCGCAGACCATGCTCACCGGCGCCACGTCGGTCGGCGCCGGCTGCATGGTGGGGCCGGGCTGCTTTCTGGCCGACGTCACGGTCGACGACGGCGCCACCATCATCTCGTCGCACCTGATCGGCTGCCGCGTAGGGCCGGGTGCGAGCGTCGGTCCGTTCACCCACGTGCGGCCCGGCACCGAGCTCGGGCCGAGCTCGCGGGCGGGCAGCTTCGTCGAGATCAAGAAGAGCCGCGTGGGTACGGGCAGCAAGGTACCGCACCTGAGCTACGTGGGCGACACCACCATCGGCGACAACACCAACATCGGCGCCGGCACGATCACCGCCAACTACGACGGTGAGCGCAAGCACCCGACCATGATCGGCAGTTTCGTCAGAGTGGGCAGCGACACCGTGTTCGTGGCGCCGGTGACCGTGGGCGACCGCGCCGTCATAGGCGCCGGCTCGGTGATCACCAAAGACGTGCCCGAGGGCGCACTGGGCGTGGCGCGCTGCCGTCAAGAGAACGTCGAAGGCTACGCCGACCGCCGGCGGCTGCGCCCCGATCGAGCCTAGCCGCCGACTGGCGGCACGATAACACCGGCACCTCTGGTACAATCCAAGGCTCGCAGGGCTTTTCGTCGCGAAGGGATTCGCCGTGACCAACAAGATGTGTCATGTGGTGGGCACGACGCAGCGCCGACTCATGGTGTTCGCGGGCCGCAGCAACCCGCAGCTCGGCGAAGCCATCGCCTACCATCTGGGCATCTCGCTGGGTCCCATCCTGCTCAAGACGTTCGCCAACGGCGAGATCTACGCGCGCTACGAAGAGAGCATCCGCGATGCTGACGTCTTTCTGGTGCAGTCGCCGCACGGCAAGTTGAACCAACAGGTCGTCGAGCTGCTCATCATGATCCAGGCGGCCAAACTGGCGTCGGCCCATCGCGTGACCGCCGTGCTGCCGTACTTCCCCTACGCCCGGCAAGACAAAAAGAGCGCCGCCCGCGAGCCCATCGCCGCGCGCCTCATGGCCACGCTGCTCGAAGCTGCCGGCGCCGACCGCGTGCTCTCGATGGACCTCCATCAGGGCCAGGTCCAGGGCTTCTTCGAGATCCCGGTCGACCACATGACGGCCGTGCCCATCCTGGCCGACTACTTCCGTTACCGCGGCCTGGGCGACGCCGAGCTCGTCGCGGTGTCGGCCGACGCCGGCGGCGTGAAGCTCGCCAAGCGCTTCGCCAACCGCCTCGACGCCGACCTCGCCGTGCTCACCAAGATGCGCCCGGCTCACAACGTGGCCGAGACCATGCACTTCATCGGCGACGTCGACGGCAAGGTGGCCATCGTGGTCGACGACATGATCGACACCGCCGGCTCCGTGGTGAACGCCATCGACACCCTCTACGAGCATGGCGCCAGCGAGGTCTACGTCACCGCGACCCACGGCATCTTCTCGGGCCCGGCGCGCGAGCGCATCGCCGCGTCGCCCGTCAAAGAGATCGTGGTCACCGACACCCTGCCGGTCGTGCTCAACGTGACCGACACCAAGATCAAAGTACTGTCCGTGGCGAGTATCCTCGCCGACACAATCAAGCGCGTGTTCGAAGGCGAATCGGTCAGTGAGCTGTTCGCCGGCGAAAACGCTCTCTTCTAGCAGGAGACAGACAACATGGATCGAGTCAAACTCGTCGTACACCCCCGCGACGTCGACGGCAGCCGCGAAGCGCGCCGTCTGCGCCGCCGCGGCCTGATTCCGGCCGTCCTGTACGGCTCGGGCAAGCCGGCCGTGAGCATCGCCGTCGAAGAGCACGCGCTGCGCGCCGCCGTCGGCACCGGCGCCGGCATGCACGCCGTGCTCGACGTCACGATCGAGGGCACGAGCAAGCCCCGCGTCGCGATCGTCAAAGAGGTCGAGCTCGACAAGGTCAAGCACATCGTGACCCACGTCGACTTCCAGGAGATCGACCTCACCGAGACCATCGAGTCGAACGTGACCGTCACCCTCGAAGGCACGCCCATCGGCGTCAGCCTGAACGGCGGCCTGCTCGATATCATCTCGCGCGAGGTGACCGTGAGTGCCCTGCCGACCGACATCCCCGAGCACCTCACGCTCAACGTCGAAAAGCTCGACGTGGGCGATGTGGCGCACGTCGCCGACCTTACGGCGCCCGCGAACGTCACCATCCTCGACGACCCCGACGAAGTCGTGTGCTCGGTGCTGGCGCCGCGACTCGCCGAGGAAGAGCCCATCGAAGGCGAGGCCATCGCGGCCGAGCCCGAAGTCGTGGGCGAGCGCGAGGCCGAGACCGAGGAGTAGACGCTCACGGCCGGCCGCGCGGGTCGCACGCCGTCGCCGGGGCAGCCGGTCGAGCTGCTCGTCGTCGGCCTCGGCAACCCCGGCGCCCAGTACGCCTACACGCGTCACAACGCCGGCTTTCTGGTCGTCGAAGCCCTGGCCGGCCGGCATGGGTTTCCGCGCGCCAAGCGGGCCTACAGCGGACGCTACGCGGCCGGCTCCATAGCCGGCCGCGGCGTCGGCTTGCTCATACCGACCACGTACATGAACGAGTCGGGTCGCAGCGTGGCCGCCGCCCTGCGCGACCTGCGCCTGGGCGAGCCCGAGCTGCTCGTCGTGCACGACCACATCGACCTGCCCTTCGGGCGGCTGCGCCTTACGCACGCCGGCGGCCACGGCGGCCATAACGGCATACGCAGCCTCTTCGAGCTGGTCGGGCGCGACTTCGACCACGTGCGCATAGGCGTGGGCCGCCCGGCGAGCACCGAGCCCGACGTCGTGGCCGACTACGTGCTGGGCCGCTTCAGCGAGCCGCGCGCTGAAGTCGACGACCTGCTCGGCCGCTCGGCCGACGCCGTCGATCTTTGGGCGGCCGAGGGCATCGACGAGGCCATGAGCCGGCTGAACGCGCAGTAGGCGGCTCGCTCCCCCGCTTCGCTCCTGCGAAGGCGACGCGCTGCCGGGTACACCGCGCCCCTGTCGGGTACAATCGAATCCGCCATCGACTGACCCCGGCGCCCACGCACCGGGGCTTTCGGCGTGTGCGGCCATGTTTCTCGATTACCTGACAAACGATGAGCGGTTCGGCAAAGCCGCCGGCGCGTTGCGCCGGGGCTCGTCGCTGTACGCCCCGAGCTTCTACGCGCCCTACGTGCTGGCCGGGCTGATCCGTGCGGTCGATGCCCCGGGGTGGCTCGTGATCGTGCCCGACGCCGAGCAGGCGGCGCGCCTGGCCGCGGAGCTCTCGGCCTACCTCGAGCGCGACGTCGAGACGCTCCCGGCGCGCGGCGTGCTCTACGGCGCCGACGTGGCGCCGGCGGCGCACGTGCTCGGTCAGCGCCAGCGGGCGCTTGCCGCGCTCGAGAGCGACGGCGGCGTGGTCGTCGCCGATGCCGCCGCGGCCCTCGAGCGCTTCATCCCGCTCGCCTTGCAGCCGCCCCCGCTCGCCCTGGTCAAGGGCGCCGAGGCGCCCTTCGATCAGGTGCTGGCTTCGATTGCCAGTCTGGGTTACGAGCGCGCCGAGCAGGTGCGCGAGCGCGGCGAGTTCGCCGTGCGGGGTGGCATCGTCGACGTCTACCCCTCGACCGGCGATCCCGTGCGCGTCGAGTTCTGGGGTGACACGGTGGAGTCACTGCGCCGTTTCTCGGTGTTCTCGCAGCGCGCCGTCGCTGAGGTCGAGCAGTGCCTCGTGACGACGGCCACCGAGGTCGACCCGACCGGCGACGAGGTGCAGACCGCCGTCTCGCAGGAGCTCGCCTCGCGGGAGATCGCCGGCCGCGACGAGGCTCCCGACGACGCCTACCGGCGCGCCGAGACGCGCGCCCTGGCGCGCCTGTCGGGGCGCTTCATCGACCTCGCCGGCATCTGCGAGCGGCGCGCCGTGCGCCTGGCCACGGTCGGTACCGACGACGTGGTGCGCTCGCTGGCCGGCTTCGACTCGGAGCTGTCGGTGGCCCTGCCCGGAGGGCTGCGCGAAGACTTCTACCTGCCCCTGCTCGAGGTACGACGCCTGCTGTCGGACGCCGTTTCGCTCGAGCTCGTGCAGCGCGAGCAGCGCGTGCAGTTCCACGCCGCCCGGCCGCAGGCGGCCGGGCGCGACATCTCGGCCGCAGAGCGCGACCTGCGCCGCCTGGCCGACGACGGCTACCGTGTGTTCGTCACGTTCCGCCACCCCGGCGAGGCCACGCGGGCCGGCTATCGCATGAAGACCCTCGCCGTCACCCAGCTCGAATCGCAGCAGCTGCAAGAGGGCGGGCCGGCTCCGGCGGTCGGCCTCGGCCTGCCTGCGGGGGTCTACTTCGTGGCGGCCGCGCTGCGCGAGGGGTTCATCTCGAGCGAGCTCAAACTGGCCGTGATCGGTGAGCACAGCCTGTTGCGCGCGGCGCCATCGGGGCCGCGCTTCGGCGGCGGCGCTCGTCTCACCTCGTTCTTCGATCTGCGCCCCGGCGACTTCGTGGTGCACGAAGACCACGGCATCGCCCTGTTTTCGGGCATCGAGACGCGCACGGTGGCCGGGGTCACGCGCGACTACCTCTTCCTGGCCTTCAAGGAAGAGGACAAGCTCTTCGTGCCGCACGACCAGATCGGCAAGGTCACGCGCTACATCGGCGCCAGCGGCTCGGCGCCAGCGCTCAATCGCCTGGGCGGCACGGCTTGGCTGGCTGTCAAGACGCGGGCCCGCAAAGCGGTCGCCGAGATGGCCGGCGAGCTGCTCACGCTGTACGCCGCCCGCCAGGCGGTGCCCGGCCACGCCTTCTCACCCGACGGCGAGCTCACGCGCCGCCTCGAGGACAACTTCGAGTTCGAAGAGACCGACGACCAGGCCGAGGCCATCGACGACGTGAAGAACGACATGGAGGCCGCCCACCCCATGGACCGCCTCATCTGTGGCGATGTGGGCTACGGCAAGACCGAGGTGGCCCTGCGCGCCGCTTTGAAGGCCGCCGAGGGCGGCAAGCAGACGCTCATGCTGGTGCCCACCACCATCCTCGCCGAGCAGCACTACCTGACCTTCAGCGAGCGCTTTCGCGAGCTGCCCGTGGGCGTGGACATGGTCTCCCGCTTTCGCACCGCCGCTGAGCAGCGCCGCATCCTGGCCGAGTTCAACAAGGGCAAGATCGACGTGCTGATCGGCACGCACCGTCTGCTGTCGCGCGACGTCGCGCCGCGCGACCTGGGCCTCGTCATCGTCGACGAGGAGCAGCGCTTCGGCGTGCGCCAGAAAGAGCTGCTGCGCCAGTTGAAGATGCAGGTCGACGTCGTCAGCCTGTCGGCCACGCCCATACCGCGCACCCTGCAGATGAGCCTGACCGGCATTCGCGACATCTCGGTCATCGAGACGCCGCCGCACGGTCGCCACGAGGTGCGCACCTACATCGGCGAGTTCCGCGACGACCTGGTGCGCACTGCGATCGAGAAGGAGCTCGCCCGCAACGGTCAGGTGTTCTACCTGCACAACCGCGTCGAGACCATCGACCAGGCGGCCGAACAGGTGCGCGACCTGGTGCCGGCGGCGCGCATAGCGGTCGGCCACGGCCAGATGCACGAACGCGAGCTCGAGAAGGTCATGCTGCGCTTTCTGTCGGGCGAGGCCGACGTGCTGGTCTCGACGTCGATCATCGAGAGTGGCATCGACGTGCCTACCGCCAACACGCTGATCGTCGAGCGCGCCGACATGCTGGGGCTCGCCCAGCTCTACCAGATCCGCGGCCGCATAGGGCGCAGCGACCAGTACGCCTACGCCTACCTGCTCTACCCGAGCGAGGAGTACCTGACCGCCGACGCCGCCGCCCGCCTGCGCACGCTGTCCGACTACACCGAACTGGGCTCGGGCTTCAAGATCGCCATGCGCGACCTCGAGATACGCGGCGCCGGCAACCTGCTCGGCGACGAGCAGTCCGGCCAGGTCGCGGCCATCGGCTTCGAGATGTACGCGCAGCTCCTCGAAGAGGCCGTTGCCGAGCAGCGCGGCGAACCGCCGGCCGGCCTGCCGCTGGTGCGTCTTGAGATCCCGGTGACCGCCTATGTGCCGCCCGACTACATCGCCTACGAGGCCACCAAGATCGACGCTCACCGGCGCATCGCTCAATCGAACGACCCGCGCGCCTTGGACGAGGTCCGGGCCGAGCTCACCGATCGCTTCGGCGCGCCGCCCGAACCCGTCGAGAATCTGCTGCTGCTGCAGTCGATCAGGCTGCGGGCGGCGGCGCTGCGCGCCACCGCCGTCGTCTTTCGCGGCGGCCGCCTGCAGGTCGAGGGCCTCGACCTGGACGACGCCTGGGCGGCGGCGCTGCGCGCCGCGGGCGACAACTACCTCTATTTCAAGCAGAAACGCACCCTCACCGCCCTCAAACGCAGCGAAGCCGAGCCGATACTCACGTGGGTGGGTTCGACCCTCGATGCTATAATCGAGACTCACGAAAGCTGACTGAAGCCAAACTTCCGAAAGAGGCCGTTTATGAAGAAACTCGCTTTGGTCGCGCTCGCGCTCCTTCTGGGCCTTGCCCTCCTCGTCGCTGCCGGTTGCGGCGGTAAGGTCCCGCAGGGTGCCATCGCCACGGTCGGCGGTGTGCCGATCACCCAGGCGCAGTTCGACCAGTACATCAACCAGGCCAAAGCGAGCGCCGGACAAGGCGGCCAGCCGGCATTTCCCAGCCCCGGCACCAGCACCTACAACCGCTACGCCGCCGAGATCGTCAACTACCTGACTCAACAGCAGGTCGTGCTCAACGCGGCCGCCAAAGACAAGCTCACCGCTACCGACGCGCAGATCCAGACGCAGCTCGCCCAGATCGCCACCCAGTACGGCGGCACGCAGAAGATGTATGCCGCCGCCAAGAAGGCCGGCATGGATCAGGCGCAGCTCAAGACCTACGTCGAGGACTCGCTGATCGGTCAGAAGCTCTACCAGAAGGTCATCGGCACCTCCACTCCCACCGAGGCGCAGATGCAGGCCTACTACAAGGCCAACAAGTCGACCTTCGACCAGGCCGCCACGCGCACCGTGCGCCACGTCCTCGTCAAGACCAAGGCCCAGGCCCTGAAGGTGCAGGCTCTGCTCACCGCCAACAACTCAAACGCCAACTGGGCCGCGGTCGCCAAGAAGTACTCGATCGATACCGGCACCAAGAACAGCGGCGGCAGCCTCGGCGCCATCAAACGTGGCCAGATGGTCAAGCCCTTCGAAGACGCCGCCTTCGCGCTCAAGATCAACACGGTCTCGGCGCCGGTCCACTCGCAGTACGGCTGGCACGTGCTCGAGGTCACCAAGATCACGCCCGCCAAGGCATCTACGTATGCGGGCTCCAAGGCCGCCATCAAGACCACGCTCACCAGTCAGCAGCAGCAGAAAGCCTGGGCGGCCTGGCTGGCAACGGCCCAGAAGACCGCCAAGATCGTCTACGCGCCGGGCTTCAACCCTGACTCGCTGACCGCGTCTCCGGCCCCGTCGCCCTCGTCAAGCAACTAAGGGCGTCACAGGGCGCCATGCCTACCTGGCAACAGGCATGAGCATACGGTTGCTGTATGTCGGCGCCGCCGTCGAGCTCGCTCCCGCAGCATCGCTGCGCGCGCTCGGCGGCGGCGTGCTGCTCCCTCGCGACCTGCCGGTCGACCTCGTCGAGCTCGTCACCGGGGCCATGGGTGGGCCGCCAGCCGGCGAGTTCGGCATCGACGACGTGCAGGCGGTCTGCGAGCAGGGCGCGGCGAGCACCGTCACCCTGTGCATCGCCGGCAGCCGCGGACCGGCCCTGGCCCGCGCGGTGCGGGCTCACGCCCGCGCTCGCGGACTGCCGCTCGAAACGGTGCCCGGCCCCGAGGCCTTCGACGACTGCCTCGTCGCGCAAGAGCTGATCTCGCTGCGTCACATCACGGCCGTGCTGCGCGAGCAGTGCCCGTGGGACCGCGAGCAGCGCGCCATGGACATCGTGTCCTACACGATCGAAGAGGTCTACGAACTCGCCGAGGTGATTATGGCCGAGCGCCTCGACGACCAGCACGACGAGCTCGGCGACGTGCTGTTCCAGGTCTACTTTCTGAGCCGCCTGCTCGAAGAGCAGCATGCCGGCGACCTGGGCAGCGTGGCCGCCGAGATCGAGACCAAGCTCGTGCGCCGCCACGCGCACATCTTCGGCGAAGAGGTCGCCGAGACGGCGAGCGAGGTGCGCGGCGTGTGGGAACGCGTCAAGCGCGACTCCGAGGGCCGCGAGGGCGTGTTCCATAACGTGCCCGCAACGCTGCCCGGGCTGCTGCTGGCGCGTAAAGTACAGCAACGAGCCGCCGCGGTGGGCTTCGACTGGGACACCGTCCTCGAGGCGTTTCCCAAGATCGCCGAGGAGCACGGCGAGCTGGCCGCCCTGCTCGAGGGTCCGCTGCTCATGTCGGGCGAAGGGCAAGCCGGCCTGGCGAAGCTCGAGCAGCGGCTGCGCCACGAGTTCGGCGACCTGCTGTTTGCCACCGTGAACGTGGCTCGCAAGGCCGGCGTCGACCCCGAGATCGCGTTGCGCGAGGCCTGTGCCCGCTTCATCCGCCGGGTCGAGAGCGCGGCCGAGCTGGCGCGGCGCGAGGGTGAGGAGTGGGCTACGCTCGACCTGACACAACAAGACGACTACTACTGCCGCGCCAAATCGGGCGAGGGCGGTCTTTACAGCGATCATCAGGAGGACAGCACATGACCATCATCGTCGACGTCGTCGGCCGGCAGATCCTCGACTCGCGGGGCAATCCCACGGTCGAGGTCGAAGTCGAGCTCGAGTCCGGTGCGGCCGGGCGCGCCGCGGTGCCCTCGGGCGCTTCGACCGGCGAGTACGAGGCAGTCGAGTTGCGCGACGGTGGCGACAGTTACGGTGGCAAGTCCGTGCTGCAGGCCGTCGACCACGTGAACAACGAGATCGCCGAGGAGCTCCTTGGCCTCGACGCCACCGACCAGCGCATCGTCGATCAGACGCTCATCGCCCTCGACGGCACGCCCAACAAGGCCAACCTCGGCGCCAACGCCATTCTGGGCGCCTCGCTGGCCACGGCCCACGCGGCCGCGGCGGCGGTGCAGATGCCGCTCTATCAGTACATCGGCGGGTGCAACGCACACGTACTGCCGGTGCCCATGATGAACATCATGAACGGTGGCAAGCATGCCGACAACAACGTCGACCTGCAGGAGTTCATGGCCATGCCGGCCGGCGCCAAGAGCTTCGCCGAGGCGCTGCGCATGGGCGCCGAGGTCTTCCACAGCCTCGCCGGCGTGCTCAGGGCCCGCGGCCTGTCGACCGCCGTCGGCGACGAGGGCGGCTTCGCCCCCAACCTGGGCTCCAACGAAGAGGCCATCCAGGCCATCGTCGCGGCCATCGAAAAGGCTGGCTACGAGCCCGGCAAAGACGTCTTCATCGCCCTCGATCCCGCCGCCAGCAGCTTCTTCGTCGACGGCAAGTACGTGCTCGCCGGCGAGGGTCGCACACTCGACTCGGCCGGCATGGTCGACTTCTACGCGAACCTTGTCGACAAATACCCGATCATCTCGATCGAAGACGGCATGGCCGAAGACGACTGGGACGGCTTCAAGCTCATGACCGACACCCTTGGCGGCCGCATCCAGGTCATGGGCGACGACATCTTCGTGACCAACACCGAGCGCATCGCGCGCGGTATCGAGATGGGCTGCGCCAACTCGGTCCTCATCAAGCTCAATCAGATCGGCACGCTCTCCGAGACGCTCGACGCCATCGAGATGGCCAAGCGCGCCGGCTGGACCGCCGTCGTGTCGCACCGCTCGGGCGAGACCGAAGACGTCTCGATCGCCGACTTGACCGTGGCCACCAACACCGGCCAGATCAAGACCGGCGCCCCGTCGCGCAGCGAACGTGTCGCCAAGTACAACCAGCTGCTGCGCATCGAGGAGATGCTCGCCGAGGCCGCCGTGTTCCCGGGCCTCAGCGCGTTCTACAACCTCAAGCGCTAGACCGTCGATCGACTTCGTCGCGCGGCGGCCCGCCAGCGTCGGCGGGGCAGGGAAAGCGCAGGCGCGGGCGAACTCAAACGGTATGGCTTCACGTAGCACCGCATCGTCGCGTCGCGCGACCCGCGAGGGTCGCGCGACGCAGACCACCTCACGCCGCAAGCCGTCGGGCGCGGGCGACAAGGTCGCCCGCGCCCGACGGCGCCGCGGCTCGCCGGTCGAACTGCGCCCCCTGCGGCTCGCCGCGCTCGCCCTGCTCCTGGTCGCGGCGGCGTTCTATGTCTCTCCACTGCGGGCCTTCTTCGCCCAACAGGACCGCTACGACGGTCAGGTCGCGGCGCTCACCCAGGCACAGGCGACGAACCGGGCCTTGCACGCCCAGCTCGGCCTCATGCGCACCCGCGACTACATCACTCGCCAGGCCCGTGAGCAGTACCAGCTCGTGCCCGCCGGCCTGCAGGCCTTCGTGGTCAAGGGCCTGCCCCAAGCCAAGCCCAGCACCGCGGCGCAGCGCGCGGCGGCGACTCCCGCCGCGCCCTCGATCTTTGCCCGCCTCAGCGACCTCTGGCACACCATCCGCGAATGACGCCTGCGTCGGTCCGCCCGCCGGCGCCCCGCGATCTGGCCTGTGTCGCGCTCCAGCTCGGTCGTGAGCCCCGGCCGCTGCGCCGCGTCGCGGCACGCTGCCCCTGGCGCGCGCCCGCCGTCGTCGAGAACCTGCCTTACGACGCCGCCGGCCGGCCGTTTCCGACCCTCTTCTGGGCGACCTGCCCGTCGCTTGTGGCCGCCGTCGGCGTGCTCGAGAGCGCCGGCGGCGTGCGGCGCTTCGAGGCACTGGTCGCGAGCGATGAGGAACTCCACCGCTCGCTGCTTGCAGCCACCGCCTACGAGCGGCGCCGTCGTCGCGTCCTGGCGGCGCGTTGCGCCGCCCCGCGGCGCGACGGCGGCGCGTCGCTCGCCACAGGGATCGGCGGCGTCGTCCGGCCCGCGGCGCTGAAGTGTCTGCACGCCCACGCCGCGCATGCGCTGGCGCGCCCCGGCTACCTGCTGGGCGAGCGCATCCTCGCGGATGCGGCGCCGCTGTACCCGGCGCAGGCCTGCTGCATGGGCGCCGCCTGCGACGCCGCGGACGAGCCGTTGCGAGCGCCGTGAGGGGTCCGGCTCATAACCGCCGCGGGAGTGGGGGAGTGGGGTCGGCGCGATGAAGGTCGCGGTGGTCGACCTGGGCACCAACTCGGCGCGCCTGCTGCTCGCGGCGGTCGAGGACGGTGTCGTGCACGACGTCGCTCGCCTGACGACCGTGACCCGCCTGGGCGCCGGCGTCGACCGGCAACGACGCATCGACTCAGGCGCTGCCGCGCGTACGCGCAGCTGCCTGGCCGGCTACGCCGCGCGAGTGGCGGCCTACGGCCCCGATGCGCGGCTGCTCGTGGCGACCAGCGCCCTGCGCGACGCCGCCGACGGCCGCGCGTTCCTCGACGGCCTCACGGCCGAGTTCGACCTGCCGGCGGAAATCCTGAGCGGCGAACAAGAAGCGGCGCTGTCGTACGCCGGCGCGCTCAGCGGGTCCGCTGCGGCGGTCGCGCTTCCAGCGCAGCGCCCGGCCGTCGTCGGACCGCCATCGGAGTGCCCGGCGGCCGCACCGCCGCCGCAACGCCCGGCCGCTGCGGTCATCGACATCGGCGGCGGCAGCCTCGAGCTGGCGGTCGGCGCGCCGCCGGCGCCGGAACCGTCCTTTGTGTGCAGCCTCGACATCGGTGTGGTGCGGCTGACCGAGCGCTTCTTCGCCTCGGATCCGCCCGCTGAAGGGCAGTGGCGCGCCGCCGAGTCGTTCGTGCGGGCGACCCTCGCCGCGGCGCTGCCGGGCGACGTACGCGCCGCCGTGGGCCGGGGCATAGGCCTGGCAGGCACGTTCACGACCCTCGTCGCCCACAAGCTCGCCCTGCGTACCTACGACCGTGCCCTGGTCCACGGCCACGAGCTGACACTCGCCGACCTCGACGCCGCCCTCACGGCCTTCCGGCGCATGTCGGGCGCGGCACGGGGACGGCTGCCGGGCATCCAGCCCGGCCGCGAAGACGTGATCCTGGCCGGCGTGCTGCTGGCCCGTGAGGTCTGCCGCCTGTTCGACCTGGCCGGCGTGCGGGTGAGCGAGGCCGACCTGCTCGACGGCGTCGCCTTGCGGCTCGCCCGTGGCTGAGCCGGCTTCGCCGGGCTTGGCCGTGGGCGCGCTCGACGTATACTGTGCCCGCCAGGGCCGGAGTGGCGGAACGGTAGACGCCGGCGACTTAAAATCGCCCGGGCTAGCGCCCGTGTGGGTTCGACTCCCACCTCCGGCACCAATCTTGGCGGGTTCGCGGCCGGCGGCCGGCAGGCCGCCGTCGACGGCCGCTCCGGGGCGCACACCGGCCGCTTTCGAACGCCGGTGATCACGCTGATCGTCCTTGTGCTGGTCGCCGTGGCTGCCGGCATGCTGGGCGCCATGCTCGGCGTGGGCGGCGGCATCGTCATCGTGCCGGTGCTCACCCTGTTTCTCAACGTGCCCGTGAAGAGCGCCATCGGTACGAGCCTGGTCTGCGTAGTGGTCACCTCGTCGGCCTCGCAGATCGTCTATGTGGCGCGCGGCTTCACCAACAGCCGCCTGGGCATGACCCTGGAAGTGGCGACCACGCTGGGCGCCCTGGTGGGCGGCGTCACCGCCATCCTGGTGAGCGGGCGGGCGATCTTCGCCGTCTTTGCCGCCGTTCTGATCTACGTGCTGTTCAGCATGGAGCGCAAGCCGCCCCCGCTGCTGCCGGTCGACCCACGGTCGGCGCTGGGCGGCTCGTTCGTCGACCCAGACACCGGCCGCGAGGTCGCCTACGGGGTCGACCACCTGCCCGGAGGCCTCGCCCTGAGCTTCGTGGCGGGCAACGTCTCGGGGCTGCTCGGCGTGGGCGGCGGGGCCATCAAGGTGCCGGTCATGTCACTCCTCATGCGCGTGCCGCTGCGCGCCGCCATCGCCACGAGCAACCTCATGATCGGCGTCACCGCGGCCACGGGCGCGCTCATCTTCTTCGGTCGCGGCCTGGTCGAGCCGCGCTATGCCGTGCCGGCGGCGCTCGGCATCCTGGTCGGCGCGCAGCTCGGCACGCGCGTGGCCAACCGAGTGAGCGCCGCGCTGTTGCGCCGCGTGTTCGAGGTGCTGCTCGCCGTGTTCGCGGTGCAGATGGCGCTCAAGGCGTTCGGTATCTGATGGTCGACGACGGACAAAGCGGCGGCCTGCGTGGCGGCGATGAGGCCGCTGGGCGCGACGGCGGGGGAGGGGCCGATCGGCGTGCCACCAACATCGACGTCGTCGTGCACCACACGCTGGTCGCGGGAGTCGTGCTGGGCCTGGCGCTGCTGCTGGTCGGGCTGGCGCTGTCGGCGGCCGGCCGCGGCGGCCTCGCGGTACACAGCCTCAAGGCGCCGGCCGCCTGGTACGCCGCGCTGCACCTGCGCGCCGGCGGCTTCTACTCGCTCGGCCTGCTGGCCCTCATCCTCACCCCGTTCATCCGCGTCGTCGGCTCGATCGTCGCCTTCGCGGCGGCGCGCGACTGGCGCTTTGTGGCCATCACCTCGGCGGTGCTGGCCGTGATGGTGGTCAGCATCGTCGTGGGCGCCGCCTGACCTGACGGTGCGCTTTCCGCGTGCCTGCGGCCGCGCCGTCGCGGGCTGCGTGCCCGTGCTCCCGCCGGGAAGCCTCGGCCAGCCGCCTGCGATATGCTGAGCATCGTGGACCCCATCGCAGAGATCCAGCGCACTCACGGCATCGTCGGCCGCGCCGACGAGCTCTCGATGGCGCTCGCCGTGCTGCTCTGCGGGCGGCACCTGCTGCTCGAGGGGCCGGTCGGCGTGGGCAAGACCACGGTCGCCCTGGCGGTCTGCGCACACATCGGGCGCGGCGTGGTGCGCGTCGACGGCGACGACCGCTACTCCGAGAGCAAGCTCACCGGCTGGTTCGACCCGCCGCTCGTGCTGGCCAAGGGCTACAGCGACGACACGTTCTTCGCCGGGCCGCTGGTGCAGGCCATGCGCGAGGGCTCAGTGTTGTTCGTCAACGAGCTCAACCGCATGCCCGAGGCGGTGCAGAACGTGCTGCTGCCGGCGCTCGACGAGGGCCTGCTGATCGTGCCGCGCATCGGCGAGGTGCGGGCCGCGCCGGGCTTTCAGGTGGTGGCCACGCAGAACCCGGTCGAGTACATCGCGACGGGTCATCTCTCCGAAGCGCTGCTCGACCGCTTTGAGCACGTCGGCCTCGACTACCAGAACGCAGACGAGGAGACCGAGATCGTGCGCCGCGAGACGGGCTGCGACGATCCCGCGCTCGTCGACGCGGCCGTCGCCCTGACGCGCGCGACGCGCAGCGACCCGCGTTTTCGCAAGGGCGCGTCGGTGCGGGCCGCGATCGCCATGGTGGCGCTCGCCGTGCGCTCAGGCGGCGGCGACGACGCCCTGCGGCGTGCCGCGGGCGCGGCGCTGCCCACCCGCGTCGAGCTGCGCGACGCCACCGACTCGCCGCTGCCCGACGTGCTCGACGAACTCGTCGAGGATACCCGAAAAAAAGTCTGACGGCCGCCGCCGACGCGCGGCGGCCGGCCATCGTGGTGACGGCCGGCGCGCGGTACTCGGCGTTTGCCGCGCAGCGCCCGCCCGAACCCCTCAGTGACGCCGACGCCCACATCGTGCTGGCCGAACGGCTGGGCGTCGCCCCCGAGGCAGTCGACGGCTGGACCGTGGCCACCAGGCTGAGCGACTCGAGCCTTGCCCTGGGCCACCGCGAGCTCAAGGCCTACGCGCGGCGCATCGCCACCGCCGCCGTGCTGCGCCGCGCCTGGCGCCTTGTAGGCCCCATCCGGCGTGCCACGCGGCCGGTGCTCGCCGTCATGGACGAACCGTTCCACGGCGAGCTCGACGTCGACGCCACCCTCGAGAACGTGGCCGGCAAACGCTTTCCGGAGCGCGACGACTGGATCGTCGAGCTGCGCGAAGACCGCGAGCAGCAGCTCGTGCTCATGATGGACGCCTCACTGTCGATGGCCGGCGAGAACCTCGCCGTGGCGGCCGTCGCCGCGGCGGTGCTGGCCCTGAAGATGCGCTCCGAGGACCTGTCGGTCGTCGTCTTCGAGAGCGTGGCGCGGACGGTCAGCCACCTTGAGGAACGCGACGACCCGGAGGAGATCGTGGCCCGGCTGCTGGGCGAGCCGGCGCGCGGCTACACCAACATCGGGGCCGCGCTGCGTCTGGGCGGCCGCGAGATCGCGCGCGGCCGCAACCCGCGCAAGGCGGGCCTGCTGATCACTGACGGGGTATGGACGGCCGGTGGCGACCCGGTGCCCGCCGCCGACGCCTTCCCGCGACTGCACGTGCTGCTCACCGAGGACTACAAGATGGACCCGGCGCTCTGCGAACGGCTGGCGGGGATCGGGCGCGGCGAGGTGTTTCGCGTCAAGCACCACAGCGAGCTGCCCGGCAAGATGCTCGACATCGCCAACCGCGTGTTGCGGTAAGGCCGGCCGGTCACTGCCTCGTGAACGACTAGCAGTCGAACACCGACCAGCAGATCGCGTTTCGCAATCGCTGGTCATCCACCACGAGGTCGCGGATCACCTTCGGCAGCCGCTCGCGCTGCCACCGACATTCCTGCCGACCGGCGAGTTCACGCTCGCTCTCTGGCGCAGCAGAGCGTACCGCCTTGATCGCATAGGCCGCTGCACCGAGTTCGTGGGCGGCGACGTGAGCTACCGCCGCGGCCTGCCCGGCGGCGTGGGCCGCATGCCTCGCGGCGCCTGACAGATCCCGTGCAGCGGCGTTCGCCTCGAAGGCTGACGCGCGCGCTTGAGACATCGTGACGTCGCCCCGCACCCAGGCTCGCGCTTGCTCGATCGCCTGGCGCGGTCGCGCGTCGGCAGGCCGCACCGCCTCGAACAGAGGCAGCACGTGCTCTGCACAGTCGGCCGCCCAGGTAGCGAGAAGGCGATGGTCGGGGTCTTGCAGCGTGCCACCGCGGCGGACCGTGATGAATCTGGGGTCGCGCTGCTTTGGGAGGATCACGGTCGTGCCCACCGTCCTTCCATCTGCCTTACTTCTGGCATTGAACTGCGAACGCTCGTGCCGCGGGCTTGAACAGAGCTTCTGCGATCCGGCTCGAACGCCATGTCAGGAGCCGAGCGTCACCCGTGTCTCTTGAGCGTGTGACTGCTCTTTGTCGGCGCTTGGGCGCATCAGAGACAGAAGCGTTGCACTACAAACTTGAACTCACGCCTACTCATAGTGGGTCCACATGCGGAGTACTTTCACGGCGTGCTCGTCCTTGAGGACTTGATAGACGAGGCGGTGCTGGATGCTGATCCGTCGCGAGTACGCACCATGCAGGTCGCCGACGAGTTTCTCAAAGGACGGCGGCGACCGGAAAGGGTCGTCGGCCAGAACGTCCAGCAGTTCCTGCGCCCTCGGCTTCAGACCCGCGGCGGCAAGACGCTTGGCGTCCTTTTGGGCCTGCTTTGTGTAGAGCAGGCGCCAGGTCACCAGTCGAGCTTGTCATCCAGATCCTCGACGGGCGTCGCTACGCCTTCGAGGATGGACTCCCGCATGCCGGGGATCGACAGCAGATGCAGCGTCTCCTGCACGGCCCGCCAGTCGTCTTCGGACACAAGCACGGCATTGCTGCGCCGGCCGGTGATCTCGATGGGCTCGTGAGAGGCCGCAACGTCGTCTAGGAGCGAGTAGAGCCGCTTGCGAGCCTCGGTGGCGCTGATGCTGGTCACGGGCGGCCACCTCCTTTCACGTACGTTATACCGTACGTCTCGCCTTTCGACACGTCAACGGGAAGTTGGGCCTAACGTCTGGGCGTTGAGCTGCGAGCGCTCACGCCGCACTCTTGCTATTCGCTTCTGCGAGTCAGCTCGAACGCCTTGTTGGGCGTGCGACTGGTCAGCGCCATTCCTCCGACTGCCGCGCATCAGATGCCACCCCCTGGCGCTCGGCGCTGCTCGCTGGCGCCTACACCAATGCTCCCTCACGGGGCCGCCATACCCGTCTCATACACGCTTCACAGTCTCGGTGGTACAGTACGGCTAGACGCCCTGATCTGCCTGAGCGTCCAGCAGTCTCAAGCCGAGGAGGCGCTACATGGGGTGGATAGTGGGGGCCGTCGTGGCCGTCGTCGTGATCTTCATCATCGCGACGATCCTGTCCGGCATCCGCATCGTCCGGCCGACCCACCGTGGTCTTGTGGAACGGCTGGGCAAGTACAACCGCTACGCCGACCCCGGGATCCACCTGACGATCCCGTACGGCATCGAGCGCATGTACCAGGTCGACATTCGCGAGGTCCTGGTCGAAGCGCAGCCGCAGACGATCATCACCAACGACAACCTGAACGCCAAGGTCGACGCGCAGGTCTACCTCAAGGTCAAAGCCGACGAAGAGAACGTCAAGGCTTCGATCTACAACGTCACAAACTACGAGCTGCAGATCGTCAACCTCTCGCGCACCACGCTGCGCAACATCATCGGCACCATGACCCTCAAGTCGGCCAACTCCGAGCGCGGCAAGATCAACGAGGAGCTGCGCGGCACGCTCAAGTCCGAGACGGCAAGCTGGGGCATCGAGATCCTGCGCACCGAGCTCAAAGAGATCGACCCGCCGCCCGACGTGCAGGAGACCATGAACAAGGTCGTGAAGGCCGAGAACGAGAAGATCGCGGCCGTCGACTTCGCCACCGCGACCGAGACGCAGGCCGACGGCCAGCGCCGCGCCGAGATCAAGAAGGCCGAGGGCATCAGGCAGGCGAAGATCCTCGAGGCCGAGGGCGAAGCGCAGGCCATCCAGTTGGTCAACGAGGCCGCCGACAAGTACTTCGTGGGCAACGCGCAGATGCTGCGCAAGCTCGAAGCCGTCGAGCGCGCCCTCTACCAGAACAGCAAAGTCGTCGTGCCCGCCGACACCCAGCTCGTCAACGTGATCGGCGACCTCGGTGGTCTCGTGCCCATGAACAGCGACGTCAGCGGCAACGGCAAGTAAGTCGCCCTCGAGCGCGCCCTACGACGAGCGCGCTCGACCGAACGGACAGGCGGCAACGCAGAGCCCGCAGGTGTGGTGAGCCTGGGGTCCGAGTGTGTCCATGTGACGCCAGCAGGCGCCGGCGTCGAACAGCAGGTCGCGATCCATGCCGGCCTTCCAGGTCACGTCGCGTCCGGCGCCGGTGGGGCAGGCGTCGAGACAGCTGTGGCAGCTGCCGCAACGGCCCTCGGTCACCGGCACGCCGACGGCGAGGTCGAGGTCGGTGAACACGGTGGCCAGACGCACCTTGGGGCCGGCCTCGGGCGAGACGAACAACCCCGTCTTGCCGATCCAGCCCAGGCCGGCGCGCGTGGCGGCGGTCTTGTGGGCGAACACGCCGGCAGAAAGCCAGTCGCCCGTGGCGGGCGTCTCTTCGTAGATGGTGGCGGCGGCGCCGAGCGCTGCGCTGCCGCGCTCGTGCAGGGCCGCGACGAGCGTCTGGACCGCGCCGTCGAGCACGCCGTTGATGCGGCGGTACTCGGCGCGATAGCCGGTCGGGTCGCCGGCTTCGAGCTTGGCGAGGGTGTGGGCGTCGAGGCGCGCGATGAGCGAGATCGCCAAGGGCAGATCGGGGGCCAGCGCCAAGCCGGGCGCCGTGGCGGCCGTGCCCCACAGGTCGATGCCGACATCGCTCAGCACGTCGTCGACGAACTTTCGGTCGTTGTCGCTTTCACCGGTCGGCACGGCTCCCCCTCCCCTTGACCAACGCCAGTGTACACCGCGGGAACACTGCAGACGGGCGAACGTTTCCGCGTGGCCGGACCAGCATCGCGGGGACGGACGACCGTTTCCGCGTGGCCGGCGGCGTCACGCGTTGCCGTCCACGCCAGGCGGTGCGCTTCCGCGTCAGGCGGCGCGAAAGCGCCGCAGGCGCAGGCTGTTGGTCACCACGGTGACGCTCGACAGCCCCATGGCTGCGGCGGCGAAAATGGGGTTCAGCAGTATGCCGAACGGTGGGTAGAGGATGCCGGCGGCGATGGGGATCAGCGCGGCGTTGTAGGCGAAGGCCCAGAACAGGTTCTGTTTGATCGTGCGCATGGTGGCGCGCGACAGGGCGATGGCGGTGACCACGCCCTGCAGGTCGCCCGAGACGAGCGTCACGTCGCTGGCCTCGATGGCCACGTCGGCGCCGGTGCCGATGGCGATGCCGATGTCGGCCTGCGCCAGGGCGGGGGCGTCGTTCACGCCGTCGCCCACCATGGCCACCCGGGTGCCACCCTCCTGCAGACGGGCGACCTCGGCGGCTTTGCCGTCGGGCAGCACGCCGGCCACGACCTCGTCGAGGCCGACCTGGGCGGCGATCGCCTGGGCGGTCTCGAGGCGGTCGCCGGTCACCATGACCACGCGCAGGTCGAGCTCGTGCAGGCGTGCGATGGCGGAGCCGGCGCCTTGTTTGACCGGGTCGGCGATGCCGATCAGGCCGGCGGGACGGCCGTCGACGGTCACCCACACGGCCGTCTTGCCGGCTGCGGCCAGCGCGGCGGCTGCGACATCGGCGTCGCTTGAGACATCGCCGTCGCCCCGCGCCATGAGCCGCTCGTTGCCGACCAGTACCTCGTGGCCCTCGACGGTGGCGCGCACTCCAAGGCCGGGGGTGGCGGCGAAGTCGCTCGCCTCGGGGACGATCAGGCCGCGCTGCGCCGCGGCCCGCGCGACGGCGGCGGCCAGCGGATGCTCCGAGCCCCTTTCGGCGGCCGCGACCAGGCGCAGCAGCTCGTCGGGCGTCGTGAGGGCGTCGCGCTCGCCTTCCGCGTGTGCGGCTCCCGCGCGCCGCGCGCCGTCACCGACGCCAGCCGGCAGGATGTCGGTCACCGCCGGGCGCCCCTCGGTGATCGTGCCGGTCTTGTCGAGCACGATCGTGCGCACGGTGTGGGCGGTCTCGAGCGAGGCGCCGTCGCGGATGAGCACGCCGTTCTGGGCGCCCTTGCCGGTGCCCACCATGACGGCCGTCGGAGTCGCCAGACCCAGGGCGCAGGGACAGGCGATGACCAACACGGCGATGGCGTTGACCAGGGCGTAGTTCACGGCGGGCTGCGGCCCGGCCAGCAGCCACACCACGAACGTCGCCGCGGCGACCACCATGACCGCCGGCACGAACCAGCTGGCGATCAGGTCGGCGAGGCGGGCGATGGGCGGCCGTGCCCCCTGGGCCTGTTCGACCAGGCGCACGATCTGGGCGAGCGCCGTCTCGGAACCCACGCGCGTCGCGCAGAACGTGAACGTGCCGGTCGTGTTCAGCGTGGAGCCGATGACCTCGTCGCTGGCCTGCTTGACCACCGGCAGCGCCTCGCCGGTGAGCATCGCCTCGTCGACGGCCGAGGCGCCGTCGACGACGACGCCGTCGACCGGCACCTTCTCGCCGGGGCGCACGCGCACGAGGTCGTCGTGAGCGACCTCGGCGATGGGTACGTCGAGCTCGACGCCGTCGCGCACCACGCGCGCCGTGCGCGGCTGCAGGCCGATCAGCGTGCGGATAGCCTCGCCGGTCTGGCCCTTGGCGCGCGCCTCGAACAGGCGGCCGAGCAGGATGAGGGTGATGATGAGCGCGGCCGAGTCGAAGTACATGGGCGCGCCCAGACCGTGGTGATCGAAAAAGGCGGGGGCGAGGACGCCGGCGGCGCTGTAGAAGTAAGCGGCCGAAGAGCCAAGAGCGACCAGCGTGTCCATGGTCGTGCTGCCGTGGCGCGCAGCGGCCAGGGCGGCACGGTAGAACTGGCGCCCTACCCAGAACTGCACCGGAGTGGCCAGCGCCCACAGCACCCAGCCGTTGGTGAGAAAGGAGGGCACGAAGGCAAAGCCCATGCTGCCCAGAAAGACGAGGATCGACAGGACGGCGCCGACGGCGACCTTGCGACGCAGGCGCAGGTAGGCGGCGCGGCGGGCGAGGGCGCCGGGATCGGCGCCCTCGCCCGCCGCGCCCTCGTCGGTGGCGTCGCCCGCAAGCGCGCCGGCGGCCGTGCGGCGGGCCGGCTCGGCTACTGTGTAGCCGGCCCGCCGCACGGCCGCCACCAGGTCGTCGCGGCTCGCCTGGCCGGGCAGGTACTGTACCGTGGCCTTCTCGGTGGCCAGATTGACGTCGGCGCGCACCACGCCGGGAACGTTGCGCAGGGCCTTCTCGTTGCGTCCCACGCAGCTCGCGCAGGTCATGCCCTCGATCACCAGGGTCTCGGTCGCCGAAGGCACCTCGTAGCCGGCCTGTTCGATGGTGGCCGTCAGGCGGCCGACGTCGATCTGCGCCGGGTCGAAGGTCACGGTGGCTTTCTCGGTGGCGAAGTTGACGTTGGCCTGGCTGACGCCGGCCAAGCGGCGCAGCGCCTTCTCGTTGCGCGCCACGCAGCTCGCGCAGGTCATGCCCTCGATGGGGATCTCGACCGTCGTCTGCTTGTCTGCCACTGCGGCGACCTCTGCTTGCCCGGGGGAGAGCCTCCGCGGACCCTCTGTATACCCCTGACCGTATCATACCCGACCATAATCATCGGCTATTGTGCAGCCGGCTGCGGCGGGGTCGCACGGCGAGCGCGCGACGCGGTACACTTCGCTCGGCCGTGAGCCCGCCGCAGCCGTGCGACCGCGGGCCGCCGGCGGCCGGCAAGGAGCTACCCGTGCCTATCTGGAACGAGCAACGCGAGACCATGAAGCGCGCCGACCTCGAGGCGCTGCAGCTCGACGGCCTGCGCCACACGGCCGCCCTTTGTTCGGCGCACGTGCCCTTCTACCGCGCCGCCTTCGACGAGCTCGGTGTGGTCCCCGGCGACATCGCTACGCTTGCCGACCTCTCGCGGCTGCCGTTCACGACCAAAGACGATTTTCGCAGGTCGTACCCGTACGGCTTGTTCGCCGTACCGCTCGAGCAGGTGGTCGAGGTGCACTCGTCGTCGGGCACCACCGGTACGCCGGTCGTGGGCGGCTACACGCGGGCCGACCTCGACACCTGGGCCGAGCTCGTGGCGCGCCTGGCGTCGGCTGCCGGGGTCGTGCCCGGCGACGTCGCCCAGGTGGCCTTCGGCTACGGCATGTTCACCGGCGGTTTTGGCCTGCACTACGGCTTGCAACGCATCGGCGCGCTCGTCGTACCGCACTCCGCCGGCAACACGGCTCGCCAGATCCGGTTCATGCAGGACTTCGGCACCACCGTGCTCATCTGCACCCCATCGTATGCGCTGTACTTGAGCGAGGCCGTCGAGCAGGCCGGCGTGCGCGACCGCCTTGCCCTGCGCCTCGGCCTGTTCGGCGCCGAGGCCTGCAGCGACGCCCTGCGCGCCCGCATCGAGCAGCGCTGGGGCATCTCGGCGACCGACAACTACGGACTCACCGAGGTGATCGGCCCGGGTATCGCCGGCGAGTGCGAGCACAAGAACGGCATGCACATAGCCGAGGACCACTTTCTGGTCGAGGTGCTTGATCCGACAAGCGACGAGCCGGTGCCCGACGGCGAGGTCGGCGAGCTTGTCGTCACTTCGCTCACCAAGGAGTGCTCGCCGGTGTTGCGCTACCGCACCGGCGATCTGTCGCGCGTCACGCGCGAGCGCTGCCCCTGCGGCCGCACCACAGCCCGCATGGGCAAGGTCATCGGCCGCACCGACGACATGTTCATCGTGAGCGGCGTCAACGTGTTCCCGTCGACCGTCGAGTCGGTGCTGTTCCGCATCGAGGGGCTCGAACCGCACTACGAGATCGTGCTCGAGCGCAAAGGCGCGCTCGACACTTTTACGGTGCGGGTCGAGGTCACCGAGGCGCTCTTCAACGGCTGGATGGACGACCTTGTGGCCTTCGAACGCCAGGTGTCGGAGACGCTGCGTTCGGCGCTGCTCGTGCGCCCCAAGGTCAAGCTCGTCGAGGCCGGCTCGCTCACGCGCTTCGAGGGCAAGGCGCGGCGCGTGATCGACAAGCGGCCGCTCGGCTAGAGTGCGCGCTCGCCCCGCCTGGGGCGCGTCGCGCCGCTCGGCTGGGGGCATCGCACCGCTCTCGGGGCCTCTCTCTGTACGTGAAACAAGACCGGGGCCCTGGTCTCCCAGGGCCCCGGTCTTGTTGTTCGGAGGCTTCCTCTCCCCGCGATTTGGTCTCCAGTTGCTGTATCGGTCCCGGGCGGCGCCGATGAGATAGAACGAGTGTCTACCGTCGCTTTCGCAGGGGCGGCGCGGCTGACTGCGCGCTGGCCGAGCGTCGGTCGACAGGCCTCAGGCCGTGACGCGCACCAGCTCGAGGTGGCTGGTCGAGCCTTCCAGGACCTTGCGCACGCCGTCGTCGTGGATGCTCTCGATGCCGCGGGCGCGGGCCGCCGCGCGCATCTCGCCGACGGTGGCCCCGACGGCGATCATCTCGCGCAGCTCGTCGTCGATGGTGAGCACCTCGTAGAGCCCGAGCCGGCCGTAGTAGCCGGTGCCGAAGCACTTGGGGCAGCCGACCGGCGTGTAGATGTTCATGCGGGCGTCGGGCGCTTCGCCCAGACCCAGCTCGACCCAGCGCTCGGCGGAGAGCACGTCGGGCCGTCGGCAGTGGCGGCACAGGCGGCGCACCAGCCGTTGCGAGACGATGCAGCGGTAGGCGGCGGCCACCAGGTAGGCCGGCAGGCCCATCTCGATCAGGCGATTGATCGACGAGATGGCGTCGCCGGTGTGCAGCGTGGTGAACACGAGGTGGCCGGTGATGGCGGCGTCGGTGGCCATTTTGGCGGTCTCCAGGTCGCGCATCTCGCCGACCATGATGACGTCGGGGTCGGCGCGCACCAGCGCGCGCAGCGCCTGGGCGAACGTGAGGCCGATGATGGGCTTGACCTCGGTCTGGACCACGCCGTGCAGCTTGCGTTCGATGGGGTCTTCGACGGTGTAGATCTTGCGCTCTTTGGACTTGATGAGCTCGAGCGTGGTGTAGAGCGTGGTCGACTTGCCGCTGCCGGTGGGCCCGCCGATGACGATGCCGCCGTCGGGCCGGCGGATGGCCTCTTCGAAGCGCGCCAGGCTGGCGTCGGCGAAGCCCAGCGAGAGCAGCGTGGGCGGCAGCGGCGACGCTTCGAGGACACGGATGGTGATGTTCTCGCCGTAGAGGCTCGGCATAGAGGCGAGGCGCAGGTCGACGACGTCGCCGTCGGTGGTCTCGAAGCTGGTGCGGCCGTCCTGGGGCAGGCGACGTTCGGCGATGTCCATGCCGCCCATGATCTTCATGCGGCTGAGCACGCCGGCCTGGAGCTCGCTCGAGTACTCGCGCAGGTCGTGCAGCACGCCGTCGACCCGACAGCGGATCTGCAGCATGTCTTCGCGCGGCTCGACATGGATGTCGGAGGCCTTCATACCGATGGCGTCGGTCAGCACCGAGTCGACGATCTCGATGATCGAGGCGTCGAGGGCGCCGGGC
>CAZFJE010000017.1:0-29895 GCA_964519555.1 uncultured Thermoleophilia bacterium
TGGAGCTTCGCCGGTGTGATCTTCTTGAACGGCATCGCCTTCGGCATGTTCGCCGCGCCCAACACGGCGGCCATCATGAACAGCGTGCCGGCGCGTAACCGCGGCGTGGCGTCGGGCATGCGGGCCACCAGCCAGATGCTCGGTCAACCGCTTTCCATCGGCATCTTCTTCTCGCTCATGGTGGTCGGCCTTACCGCGCACGTGCCAGCCGCCATGTTCGGCGGTCTCACTGCGCAGCACGTGTCGGCCGCCGTGGCCACGCCGCTCTCGCACATGCCGCCGACCGGCTATCTGTTCGCCGCCTTTTTGGGCTACAACCCGCTGAAGGAACTGCTCGGCGCGCACGTCCTGGGAGCATTGCCGACGGCTAGTGCGCATATGCTGGTGAGCAAGGCATTCTTCCCCTCGCTCATCTCGAGCCCCTTCAAGGACGGCATCGTCGATGTGCTCATCTTTGCAGCCACCATGTGCCTGATAGCCGCTGCCGCCTCATGGATGCGCGGTGGCAAGTTCGTCCACGAAGAGGCGCACGCCATTCACGAACGCAAGGCCGAGCCCGGCCGCCCGGGCGAGCTGGCGGACGGTCAGTCGCGAGACTGAGGGTACGCCGACAGGAGACTCGACGAGTCGACCGCCGTCGACAGACGGGCTGCGACCGCACAACACGAGGAGATGAGCGATGAAGTTCGAGACTGCCATTCGCGGCCGCAGGAGCATCCGCCGATTCAGGCCCGATGCGCTGCCGCACGCGGTCATTCGCGAGATCTTGGACGAAGCGCGCTGGTCGCCCTCGTGGGCCAACACGCAAGCATGGAACATCTACGTCGTCACCGGCGAGACCCTGGAGCGCCTGAAGGAGACCGGCAAGGCCCCAGCTCCACGTGAGACTCCGGCCGGTCCCGACTTCGGCATGCCGCGCGAGTGGCCGCCGCACCTGGCGGCACGCAGCGCTCAGCTGGCGCACTTGCGCGCAGCGTTCGCACCCGGACCAGGCACGACCGGTCCGGCCCAATTCTTCGGCGCCCCTTGCCTGCTGTTGTTCGCCGCGGAGCAAGGCTTGGCGAGCGACTACGTGCTCTTCGACAGTGGCCTGCTTGTGCAGTCGGTGTGCCTGGCGGCCCACGCCAAGGGACTAGGCACCTGCATCATGGCGATGGCGGTGCGCGACCCCGACACACTGCGCGAGCGTCTGCCTCACGCCGCCGATAAGCAGTTCATCGTCGGCGTGGCGCTCGGCTACCCCGATGACGAGGCAGAGATCAACCGCTTCGAGCGCCAGCGGGCACAGCTCGAAGAGTTCGTCACCTGGGCGGAGTAGGAGCTCGGACACTGTCGTCGCCGGCCGCCGTGTTTGCCATAGACCGCCGCATAAAGCTGCTCACCCTCGGTGCGATGTGTTTCGCGCTGTTCATGGCGATGCTCGACAACACCGTGGTCAACGTCGCCCTGCCGAGCATCCAGAGGCACCTGGGATCGGGCGTCTCGGGCCTGCAGTGGATCGTCGACGCCTACACCCTGGTCTTTGCCAGCCTCATGCTGAGCGGCGGCACCCTGGGCGACATCTTCGGCCGCAAGCGCTTCTTCATTATCGGCCTGAGCGTGTTCACGGCCGGCTCGCTACTCTGTGGCGTTGCCCCCTCGCTTGCCGTCCTGATCGCCGGACGCGCCGTCCAGGGCCTCGGTGCCGCGGCCCTGCTGCCTGGCACCCTCTCGATACTCACCAACACCTTCCACGACCCGCGCGAGCGCGCCCAGGCGATCGGCATCTGGGCCGGCGTCTCGGGCATGGCCCTGGCCCTGGGTCCTGTCGTCGGCGGCACGCTGGTCGACCGCTTCGGCTGGCAGAGCGTCTTCTTTTTGAACGTGCCGATCGGCATTGTCGCGTTGATCGTCGCACTGCGCGCCGTGCGCGAGTCGAAGAGCCCCGAAGGTCGCCGCCTCGACCTGCCCGGGCAGGCTCTGGCGATCGTCGCCCTGGGGTCGCTGACGTTCGCTTTGATCGAGGCCAACAGCTACGGCTGGACCTCGGCTACGATCCTCAGCCTGTTTGTCACGGCCGCCGTCGCGCTGGCTGCCTTTCTCTGGGTCGAACTGCGCAGTCCGAGCCCCATGCTGCAGCTCAAGTTCTTCCGCAACCCCACCTTCGCGGCGGCCGCTGCCTGCGCCGGCATCATCAGCTTCGGCATGTTCGGCATGTTCTTCTTCATGAGCCTGTTCTTTCAGAGCGTGCAGGACTACACGCCCTTCCAGGCCGGCCTGCGCACCCTGCCGGCATCAGGAGTGATCGTGATCGTCGCTCCGCTTGCCGGGCGCATTGCCGGACGCATCGGATCCAAGGTGCCGATGACCGTGGGTCTGGCCATGAACGCGCTCGCCATGGCGCTGATGACGTCCATCGATGCCACCACGAGCTACTCTCACATCTGGCCGCCGCTGCTTTTGGCCGGCGTCGGCATGAGCCTCGTGATGACCCCCATGACGGCCGCCGTGATGGGTGCGGTACCGCGCGAACGGGCCGGCATGGCCTCGGCGACCAGCAACGCCAGTCGCGAGATCGGCGGCGTCTTTGGCATCGCCCTGCTGGGGGCGATCGTCACCCACATCTTCTCGCGCGACTTGAGTCGGGCGATCGCCGCGCTGCATCTGCCGGCCGCCCTGAGGGATGCGATCATCACGCAGGCCAGCCACGGCGCAGAACAGGCCGCCGCCACAGCCCTGCCCGCAGGGGTCAACGGGGCGGCGCTGCATGCCGCCGCCGGCGCTTCGTTTGTGGCCGGCATGCACGCGGCGTTGGTCGTCGCGGCCGCAGCGCTTGCTGTCGGCGCGCTGGCCGCCGCGATCTTCGTGCGCAGCGGCCAGCCGCCCCAGGAGGTCGCGCTACCGCCCGCGGCATCTGGTAACGCCGACATGGTGACCGACATCTAGATCCATGAGGCCAGGAGCGGATCCCGACGACAAGGTTCCCACCAGAAGGAGAGGTTCATGGAAACAGGAGTGGTCACAGTGGTGGGAGCCTCGGGTACCCTGGGGTCGAAGATCGTCGGGGCCCTCCTCGAACAGGGAGCTCAGGTCAGGGCGATGGTCCGGGCTACCAGCAACCGCACCGAGCTCGAATCTCTCGGGGTGACGGAGTTTGTGGTGGCCGACCTCATGGACCCCGCTTCGCTACAGCGGGCCTTGACAGCCGAGCCCAGAGCCGAGGCTGTGGTCGCCAGCGCCGTCGGCTTCAGCGCCCACACGGCCCGCACGAAGGGAGACAACTCCAGGACGGACACCGAGGGATATCGGAACCTGGTGGACGCGGCCAAGGATGCGGGCGTGCCCCGAGTCGTCCTGATCTCGATTCTCGAATGCGACAAGGCATCCGGGGTGCCCCTGTTCCACCAAAAGTTCGTGACCGAGCAGTACCTGGCCGAGAAACGCCAGCCATACCTCGCCCTGCGCGCCGGAGCCTTCCTCGACCGAGCTCGGGACAGGGTGGCCCCAAAGGTTCGGAAAGGAGTCTTCCCGGACATGGCCCCCGGAGTCGCCATGGGCATGATCTACAGCCCGGATCTCGCCCGGTATGCGGCTCAGGCTGCCCTCGACGTGCCGGCCTCAGCCCTGAACCAGAGCGTGGATGTAGGCTGGGATGTTCTGGCCACCGGCCCGCTGCTGGCTGCGGCCTTCACCCGGGCCTTGGGCCGACCAGTGGTCGCCAGACCCGCCTTCCCGCCCCTCCTTTTCGCCGTGGCGCCGTTGGTGGCCCGGTTCGCCCCGGCCCTCCGCGACATGCTCGCCGTGCTTTCGTGGATACGAAAGGGCGGCTATGTCAGCCGCGACACCCAGAAGCAGAAGGACCTGTTCGGTGAACCGCCGACGATCGAAGAAGCGGTGACCCGGTACTGCCAGGACAAGGGTCTGGTCCGGCCGACAGCGTCCTGAGGGACGCATCCGTCGCCGGCCCGCAAAGTGCAAGTATTCGATACTGTTAGTCTCGTAGTCTCAGGAGGGACCATCTTGGAACGTCGCGGAGAGCCTCACGCTCATCGCTGGGCGGCACTGGTAGTGGTCTGTGTCGCGGCACTGATCATCAATGTCGACAACACGATCCTCAACGTGGCCCTGCCGGCGCTTGTGCGCCAGCTGCACGCCACCTCGAGCGAGCTGCAGTGGATCGTCGATTCCTATGCGATGGTCTTCGCCGGGCTGCTGCTCGTCGGTGGCAGCCTGGCCGACCGCTTCGGGCGCAGGCGCCTCTTTCTCATCGGCTTGACGATCTTCGCGGCAGGTTCGATCGGCGCCGCGTTTTCGGGTGCGGTACACCCGCTGATCGCCTGGCGGGCCGTCATGGGAGCCGGAGCGGCGCTGACGATCCCTTCGTCGCTTTCGATCATCAACGACCTGTTCCGCCACCCGACCGAACGCGCCCGCGCCATCGGCGCCTGGGGCGGGACCATCGGCCTTGGGATCGCCATCGGCCCGATCGCCGGCGGCCTGCTGCTTGCCAGGTTCTGGTGGGGCTCGGTGTTCATCGTCAACGTCCCCATCGCGATCGCCGGGTTCCTCGGCGCCCTGCTGCTCGTACCGGACTCGAAGAACCCGGCGGCCGAACGTCCCGATCCCGGCGGGGCGCTCCTGTCGATCGCCGGCCTGGGTCTGCTGCTCTGGGCGATCATCGAGGCACCCACGGCGGGGTGGGCTTCCAGCCAGGTCATCCTGGTCGGCGCGGCCAGCATAGCCGTGCTCGCCGCCTTCGTCTTCTGGGAGGCTCACAGCGACCATCCCATGCTCAAGCTGGAGTTCTTCTCCGATCGGCGCTTCTCGGTGGCCGCCGCGGCCGAGAGCCTGGGCACCTTTGGCCTGCTTGGCTCGCTCTTTTTGCAGACTCAGTTCCTGCAGTTCGATCTGGGGTACTCAGCGCTCCAGGCCGGGCTGCGCATCCTGCCGGTCGCCGCCCTGCTCGCGGTCAGTGCGCCGCTCTCGTCGATCATCGCCCGCATCATCGGGGTCAAGCTCACAGTCGCCGGCGGCCTGGCGGCTATCGCCGGCGGCCTGCTGCAGATCGCCGCCGTTTCCAGACTCGGCACGACCTACGCGGACATCGTGCCGGGGATGCTGCTGATCGGTCTCGGCGCCGGCCTGCTGCTGCCCACGGCCACGAACTCCGTCGTGGGATCGGTCCCCCAGGGCGACTCCGGGGTTGGATCGGCCTCGAACGCCGTGGCCCTCCAGGTGGGCGGCGCCCTCGGAGTGGCCGTCATCGGCAGTGTGATGTCGACCCGCTATCGAAGTCACCTGACGGCGGCGCTCGCCGGTCGCGGCGTGCCCGGCGCGGTCTCGCACACTATCCTTGGCTCTCTTGGCGGAGCGCTTACGGTGGCGGGCGATGTGGGCGGCGTCACCGGCGCCCTGCTGGCGGGCGCCGCCCGAAGTGCGTTCATGAGCGGCAACCACGTGGCCCTTGCCGTCGGTGGCGCCGTGTCTGTCGCCGGGGTCGTTCTCGTGCTGATGGGACTGCCGTCGAGATCTGGCCACGGCGACGCTTAGCGTTGTCAACGCCGGTCTGCCGCACATCATGCTCCACGTTGGCCGGTAGAACGGTGCCCTGGCTGGCCCGGAGGCTGTTCCCGCTGCTGGCCACGGCGGCCCTGATCGTCATCGGGATGACGGCAACCATTGTCGGGCCGCAGCTGATCGGCAAGACCGGCTGGCTGCCGCCCATCGATCTGTGGAACACGCTGGTCGCAGCCCAGCGACTCGTGCATCTTGATCTGGGCGGGCTCTATACGAAGCCCACCGGGCTGATCACGTTCCCCGGCGCAGCGGTGATCCTCGCTCCGCTGGCGGCGCTCAGTGACGCAGCCGGCCTCTCGCTGTCTCAACCGGGCCCGCACAACGTACAGCCCCTCGTGTGGCTGCTGGCCGGGCCCTACATGATCGCCATTTCGGCTGTGGCGCTCTTCGCCGCCGATGCCCTCGCCGAGCGCCTGCGTGCGAGCCGACCGAAGCGCGCCCTGTTGGCCGTCGCGAGCGCGACCGCGCTGTACAACGTCACGGTGGAGTGGGGCCACCCCGAGGACGCCGTAGCCGTGGGGCTGCTGCTGTTCGCCGTCCTGGCGCTGTCTCAGGAGCGACCGGCCCGCTCCGCGTGGCTGACCGGGGCGGCGATCGCGGTGCAGCCGCTCGTCGTCCTGGCGCTGCCCATCATGCTGGTGGTCATCAAGCCAAGGCGGTTGATGGGCTTCCTGGCGAGGGCGGCCGCTCCCGCCGCGGTGCTGCTCGGCGCGGCGGCCGCGGCCAACTGGAGCGCCACCTCTCACGCGGTGACAAGCCAGCCGAACTGGCCGGCCGTTGACCACCCGACCCCGTGGACGCTGCTGGCACCGCACCTGGCAGGCGGGGCGGTTGCCGCCGGGCCCGCCAGGATCCTTGCTGTCATGGCGGCCTGCGGCTGCGCCCTGATCGTCGGACGCAGGCTCCATGCAGCGCGGCACTCGGCCCACTGGAGCCGGGCGACTCTTCGAGAACTGCTCTGGTGGGTCGCACTGTGTCTGGCGCTGCGCTCGGTGTTCGAGCCGGTGATGGTCGCCTTCTACCTGTGGCCCGGGGTGGCCGTGGCGCTGATCGCGGCGACCCGGCACTGGCGGCGGCTGATCCCCACCGCGATGCTTGCCGTGGCGCTCACGTTCGGGTCGCAGTCCCCTTGGCGCAGCGTCTGGGGCTGGTGGGGGTTCATGGTAGCCGGGCTGGCTCTGACCCTGCTCTTCGCCGGTGTTCCGCGAAAATCCGCCGCTGCACCCGATGCCACCGCCCTGGCTGGCGTCGCCCCTGGAGCGGGCTCGACTCGCTCGCCCTACCGGAGCGAGTAGACGGCCGAGTGTATGCGCGAGCGGCGAAGGCCCCTGACGCGTAGACCGACTTCGCATGACGAGCCCTTCGTAGGCGCACTCCACGATGGCCAGTGCGGCGATCACGAGAACGGCGGCTCTGAGCGGCGCCGGGGCGCGGATGACCTTGTCCCCCGCCACTCGCACGTGCTGCCTAGCCGGTCACCAGACGGCGCAGAGAGAGCAGGAAGCAGCAAGGCCAGCCGTCGCGTTGAGAGACGACGCATTCGCGGTTGACTCAGCCGATCTAGATGATAATGTTTCGCAACTGAATCGACTGGGATCGCTATCACGACGAGCGGATCAATGCGTAGCGGCGTGACTCTCAGCATTCGCTCCGCGAGAAGCGAGTTGGGAATCATTCTCGTCATTTGACGGCTCGCGACCTTAACGAGAGACGGAATCGATCGCGACATGGCGTTCTGGCTACAAGAAGGGCGACGATGACACGCAGGGCGGCACGGCTTAGAGGGGCCATGACGGCTGAGGAGTGGATCCGTCTGAGCGGCATAGCAGCCGTGATCGTTGCCCTCAACATCCTCGGCTGGGCCGTGTTCGCTCTCGCCGTCCTGCCGCATCACTTTCGCTACGTCGGGGTCGGCGTGGGGTTCGGGGTGGCCGTCACCGCCTACACCTTGGGCATGCGTCACGCCTTCGACGCCGACCACATCTCGGCGATCGACAACGTGACTCGCAAGCTCATGGCCGAGAACAAGCGCCGCCCCCTGGGGACCGGCTTCTTCTTTGCTTTGGGGCACTCGACCATCGTCTTTGTAGTCGGCGTGGGCATCAGCATCGCGGCCAAGGCGGTCTTTGGCGCGGTGGTCGACCCCCACACCACCGCCTCGAGCGCCGCTGGGGTCGTCGGCACCGGCGTGTCGGGCGTCTTTCTCTACATCATCGCGGCGATGAACATCGTCATCCTGGTGGGCATCGTCAAGGTGTTTCTGCGGGTACGGCGGGGCATCTACACCCCGGAGGAGCTTGAGGCCCAGATCCAGGCGAGCGGCATGATGTACCGTTTCTTCGGTCGCTTCATGCGTTCGATGCGACACTCCTGGCAGATGTTCTTCGTAGGCTTGGTCTTTGGCATCGGCTTCGACACGGCGACCGAAGTCCTGCTCCTGGCAGCCACCGCGGGGGCCGCTCTGCAGGGACTGCCCTGGTATGCGGTGCTCAGCCTGCCTCTGCTGTTCTGCGGTGGCATGTGCATCTTCGACTCACTCGACGGCGTCTTCATGAACATCGCCTACGGCTGGGCGTTCGCTCAGCCGCTGCGCAAGGTCTACTACAACATCACGATCACGGGCCTCTCGGTGGCCGTGGCCCTGTTCATCGGCACCATCGAGCTGACTGGGCTGCTGGCTACCGAGCTGCACCTGCACGGCTGGTTTTGGGACCACATGGCCGGCTTCAACATCAACGAGGCGGGCTACGCTATTGTCGCCATGTTCATCATCGTGTGGAGCGCGGCTTTGCTGATCTGGCGCTACGGAAGGGTCGAGCAACGTTGGGCCGCTCAGCTCGGGGTCAGCGTGGCGAGCGAGCCCGAGAGCCTGCTCGAGGAGATCTCCGAGAGCCTGGCTGAAGGCTAGATCGCCATCTGGTTCGAGGGCCGTCCGGCACCGACGGTGAACGCCTTCTCCACTTTCAGGTGCCGGTAGGGCGATCGCCCCCGACTTGTAGCCGGGTCGCTGCCAGTCTCTCCTCGTCCAGCATGAAGCCCAGGCCGGGGGTTTCATCAAGCAGGAGCGTGCCGTCGCTTGTGATGTCTATCGGCTTTCGCAGCATGAAGTCGCGACGCTCGCTGGTCCAGTCGGGCGGGTCGTACGGATACTCCAGATACGGACATCCGCCAAGACCGGCAGCCAGGTGCGCGTTGGCGAGCAGACCGACGCCCGTCCCCCAGGTATGGGGGGAGAACGCAATCCCGTGCTCGGCGGCCATGACGGCGATGCGTCGCACCCCGCTGATCCCGCCGCTCCAGGCGACATCGGGTTGCACGATGTCGAGACAGCGGCGATCGATCAGATCGCGAAGCTCGTGGCGCTCACGGTCGCCCTCGCCACCCGCGATTCGGATGGCGGACGACTGGCGCAGCGCCGCCAGGCCCTCGTGGTCGGCACGGTGAAGCGGTTCCTCCATCCAGTAGACGCCCAGTCCTTCGAGGGCGCGCGCCACCTCGAGTGCGTCTTTGAAGGTCCAGGGCGCCGCGGTGTCCCACGGCATGCGCCAGCCCTGGTTGCAGTCGACCATGATCACAAGGCGCTCGCCCACCCTCGCGCGGACAGCTTCGACCACGGCGAGGTCGTCGTGCCAGTCCGCCCGCCAGAAGCGCAGCTTCAGCGCCCGGAAGCCGCGCGCCATGGCGTGCTCGGCGAAGGTGGCCGTCTCGGCGGGCTCGCGCCTCGCTCCGCTCGATGCATAGACCGCCACTGTTCTGTCGAGACCGCCCAACAGCCGCCAGACGGGCTGCCCCGCGATCTTGCCGGCCAGGTCCCAGAGCGCGAGGTCGAGCGACCAGCACCGTCCGTAAAGAAAGTTCAGGTTCTCGAGCACACAACGGTGACGCTCCAGAGCCAGGGGATGGTGTCCGAGGAAGAGGTCCTCGTGGCCCTCGAAGCCGGGCATATCGTCGCCGGCCGCCACTCCTGTAAGGCCCTCGTCGGTCGTCACCCGAACCACAGCGATGTCGAACGAGGTGCGCGGACGGCTGTCCCAGGTCGCATGGAATGGCGGGTCGATCGGCAGGCGATGGTGGGTGACGACGATGCTTGCGATCCGCAACTGGGCCCCCTTCGTGTCTGCCTGGGCCGAGTCTACCGCGTATCCGGCGCGGCCACATCGCAGTGTAGTCGTCGGTCGCCGGCCGACAGACTCTCGTGGGACCCACGACCACGGGCCTCCGCCGGTCGCTCGGTTTTCCGCGTGCTCGCACAGACGATGGTAGGCTGGCAGTATGTCGTATCGCTACGTCTACTGCCGGTCGTGTGGCGCGAAACTCGCCGGTCTCGGTTCAGAGATGAACACAGGCCGCTGCCTGCGCTGTCTTGCCGGATCGGGCGTCCGGCTCCTGGCGTCCGAGCGCCAGCGTCTTCGCGAAGAGACGGCGGACTGGGCGCCGCAGAAGGTCGCTCGGCGCTGCTGCCGCTGCCAGGCACTGCTGTCGGCGTACAACCTCGACGACTGCTGCGAGGCCTGCCGGATCAAGACCCGCGACGACGACTTCTATCGTGGCGTGAGGCACCCCTAGGTCAGAGGCAGGTGGCGGCATCACGTCGGCAGCGGACCGACGATCCGCGCGAATCAGCCCTACGGATGCCCCCAAGGGCCGCTTGAGCGCTGCAGACCACAGCGCTGTGCAGGAAGCGGTTGCTACCTACCGGACGGCGGCACTCGCCGCGACGGAAGCCTCTTCCTCGCGGCTCGCGTCGATACGCCCGGCATGGGCCCAACGCTGAGCGTCTGACACGATCTGAAGCATCCCCCAACGCGGAGATTCGGCCAGCGGAACCACCTTCACGTCCGCCGTCGCCCAACGGGCACGAAGCTCGGCTTGACGGCGCTCCACCGCTTGCCTGAGCAGCCCCATGTGGATGCGAAAGGCAACCGCCGCGATCAAGATCGCAACCAAGAAGGCTGCCCCGATTCCAACGGCAGAGGCGTTGACGGCGATGAGATCCACGGTGGCCTCCTGTCACGATCCGCAGCGCGTCCGCACTACGCCAGTGACCGTACCCCTGTGCCTCTAAAGAGATCGTGAAGAAGCCCACGCCACGTGCCAAGAATGCGTAAGGCGCCAAGAAGACGAAAGACCCGTCGAGCGAGCCACCATCGAGTCCGCGCCGCCAACATCGCGGCGCTTGAGTGCCTCTTAAGTGCGTCTTAACACTGACACCCGTCCAATTTATGGGATTGCCACAGCCGCGACGGTAGCCTCGCTTCCGCATCGTGCCGTGCTCACTCTCACACTTGGACATGCCGCTGACGCCCCGCGCCGCCGTCTTGGCAAGCAGGCTGTCCGCAGCAGTTGAGGACCTGCGTCGCTGATGTCGCGCCATCTCGGCCGATCGTCCCGGCATGGTTATGGTCTGGCCGTCATGGCGATCGCGCTTTCGACGGCTGTGTTCCTGCTGGGACGCGACGTCTTCGCCAAGGGTCAATGGGCACTTCTGTATCTCCTGCTCGTGGTGCTGGTCGCCGGCGCCAGCGGAACCGGCCCCGCCATCCTGGCGGCGATCCTGGCCTTCTTTGCCTGGGACTTCTTCTTCCTGCCGCCCTACCAGACTCTGGCCGTCAATGACCCCAAGGACTGGCTGTCTCTTGTGGTGTTTCTGGCCGTCGGGGTGGCGATGGGCGTCCAGACTGGGCGCTTGCGCGACCGCGAGGCCAGAGCTATCGCTCGCGAACACGAGACGGCCGCCTTGAACCGCCTCTCCGCCGGCCTCGTCTCTGAAGCTTCGACCGAGCAGATGGCCGAGACCATCCTCGGCGAGATCATGGGCCTGGTCGGCGCCGCGTCCGCGACGCTGTTCGTCGCTCAAGATGACCTGCTCTCCGCGTTTCGCGTAACGCCGCCGACCGACAATCCCGACAGCGCTACGGCCAAGGTGGCCCAGTGGGCCTACGCGCACGACACGCCGGTCGGACTGCCCCGTCAAGGCGCGCTCGACGCGACCACGACCCCCCCACCGAGTGACGGCATCAAAGTCCCAGAGGGCAGTGGAGGCGTGTTTCTACCGTTGCACAGCGCCAGCGGCCCGGTCGGTGTGCTCAGCGTAGCCCGCAAGAAGAGCCTGCGGACCTACTCACTCGCTGACGCCCGCGTCCTGGCCTCGCTTGCCAACCTGATCGCGGCCTTCCTTGAGCGGCAGCGCCTGCAGTCGGCCGCTACGGCAGCCGAAGCCCTACGCGAGGCCGATCGCCTCAAATCAAGCCTACTGTCGTCGGTTTCACATGAGTTGAAGACGCCGCTCGCAGCGCTCACCGCCACGGTCAGCAACCTGCTGGAGAGCGACGTCCCCTGGAACGAGACGAGCGTTCGCGACGAGTTGCGGGCCATCGTCTCCGACGTCGCGCGCCTCAACAGCAGTATCGGGGCCCTCCTCGATCTCTCGCGCCTTGAGGCCCGGGCCTGGGAGCCCCATCGCGAACTCTACGAGCTTTCCGATATCCTGACCGCGAGCCTCGACGCTTTGCCCGTCCACCAGCGGCGCCAGGTGACGATCACTTTGCCTGATGACCTCCCGGCGTTGAACATCGACTTCGAGCAGTTCGTGCGCGTGTTCCAGAACCTCTTCGAGAACGCAATGTTGTACGCAAGCGGCGGGCCCTTGCGTGTCGGTGCCCGCGTGAGCGAGGACGGCGTTCGGCTCTGGGTCGAAGACCAGGGGCCAGGCGTCTCGCCCGACGAGCACGAAGCGGTCTTCGAAAAGTTCTACCGTGGACGACAGACAAGCTCAAAGCCGCGGTCGGGAACCGGGCTCGGTCTGGCCATCACCCGCGAGATCGTGTCTGCCCACGGCGGCAGCATCCGCGTCGACGACGCGTCGCCACGGGGGGCGCGATTCGTGATCGACCTGCCGTGCGTGACGGTCCCGAGTGCGTGATGGCCGCAGCGCTGTGGGCCTGGCGCAAACGGGAAGATCGTCCACATGCCGAATGTGCCGGTCAGCTCGCCTAGTGAACCGAGAGGCGGAACCCGACGCCGGGCTCAGTGATGATGTAGCGTGGCCCGGCAGGCGAGAGTTCGATCTTCTTACGCAGGTTGCTCACGTGTACACGCAGCGTCTGTGCGTCTTCGACCCATTCGGGCCCCCAGATCTTCTCAAGGATCATTCTCTGGGTAACCACAAGGTCGGCGTTGCGCGCCAGGAAGGCGAGGATGTCGAACTCGGTCGGAGTGAGAGCCACCATGTTGCCGGCCAGCGTGACGCGGCGCCGCGCGATGTCGATCTCGAGCTCGCCGGCCACGACGACCGGCGGCGGTGAGGTGAGCGCCGCCGTGCGGCGCAGCAGCGCGCGAATGCGCGCCAATAGCTCACCGGCTGAGAAAGGTTTGGTGAGGTAGTCGTCGGCGCCCTCGTCCAAGGCTTCGATCTTGTCGGCTTCGGCCGAGCGCACCGACAGAATGAGGATCGGGGCCGTCATCCAGGTGCGCAGCTCGCGGCAGACCTCGATGCCACTGCGATCGGGCAGCATGAGGTCGAGCACGACCAGGTCGGGGGGTTCGTCGATGGCTTTCATGAGCGCCTCTTCGGCGGTCGTCGCCAGCGAAAGCACATACCCCCTCGAGCCCAGGATCGCACGCAAAGCGCGGCGGATCTGCTCTTCGTCGTCGACCGCGAGAATGCGCGTCGGGCGCTCTGGGATGCTCATCGCTCCTCCTCGGTCGGGTCAGCGGACCGGATGACCCACATCCGCCCGTCGCTCTGAGGAGCTCAAGTTCTCACGTGTCGGTGCGGCCCGTGAGTTCCCGCTAGCCGACGGCCCTTCGCGGAACGGCTGCCTCGTCACCTTCATCCTCGCTGGCACTGGCTTGCTTCGCCTGGTGGTCCGGTACGATCTCGAGCTGCGGCCGTCGTGCACGATCGGCCATGAAGGGTGCACTTACGACCGGATGCGCCCACTGGGCGCGAAGCTCTGCCCGTCGGCGTTCGACTTCATGCTCGAGCACCCGCGTATGGGCCCAGAACGCGACCGCCGCGACTGCGATCGCAACCAGAAAAGCAGCGCCGATCTCGATGGCGACGGCGTTGACGGCAATGAGCTCCACGGCTGCCTCCATTGACCGCGGTGTCCCTGACTCCACGTTTGTCACCGTACCCTCGCCCTTCTAAAGAGATCGTGAAGGCCCGCGCATGTGATGAAAAGAATGCGTAAGCACGGACAGCTACTCGGCCGCCAGTGGCCGGCAACGTCGACCACGGCAGGTACGTTGGCCGCTCGGTGGAATTGCTTGAGATGGCCAGCTATGACCAGGCTAGCGGGGCTGCTCGACAACGTCATCGAGGGCCGCCGCCGAGAGCGGGGGCACTCTCGGCGGCGGACTGGCAAGTGGTCCCCGTGTGCAGACCGACCTAGGCGGCCTTTTTCGTCTTGTCAGATGCGCTCGTGTCGCGGACCTGAGCAATACTCGTCGTCTCAGCGAGCGCCGGCGCCACCTGCTGGCGTCTGCGCGCGACAATCGCAACCAGCGCGAACTGCAAGATCGTGATCGCCGCGACACCTACGCCAGCCTGGCCTTGGCTAAGGGCGTCAATGCGGCGATCGTCTCACGACGACTGGGGCATGCCACCGTGGCCTTCACCCTGGACATCTATTCCCACGTGCTGCCTCAAGTCGATGCAGAGGCGGCAGAAGTGATCGCGATGTTCGCTCCGTCTGAAGGCCAATCGCGCGCCAACGGGGTGTCGACCACGTGATGGCGGCACTGGCGATTCTGGTGTCGGGATCCATCGCCAAGACGCCGGCTTTGCAGACGCCGGTCGGCGATGCCCACAGGTAGTCGGACGGACGCGATTGTGCTGCACTATCCACGCTTCTGGACGACCTCGGTGGTCAGGCGTAACTGTCGATTGCGTAATACGTTGCCTCGCCATTACAACGAGACATTATCCTAGACCGGATGCTACCCTTTGCTCTCCAGCAATCGTATGCACAGTACTGCCAATACCACGTCTTGACGTCGGCCCCGTGCCATTCTCGCCAGCAGTACTTAGCCCATTCCCTCTTGTACTCTGATTTCACCCACCAGAAGCTGGGGCTGTGCGAGAAGAAAGTGTCAGTGTAATTATCGCAGACCACTCCCATTGCGCCGAGGAAGCAATTCCACGCACTGTCGAGGCTACCGATCCGGCAGAAGTAGTCGGCGATCGCGAAACTCGGACTACTCCAGCAGAACTCCTCCAAGGAGTACGGTTCTTCACCTGTTGAGTCCACTTCACCAATCGGCTTGCCACCACAATACTGGTACGCACTCTCCTCGCCGTCGGCCTTGGCCGAGTCGGATGTCGTGAACTGCCTTGTGGCCGGATCATAGTAGCGCGCCGAGCAGTAGTAGAGGCTGCTCTCGGGATCGTAGACGTAGCTCGCGTAGCGTAGCACCTGCTCGCTCGCGATCTGCCCGGCCAGAGTCGAGCTGATAAGGCTCGTAGACGCCGTCCAAATGCCTGTCGCATAGTTGCCCGCGCCTTGGGGCAGGCCCCAGGGATCATACACAACTCGCGTCGCCGCCACCGCTCGCTTCGGCACCAGGGGAAGGAGAGAATCAGACGACTGGCACCGGCGCAGATGCTCGATCTCTACAGCGAGCAGAGGTCAGCAGATAGCATGCTTCCAAGAAACTAGACCGCCGCGGAACCCGGGGCGTGCCACACATTCCTATCTGATTTTCAATACTATTAACACGATGAGTACTACGCTCACACATGCTACCACCACATTACCTAATCTGGAAAAAAGCGTAACTCCTTCCGTAGCCCTCCATGCCGCAGCCACCGCAAATCCTGTAAACACCACAATAATCAGCGCCTCTTTAGGCGGTATCACAAGAATCAATATCGCTGCCACGCCGCTGACAATCAGCGGCAGAGATGACCTTCTCATGTATAGATTCGCGTAGTGTCTCACACATTCTGGTATAACCATGGAACGGCGCTTTCTGATTCGCTAAGCTGCGAAGACCAAGTACGGTCCGACATAAGCCTTCACGCCCACATACTCCGGCTTGAAGTACACTTTTCCCCAAGCACCACCGAAATAATAACCGCAAACCCAGTAACAGTACGTAACGTACGTACTGTAAACACACGCTGGCGGGTCCCACGCAAAGATTATGCTGAGCATCCCCTCAGCCACGCCGCGTCGATAGCACGAGTCGGATGAGTACCAGTGTTCCCAGACCAAATGCCAGCTGGTGAACCAGCCCCACCAGCTCTGGCCCGTCGGGTCAACGTTTGCGACTGGATTCCCGTCACAATACTGGTACGCACTCTCCTCGCCGTCGGCCTTGGCCGAGTCGGATGTCGTGAACTGCCTTGTGGCCGGATCATAGTAGCGCGCCGAGCAGTAGTAGAGGCTGCTCTCGGGATCGTAGACGTAGCTCGCGTAGCGTAGCACCTGCTCGCTCGCGATCTGCCCGGCCAGAGTCGAGCTGATAAGGCTCGTAGACGCCGTCCAAATGCCTGTCGCATAGTTGCCCGCGCCTTGGGGCAGGCCCCAGGGATCGTAGCGGTAAGCGGCAAAGGCGTTGCCAGCGGCGTCGAGAAGCTCGAGCACGTCGCCGTGGTTATTCGTGATCATCGTGAACGGTACCGGTGAGGTGCTATTGGCGGGTGAGCGGTAGACGCCGCCGTAGGGAGTGCCGTCCTCGTCGTAGAGGTAGTCGATGCGCCAACTTGTCGTGCCGTTGTTCGCCGAGAGCGACAGCAGCGTCAGTCCATCGTAGTTCCAGTTGGTCGTCGTCGTCACACCACCGACTGTAACGACGCTCTGGCGGCGCTGTCCGTCGGCATTGTACGCGTAGGTGGCGCTCGTACCCGTGGTGCTGTTTTGGTAGCTCGTCATGCGGTCGATTGAGGTCGATCCGCCGCTCTTGGTATAGCCGTACTGGATCTGGGTGGGGTTGCCCGACGGACCCTGCGAGGTTCGCCAACCGTCGGTCTGATTCCAGCCATAGTCCGTAGTGGCTCCGCCGGAGAGCGAGCTGGTCAGCCAGTCGCCTGAGTCGTAATTATAGGTGGTGCCGGGCCCGGTCGTGTCGCCAGTCAGATTGCCGGCGCCGTCAAATGTGTAGGTCACGCCGTTGTAGGTGTGCAGGCGACCGTCGACCGAGTACGTGTAGCTATCGGAGATCGCACCACCCAGGGCAAGTGGCAGGCTCTGGGCGGTCTCGAGACCGCTGTTTGGATCGTAGCTGTAGCTGCCGGCGCTGCTAAGGCCGGCCCCCGACTGCGTGCTCACACGCCCGGCGTTATCGAACGAGCGATTCAGAGTCAGTGGCGAGTAGCCGGAGGTCTGGATCTGTGCCTGTATCCAGCGGTCGGCGGTGTCACGGCCCGTGGAACTGTCGCTCACCGCGCGGGTCACGGTCTCACCAGAGGCGATCGTCGTTGTGCGACTGGTCTCCATGTTGCGGGTATCACGGGCGATCTGTGTGCTGGTGAGCGGCGTGGAATCGTAGTTGATTGTCTCCTGCACCCCGCCAGGGGTGTTCACCGGGTAAGTCCAGGTGTGGCTCTCGCCGGAGATGGCTTCTGAGGAGCTCGTCTGACGGCCCAGGGAGTCGTAGTTTGTGGTCGTGTTCTTTGTGGTCGTGCCCGAAGAGTCCTGCTGAAGGATCCCGGTGCTGTTACCGAAGGGGTCGTAGCTGTAAGTGATCGTGTCGCCGTTGGCGTCGGTCTGCGAGGTCAGCAGGCCGGTGGTTGCGTTGTAGTTCCAGCTGGAGGCGCCCTGATCGCCGATCGACTCAGCTACGACCTCGCCGTTTGCGTCGTAGGTCTTGGCATCGGTCACGCCGTCGGCATCGACTTTCTGCAGCACCCAGCCCAGGTTGTTGTAGGTCGTTGCGGTCTGAGCCTCTCCGGAAGTGCTGCCCTGCTCGCCGATAGCCTGTCCGAGGTCGTTGTAACTCGGTGTCGTCTCGAAGTTGTCCTGATTGGTCTGGTTTAGCAGGCGATCACCTGCGCCGTAGGTCGAGTTCGTCGTACCGGTCGCTGTGCTCGCGGCACTTGCCTGGTTGCCGTCGTAGTCATAGGTGTAGGTCGTCGAACTGCCGTCGGGCATATTGACTTGCGCGACCTGGCCAGCCTCGTCGTAGGCGGTGATCTGCGATCCCGCCGTTCCAGCGGCGCACGTGTTGCCAGGGTCGCTCTCACCGACCTGGCGATTGTCGGCGTCGTAGCTGGAACGCGTCGAACGGGAGGCGTCAGTGTAGTTGGCCACACCCATGGCCCAATGGGCGGTGACGTTGCCGTCGGCGTCGTAGACCCACTTCTCGGGCTGACCGCCCACAGTAGAGTCCGTCGCGGTGATCTCGTCGCCGTTACCGTCCCAGGTGTTGGTCACAGCCTTCTGGGTAGTAGGGTTGCCGCTTGCGTCGGACAGGTAGGTCGTGACGATCAGGGCATGGCCCTCGGGATCGCGAGTCGTGGCCGTCCAGTTTGCCTTGACGTTGGTGTTCGGCGCGGTCTCATAGGAGGAGGTGACGTTGCCCAGGCAATCGTAGGTGTTGTTGGTGGTCACCCCAACGGCGTTGGTGCTGGTGAGCTCGTGACCGGCCAGGTCATAGGTGTCGGTCTCAGTTGTACGCCCACCCCAGTCGGTTTGTGAAAGGAGATCGCCAAAGGCATCGTAGCTGGCCGTCTGGGTGAGGGTCTGGGGGCTGCCGCCGGTGGCGAGCAGCACGCCGTCGGCCGTGGTCGTCTGAGGCTGACCGTTGGCAGCGAAGTTGGAGTAGTCGGTCTCGGCCCAGGTGCCTTGTGAGTTGTCCGGGCCGCTGGTCAGCTTCTTCTCGACCGTCAGGTGGCCGTTTGCGTCGTAAGTGTCCTGCGTATCTGACACCACGTTGTCGTTGGAGTCTGTCACCTGCGTGTCGCCGATGTTGCCGTAGGAGTCGTAGGTGTAGGTGGTCGTGTCGGTCACCGGAGTGCCGCTAACGTAGTAATAGGTCTTTGTTTCGGTGAGGATTCGATGCAGGTTGTCGTAGGTGTAGGAGGTGGTCTGAGCCGGCTCGCCGGAGCCCGCTGCTGTCGTCGTGCTCGGGATGTCGTGGTCGCCTTGGACGACGTCACCGTCGACGACGGCAGTCGAGTCGGCAAGCGTACTGCCCGACGCGATCGTCGAGGTGCCAGAGACCTGCTGGTCGGGGGCGTAGCTGTAGTTCGTCGTGGCCGTCGAACTTGCGCTCTGGTCGATCTCTGTCTGCAGCTGACCGGCCGGAGTGTCGCCACTTGCCGGCGACCAGGTGTACTGAGTCTTCTTCATCACCTGGCCGGAGACTCCACCGACCGTGCCGTAGTGCTCGACCGTGGCCTGATCAGTGGCGTAGGCGATCGAGGCACAAGCGTCCGTGTTGCTGATCGGCGCGAAGTAGTCGGGATAGTAGACATAGGCAAGCTCGTTTGAGCTGTTGTAGCCGAACTGCTCCTGGGCGGTGCTGCCCGAGCTCGGCCAAGCCTGCTGGGTGATCGCCGAAAGTAGACCCGAGCTGTAGCTGTAGGCGACGGTGCGGTCGGTGGCATTGTCGTTTAGGTCGTAGACGACCTGCCAGCCTGCGCCGCTACCGGAGTAGGCGGCCGTGCGTGTGCCGTAGCTGGCGCCGGTGATGGCACCGCTTGAGGAGAAGGTCACCCCGATGCTCTGGCCGTTCTGTGCTGTGATCGTGAGCGAGTTTGTGCCCCACGAGTAGCTCGTGGTCAGGCTGTTGGCGCTCGTCTCGCTTTGCAGCTGGCCGCCATTTGAGAAGGTCAGGTAGTGCTGGTCGTCATAGAGCAGCTGCCAGGTGTTGTTGCTGGTGTTCTGAGTGAGGGTGGCGAGCATGCCGTTGGGCGACTGCCAGGGGCTTGCCGCGTTTGCGCGGTAGAAGACGTGCTGGATGTCGTTGGCGTCGGTATAAGTCACCGAGGCCGGGTTGCCGCCCAAGTTGAAGCTCAGATTCTGATCGAAATTGAAGAACCAGCCGGGGGCGAAGCGGCTCGTCGTGGTGCCAGCCGTGTAGCTACGGCTCACCTCGGCGGCCGGCCCCAGCGAGGCGACCTGAAGGTCGATGGTGTTCGCCGTGAGGGCGCCGGTGTCGAGCTGGCAGCCGACGTCGTGGCCATTCCAGCTACCGAAGTCGCAGGTGGTGTGCTGCGGGTCTTGGGCGCTAACGCTGCTGCCCGGTATGCCGACCGCCGTTGGCGAGCTGGTGGAACCCGAGCCGTAGGTGTTGTAGGAGACAACCTCGAAATGATACTTCGTGTCGGTTGTCGAGCCGCTTGACAGCATCTGGTTGTAGAGGGCGTTGGGGTTGTCGCGCAGGTAGACCGCGCCGTACCCACCCTGGGCCGGGGGGAGGAAGTACATGTGGGACGGCGCCAAGTACGACTCCATCGCCACTGTCAGCGGCGGGACTACGCAGAGCTGGTCGAGCCTCAATCAGAACCTCTACCCGACCGACTCGACGATCGATGGGTGGACGCAGGGCAGTGTCACCGGCAACCCCGCGACACCTTCGTCAACGACACGCCGCCGAGCGACACTCACGGGCCGGCCACGAACCTGCTTTCCGGCGATGACTCGGACTACGGCAAGTGCCGTGATCTATTCCAGTTCAACCTCTCGAGCCTGAGTGGCGACTACATCGACTCGGCCGCTTTTGAGGCCTACAAGTTTTATCAGGGCTCAAGCTCGCCGACGATTGACGTCGCCCCGATGGCGCGACCGGCTCGAGACCGGCTTTCTCCGCGTTGCCAATGATGGCTTCCGCCGCCACGACAGAGGCGAATGTCGTACGGTCGGTGTACGGTCGGTGTCGGCTTTCTGTCGGCAGGAGGCCGACATTGCACGCGATTCTGGCGCGCGAGAGCGCATTCAGTGCCACAGGAGCGCGACGGAACACCGCGCTTTGCAGGAGAATAGGCTGGTGGCGAGGGACAGAATTGAACTGTCGACACCATGATTTTCAGTCGGGGTGAATCAGAGACAGCCTCGGCTGAGCCGAAACAGGCGCTGCATATGGCCACATCTGGGCGAGTGGCGACACCTTGACCCTGTTAGATCGAGGCTCGAGAACGACTGATGTCGGCACGACGTCGGCAAGCCAACTGGCGCCAGCTGGCAGCTTTTCCCGAGCACTCTCTACGCATGGAGTGTCGGTCTGAAGCGACCCCAGTTGGCCCCCGGCGCGTCGCGCTCATTGGTACCTGATGCGCGGATTGAGGACTGCATACAGGATGTCGGCCACCAAGTTGGCGAACAGGTAGATGATCACGATCAGCAGCACAGTCGCCTGGATAAGCGGCGTATCGCGCTCCGTAATAGCAAATAGCAGCAGACGGCCGATGCCGGGGAAGGAGTACACAGCCTCGGTCACGATGAGCCCACCAATGAGCCAGCCGATGCCCATCGCGACGACCGTGACCGTGGGCAGGAGAGCGTTGCGCAGCACGTGCGTGAAGAGCACTCGGCGGGGCGCCAAGCCTTTGAGGTTCGCTGTTCGCACGTAGTCCATCTGAAGTACGTCAATGGTGCCGGAGCGCGTCATACGCGTCACGTAGGCGAGGCTTGTGAGGGCCACCGTGATGGCTGGCAGGATCAGGTATGGAAACGCCTCTACGAACGTCGAGGTGGGGTCGATGGCCGATTGGGCCGGTAGCCATCCCAGCTTCACTGCGAAGATCGTGATGAGAATGACGCCGCTGACGAACTCGGGCAAGCCGATGAAAGCGAGTGAGCCGATCGAAATCGTATTGTCGATCCAGCTGTTTCGGCGCACCGCTGCGACAAGGCCGAGGAGGATGCCCAGCGGCACGTAGAGGGCGAATGCCACCACGGCCAGCATGAGGGAGTTGCGGAGCCGCTGGAAGACCACCGGCCGAACTGCCTCGTTCATGCTCAGGGATTGACCCCAGTCGCCCTTGACGTAGTTGCCAATCCAGCGCGTGTACTGCACCGCCAGGGGCTTGTTCAGGCCAAGCTCGTCGGTAAGTTGGGTCTTAGCCTGCGTCGTGGCATAGCGACCGAGATACATCGTCGCGACGTTGCCAGGCAGGACCGCAGTCGCCCAGTAGATGACTACCGACGCAAGGAAGAGGGTGAGCACCATAAAGGCCAAGCGCCTTAGGATGAATCTTGCCATCAGTCGCACACTTCGTTGCCCGAGAGCACCAGAGTCTCAGCCTGCATACCCCGGAGTTCTTCGAGTGGGATATGACAGTAGATGCGATGGTCGTTCTCACCTTCGCGCCAGGGCGGCTCTGTCTCGCGGCAGATGTCACCCAGGCAGCGCGGGCAACGCGGGTGGAAGCGGCAGCCGGGCGGCACGTCCATCGCGCTAGGCACCGAACCACTTAGGCGAATGGACTTTTGCTTGACGTCCGGGTCGGCGACCGGCACCGCGGAAAGTAACGCCTCGGTGTAGGGGTGGAACGGGGGCGTGAGGACGCTCACTGCGGCGCCGCACTCCATGACATGCCCGAGGTAGACCACCGCGATGACGTCAGACAGATGCTGCACTGCCGAAAGATCGTGAGAGATGAAGACGTAGGAGGTCTTCTTCTCGACCTGGAGCTTCATGAGAAGGTTCATAAGCGAGCCCTGTACCGAGACGTCGAGCGATGAGATGGGCTCGTCGCAGAGAATCAGCTCCGGCTCGGCTGCGAAGGCGCGAGCGATGGCGACGCGTTGCTTCTCGCCGCCGCTCAGTTCGTGCGGCAGGCGGTCGAAGTAGCTGACCGGTAGGCTGACCGCCTGCAGCAGCTGCTTGGCCCTGTCTCTTGCCTCCCGGCTGTTGAGGCCGCTGAGCAGGGTGAGTGGTCGCATGACCGCAGCGCCGACGCTGCGCGTGGGGTTGAGCGACGCGTCCGGGTTCTGAAACACCATCTGGATCTCCTTCAGCGTCGCCCGCGGACGCGCGGCGCTGGACACTGGCAGAGTTTTGCCGTGCAGCGTGATGGAGCCGCCGGTCGAAGGCGTGAGGCCGATGATGGCGCGCGCCACCGTTGTCTTGCCACTGCCGCTCTCGCCGACCACTCCAAGCGTCTGGCCGACGCAGACTTCAAGGTCCATGCCATCGACGGCGCGAATCGGGCGTGCGTCGCGGCCGCGAAAGAGGCCCCTGGCGGACTTGAAGTAGACCTCGGTCTTGTGGGCGCTGACAAGGGCGTCAGGGCGCGCGCACTCGCCTTCAGCGGTGCGGATGGCCTCGGTCGCGTCACACAGGTACTCGGCTGGCGGCGGCACGCTCCGCCAGCGGCGGCAGGCGGACAAGTGCGCGTCAGCGACCTTCGTGAGTTGGGGCCGGGCGCTAATACAGGCCTCTTCCACGAAGCTGCAGCGCGGCGCGAAGATGCAGCCCGCCGGCAGCTCGTCAACCCGAGGAATCGAGCCGGGGATAGTCACCAGGGAGCGCTTTTGCGGTGTAGGGTCGAAATGCGGCACGCAGCCGAGGAGATCGAGCGTGTACGGGTGCAGGGGGCGCTTGAAAAGCTGGCGCAGCTCGGCCTGTTCCATGAACTCGCCGGCGTACATCACGCCGATGCGGTCGCAAATCTTGGCGATTACGCCGAGGTCATGAGTAATGTAGAGGATCGCTGAATCGAACTCACGCTTGAGCTCGGCAACGAGATCGAGTACGACGGCCTGTGTGGTCACGTCCAGCGCCGTCGTCGGCTCGTCCATGATGAGCAGTGAGGGGTTGGTCATCAGCGCCATGGCGATGACACATCGCTGCAGCATTCCGCCAGAGAGTTGATGGGGGTAGCGCTTCATGACCGCCTCAGGGTCGGGCATCGCGACCTTCGTCAGCATCTCGGCGACGCGCGTGAATGCCGCAGCCCTGTCCAATCCCAAATGCTGACGCGCCACTTCGGCGAGCTGCTTGCCAATCACAATCGACGGGTTCAGGGCGCTCAACGGGCTCTGGTAGACAACACCGATGTGTGATCCCCAAAGCGCACGTAGCTCCTTGGGCTCGAGGCTCAGCAGCTCGACCCCGTTGAGGCGCACGCTGCCCTCAGTCACGCGGCCGTTGGATGCCAGATAGCAGATGGCGCCCATCGCGAGCGTCGACTTGCCTGACCCGGATTCCCCCACAAGCCCGAAACTCTCATGCTCATGCACGACGAGCGAAACGTCGCGCACTGCGTGCAACGCACCGAGCTCGGTGACGTAGTCAATGTGTAGCCCCTCCACCTCGAAGACGGGGCGCAGGGCGTCTGGCGCCGACGAGACATCCACGCTAGTTCCTCCCGCCGCCAGGCAGCATGACCTGTCTCAGGCCGTCCGACATCAGGTTCGTAGAGACAACGAGCAGCGCTATCGTGCAAGCAGGGAAGATCAACGCCCAAGGCGCTATCTGGAAGTAACTTTGCGCATCGGCAATCTGCAGACCCCAGTCCGGCGACGGTGGTTGGACGCCCAGGCCGAGGAAGCCGAGCGAAGCGACGAGGAAGATCGAGTACGAGAAACGCATGGACGCTTCCACCAGCAGCGGGGGCAACGAGTTGGGCAGAATCTCGCGGAAGAGGATGTAGCTGCGTTTCTCGCCGCGCACACGTGCGGCCTCGACAAACTCTTGGTTTCTCAGGTCGAGCACCCTGCTCCGAACCACCCGCGCCACCATCGGGATGTAAAGGACGGCGCACACGAAAACGAGGTTGACTTTGGACGGACCGACACTACTGAGCAGAACTAGGGCGAGCAGCAACGATGGAAACGAGAGGAGCACATCGAGCAATCGCATCGCCACTTCATCGGTGGTGCCACCAGCCCAGCCTGCGCCGAGACCGATTGCCGTGCCGATCACGACCGCGACCAGGGTGCCGAGACCCCCGATAACAAAGATGTCCCTTGTGCCGACGATCATGCGGCTGAGGATGTCGCGGCCGAAATTGTCGGTGCCAAACGGATGTGCCAACGTGGGCGCCTTCAGGCGCAGCGCAGCGCTCTGGGCAAGGTAGTTGTCGGGCGCGACCCAAGGCCCGAACGCGGCCAGGAAGAGAAACACGCAGAAGATGACGGTGCCGACAAGGGCCGCAGGCCGACGTCTAAGGCGGCGCCAGTAGAGACGCCACTGACGCGGCCGTTCCGTGGGCATCTGCGCGGGAAACCCGCTGAGTCCCTCCTCTTCGGCGACAAGTACGTCGTCTTCAAGCTTGTTCATGTGACCAACCCATCATCGCTCCCGTCTACCGTGCTAGACACATCTGCGGCAGAACGACACGCCTACGACACAGCGCGCTCATGGCGGGCGGGGAGGGGCCACGAAGCGGCCCCTCCCCGCCACACAGCTCGTGGCGGACTGGATCCACTGGCCACGATGGCCCTGACATCACTGTGTGAAATGTGCATCTCCAAACACTGTGCGCGACCAGTCGGGGGCGAGCGCTATGCCGTCTACATCCTTCGAGACGCCCGCCACGCCCGAGAACTCCCCGAAGTTGATCATGGGAACCTGCTCCTGAAGGATTTGCTGCGCCTGCCGGTACAGGGCCGAACGTGCAGCTGGATTCAGGGTTGTCGCGATCTGCTGCGTGATGGAGTTGAACTGCGGGTCCTTCCATCGCGAGTAATTCCACGGTGCGTCGCTCGTCAGGCACAGCTTGAAGAACGTGATCGGCGTGGCACGCGGGCCCCAATCGACGATGCCGAAGGGCGCCTCATACCAGGTATCCGTTCCTTTGTCCGTGTAGTACGACCCCGTGGGGACCTCCTGGATGCTGGCGTTGACGCCGATCTTCGCCATTTGCGCCACCCAAGCTGTAGCGATGTCGGGCATCGGCGGCGCATTCTGCGCCACCAACGTGAGCTTGAGACCGCTTGGGTACCCGGCCTGCGCAAGCAGCTGCTTGGCCTTGGCCGGGTCATACGCGGGAACCGTGCTCAGATAGTCGGCCTTGTACACCGGGCCGACGAGTGTGGCATTGCCGGGCGTGGCGACACCGGGGTCGACGAGAGCGGCGATGCTCGCAAGGTTGGTGCCGGCGAGAAGCGCCTGGCGCACCTTCAAATTGGAGCCCGGCTTCTGGTCGCAGCGAATCTGCAGCTCATAGCAGTAGTTCGATACCTGCTGAAGGAGCTGGAGTGACGAGCTACTCTGCACGATCTGCTTCTGCTCGCTGTTCAACGTGGCCACATAGTTGAGCGCACCGCCTTGCAGAGAGGCGACTTGCCCGGAAATGTCCGGTGAGTACACGAAGTCAAGCTGGTCGAGATAGGGAAGCTGGTTTCCTTGTGCGTCCTTGCCCCAATAGTAGGGGTTCTTCACCAGGATCGCTTGATCTTCAGGCGAGATTGACTTAAGCATAAACGGGCCAGTGCCCACGGGGTTCTTGGCGGGGTTCTTGACCGACTTACATAGCATCAGTTCGCGATACTCGGTTAAGGAAGCGGGGAACTCCGAGTCGACGCCATTGAGGTTGAAGACCACGGTCGTAGGGTTTGGCGCCGTGATGCTCTTCACGTTTGCGAAGAGAGAGGCATCCGGCGAGCCGAGCTTCGTGCTGCGCACGCGGTTCATGGAGTAGACAACGTCCGCGGATGAGAACGGCTGGCCGTTGCTGAATCGCACGCCACTGCGCAAGGTGAAGGTCCAAACCTTACCGTTCGGAGATGACCACTTGGCGGCCAACAAGGGCTGGACGGAGTAGTCGGGCCCAGGGGTGACCAGTCCTTGATAGATCTGGGCTTGCAGCTGAAGATCGCCGACCGAGCCGGCAAAAAGGACGGGGTCGAAGTTACCATTGCCATACTCCGCGCCGATCTTGAGCACGCCGCCCATCTTGATCGGCGCGCTGCTTGGGCTGGCGCTCGAACTCGCCGTCGAGCTTCCGCAGCCGGCCACAATCACGGCCAGAGTCAGAGCAATCAGAGCAGCGGCGAAGATGAGAAGAGGCCTGCCACCCGCCCTGTTCGCCCGGCTGCTAGCTGTTGTTGACGATTTCATGAGCCCCCAATCCTCGTTGTCGGAACTGTGGCGTTCGGCGGCCGGCATAGCCTTAACCGCTGTGCATCGGAGTCATCGAGCCGCCCGATGACAGATGCGTTCTCAGGCAGACCTCCCTTCCTCGGAAATGCGCCTACGTGCCTCAATGATTAGAGCAGCTCTCGAACGAGCCTGACAGCTCCACCGGCATCTGGCGCATAACCGGCAGCACCGATCTCGTCTGCATAGGCCTGCGTCAGCGGCGCACCCCCGACGATGGGCTTCGCGTCCAGGTGAGCCTCATGCAGGGCTCCGATGACGACCTTCATCTTGGGCATGGTTGTCACCATCAGAGAAGACATGGCGACGACGTCGGCCCTGTGCTCCGCTGCAGCGGCGACGAAAGCGTCGGCACGCACGTCCACTCCGAGGTCGACGACCGTGAAGCCGGCGCCGTCGAGCATGAGCGCGACGAGGCTCTTGCCGATGTCGTGGACGTCGCCTTCGACGGCGCCGATGACGACAGTGCCGCGGGTCGCGGTCTCCTCCCCGACCAGATGTGGTGAGATGACGTCCATGGCCGCCTTCATGGCGTCTGCAGCGGCCAGTACTTCAGGGATGAACAACTCCCCAGTGGCCATCTTGGCGCCGGCCTCGTCCATCGCACCGATCAGCGCGGCATCCATGATCTGGTGTGGGGGGGTACCGGCCTCGAGCTCGGCGCGCGCCAAGCTGGCGGCTCCGGCTTCATTGCCGGCGAGAACGGCCTGCCTGATGTCGTTGATCGACATGGTTCCTCCTAGCGTCTTCTCGACGCGGAACGTCTTGTTGCGGCGGGATGCCTCTTCTTGCCGTTCTGACGGTCGCCTGGGTCGCTCACGCCACCAGAGCCTTGTCGGCTCGCGCGACGACGGCGTCCATGTCGCGCCGCACGTCGTCCGGCAGGTCGACCGGCTTAATCTGCGTCAGCAGCCGCCGGTACTCGTCGACGGCACGCGCGTAGAGGTCCTTCTCACCTTCGGCCTCCCACGTCTGCTGCAGTTGGAAGCGGAAGAGGCCAGGTTCGACGTAGTCTCGGCAGTGGCGCAGCGTGTGCTTGCTATGCACGAAGCTCCCGCCGATGCCCGCGGCGACTATCTCGTCGACAGCGAGGTAGTCGTCGTCGACGTGGACGCCGCCAACGTATTCCTTGAGCAAAGCGATGAGCTGGTTGTCAATCACCAGCTGGGCGGGACTCGCCAAGCTGGCGCCGCCGAGCCGGCCGACGCCGTAGGCGATGTCCATGCCGGCCATGATGCTCATGAGGCCACCGAGCGCCTTCTCGGCGACGGCCCGGCCGTCGGAGGCGTAGGTGTCAGTCATGATCGGGCACCCGGAAACAGGGATCCCGAAGCCCTCCTTGCAGAGCTGGACGCCGGCGGAACGCTGCACGTTGGCCGCAGGCGTGGCCAGCGTTGAGAAGCCGGTGGCCATGTCCCCGGGCACGTTGAACTGGGTCATCATCGCCGGATGGCCGGGCTTGACCACTTGGCAGAGGATGACGTGCGCCAGCACCTCAGCGCAGTTCTGCACCACGCTGCCGGCGACCGTCATGGGGCTGGTGAAACCCGACATGACGTGGCCGTCGGCCGAGATGGGCACACCGTGATGACATGCCTGGATGATCTCCTCGGCGTCCATCGCCTTCATGATGAACGGCGAGACCGTGCCGGGATTGATGATCGCAACACTCTGTTCGCGGAGCGCCTCGACGCTGCCCATGCGCGCGACCATGAGCTCAAACATGAACGGCACAGCCTCGAGGCTGAAAGCGTGCATCCAAAGCGGCTTCGTCGTGTTCTGCAACTGTATGCTGAGTGCATGGACCTCGGCACTCTCCGCCGGGACGTCCATCGGCGTCTGGATGGCACAGATATCCGCGTGGTCCAGAATCTCGATGATCTGGCACCACTCCGCAAACCGCTGCGCGCTGTTGTCTTCAAAGCGACCCGTGCCGACGTCGTGATGCAGCATGCTCTGGATGTTGGTGCACGAGTAGAACAGCCCTGCGGGGTGCGGGATGGGGCAGTCGTGGCTCGGATCAGCGCCTTTGACCGTCAGCTCGGCGGGGACCGAGGCAATCGCCGTCTCGATGAGGTCGACCGGGAAGCGCACCACGTGCGACTCGAGGTCTACGTCGGCGCCTGCGGCAGCGAGGGTCTGGAGCGCCCCCTCATGGTCTATCCTCATGCCCATCGTGGACAGCAAGTAAAGGCATTTCTCGCGCATAATGCCTACTTGGTCCGAGGAGAGCATTCTCAGCTTCAGTGTGTCTCCCATGTGGTGTCTCCTAGGGATGCGTCGCGATGGCGCGCCCGTGCGGCGCGCTTTTGCGGAGAGAAGGGGTGGGCGATGACGTAGGCCTAGAAAGGCGCAGCGCCGAAGTGACGGCTTACGGTCCCTGGGAGTCGAAGCTGGTGATGCTGGGCATGAGAACGTACGGGCAGCGACCCGACGCGGAGGTGAGCCGAACACCGGGCCACTTGGACACGCACGGTTCATTAGTCATCGAACCGATCCCCCTGCGGCCGCCCAGCGGTGGCCGTTTCTGCGTCGCTTGCGATGGCCAACAAGTAGCACACTTTACTGCCGGGTGCAACTAGATGGCCATGGAGTGGAACCCTGAGATCGGTCCAACTAAGACATACGGCAGAGCCCGAAGACCCGGAAGCTCTTATGACCTCCGCCTTGGCAGGGCGCAAGTTGCGGCCCGCGTGAGGCGGTCTCGCTGGCGCGTGCCAAGCGGAGTCCCTTGCGGCGGACTCATCGACAAGGTCCTCGATGTCTGACCGATGTGGGCACTCCCAATGCGCTTGGATCTCAGATCAGTACGACCCGTGCATCGAGCGTGATCTCAACGTTCCCTTTGAGCGCGCCGGAGACGGGGCAGTCCTCCTTGGCCGCCTCGGCGGCGCGCTCGAACTCCTCCTCGTCAAGGCCTGCCACGATAGCGGTTACTTCGAGTTTCGACGAGGCGATGCGAAAGCCGCCTTCGGCTTCCTCGAGGATACAGGTCGCTCTGACGTCGAGGCTCTCGGGCGGCGTGCCCGCCTGGGTGAGGCTGGACGAGAGTGTCATCGCAAAGCAGCTCGCGTGGGCCGCAGCGATGAGCTCCTCGGGACTCGTCTGGCCGTCCGAGCGCTGCGTGCGCGAGACCCAGCTGACGGGCAACGGCCCGCTCGCCCCGCTCGCAAGACGAATCGCGCGGCGAGGTCGTCAAGGTCCTCGAGGCCTGCGAGACCGCCGTGGCCGCCCCCATGCTCATGAAGGGCGAGTCGCTCATGAACGTGGCCAGCGGCCACGACACCGTCACCTACCGCGAGCCGCTCGGCGTCTTTGCCGGCATCGCGCCCTTCAACTTCC
>CAZFJE010000018.1:0-29727 GCA_964519555.1 uncultured Thermoleophilia bacterium
GGCCGAGGAGCTCGCCGACCGCATCGCCGTGATCGCCGCCGGGCAGATCGTCGCCCAGGGCACGTCGGGCACGCTCGGCGGCCGCGACAGGGAAAGCGCCCTGGTGCGCTTCAGCCTGCCGGCGCACACCGCATCCGACGATCTACCGCCAGTCGTTGCTTCGGCGCTCGTCGCCTGCTCAGATGGTCTGGTCGAGGCTCGTGCCCGCAACCCTCTGCCCCTGCTCGGCACGCTTGCTGACTGGGCGGCCGCTCGCAAGCTTGAGCTGCCCAACCTCACCGTGACACGCCCCACCCTGGAAGACGTCTACCTGCATTTGACGGAGGACGACCAATGAGTGGCCTGGCCCCGACAATCGAGCGCCCCGCCCAGCGCCGCCCGCGCAACCTTGTCATCCACCAGTTCCGTTACGAGCTGCGCAGCTACCTGCGCAATCGCCAAGGCATCTTCTTCACGTTCGCCCTGCCGGTGATGTTCCTTGTGATCTTCGCCTCGGTCTTCGGCCACGGCACAGTGCAGGTGCCGGGCGGCACCCTGCACGTCGCTATCTACTACGTGCCCGGGATCATCGCCATGGGCATTATCAGCGCCTCGTTTGGCAACCTCGCCGCGTCTGTGGTCGGCGCCCGCGAGGCCGGCATCTACAAGCGGCGCCGGGCGACGCCGGTCTCGGCTGTCGTGCTGATCGCCGGCCGCGCCCTGGTGGCCATCACGGTCGCACTGGCGATCACTGTCGTCCTGCTGGCCATCGGCCGCTTCTACGGCGCCTCGGTACCGGCGCACGCTCTGCCGACACTTGCACTCGACGTGGTCGTCGGAAGCCTCGCCTTCTGCTGCCTGGGCTACGCCTTGGCGAGCATCCTTCGAAGCCGGGACACCGTGCAGCCCGCCATCATGTTCATCACCCTTCCGCTCTACTTCATCTCCGGTGTCTTCGTGGCCTCGGCGGACCTGCCGCACTGGCTGGTGAGCGTGGCCAACGTCTTCCCGGTGCGCCACTTGGCCACGGCCCTGCTCTCTGTCTACAATCCGCACGCCGCTACCGCCGGCATTCGCTGGAACGACCTCGCGGTCCTCGCCATCTGGGGCGCTGCCGGCCTGTTCGTGGCCGCCCGCCGCTTCAGCTGGCTGCCGCGCAGCCGCTGAAGTCCAAGTCCGTCCATCTCGCCCTCGGTTCCTGCAGTGCGTCGTAGAATGGCCAGGCACCCATCACGGTGGCCCGTGGCGCTTGATGTCGAGGAAGGTGACTTGTCCGTGTCCCAGGCATCGCTGATCGAAGACGAGGCGACCCCGCCGACCTCGGAACGTAGCCATGGCTTAGCCTATCTCGCCCTGCTGACCTTAGCTGGACCGGCCAGCGACGTGGCCGGCGGTCAAGCCCGGCCGACTTGGCTTGCCGCACTTGCCTTGGCTGCCTTTGTCGTCTGTTACGCGGTCGGCCTTGAAACCGGACGACACTGGCGCGGGAGCTGTTGCGAGGTCTCGCGGCGACGCCGTCAGGTCCATTATCTGGCAGTGGCCGCCCTTGGCCCGATCGCCGTCGCTACGGCCCTTGGCTTCGGCACGAACTGGTTTGTGCTGTTCATCTTCGTCGCGGTCACGGCCGTGCTCAACCTGCCGCTTGCCTGGGGGGCACGCGCCGACGCCGCCGTAGGTGTCGTCGTTGTGCTGGTTGAGCTCGCCCGCGGCCTTACGCTGAGCAACCTCGCCAGTGGTGTCACCTGGGCCCTCGCCGCCGTGGTGATCGGCTACGTTGCCCTGCTGCTTCGCAGGCGCGCCCAGCTCATCAGAGAGCTGCGCGAAGCCCAGGGCGAGGTCGCTCGTCTGGCCGCAGCCGACGCTGTGGCCGAGGAACGGTTGCGCTTTGCCCGCGACCTGCACGATCTGCTTGGCCACAGCCTCTCGGTAATCGTGCTCAAGACCGAGCTTGCCGGACGCCTGTTCGACAGTGGGGCAGGGCCTCAGGCTCGAGCCGAGGTGGGCGACGCCGAGGAGATCGCCCGGCGCTCGCTGGCCGAGGTCCGCGAGGCTGTCAGCGGCTACCGCCGCCAGTCGCTGGGCACCGAGTTCGAGCAAGCACGGGCCGCCCTCGAAGCGGCAGGGGTACAGGTGAGTGTCGTCAAGATGGTCTCCGGCCTGCCGGCAGACATCGATGACCTGCTGGGCTGGGTGGTGCGCGAGGCCGCCACCAACGTCGTGCGCCACAGCAACGCTCGTCACGCTGAGATCGACCTGACAATGGTCGACCGGGCCGTGCGCCTCGAGGTCGCAGACGACGGCGTCGGCATACCCGAGGCCGACGCCGCGGCGTCGGACGGCAGCGGCCTGCTCGGCCTACGAGAGAGGGTGGCAGACATGGGCGGCTCTTTCGAGGCGGGGGGCCGATCGGGTGGTGGTTTTGCTTTGCGCGTGACCGTGCCACTTGGCGCGAGCGCCGAGACTGCGAACGTCGCGTTGGCTGCCGACGCGAAGGAGGCCCAGTCGTGACCCGGATCCTACTTGCCGAGGACCAAGAGATGGTGCGTGGTGCCCTTGCAGCATTGCTTGGTCTGGAGGCAGACATGGAGGTCGTGGCCGCCGTCGGCCGTGGTGATGAGGTCGTGAAGGCCGCCCTGGCCTCACAGCCCGACGTCGCGCTGCTCGACATCGAGATGCCCGGCATCGACGGACTCGAGGCGGCGGCGGCCCTGCACGAGGCCCTGCCGTTGTGCACGGTACTGATTCTCACGACCTTCGGCCGTCCCGGCTATCTCGAACGGGCGATGCGGGCGGGAGTGAGGGGCTTCTTGGTCAAGGATGCACCAGCCGCCGAGCTTGCCACTGCCATCCGCCGCGCCCTTGCCGGAGCTCGCGTGGTCGACCCCGGCCTTGCCGCGGCAGCCCTGGCCAGCGGTCCTAATCCGCTGACCGCCCGCGAGTGCGATGTGTTGCGAGGCACGGCAGAGGGCGCAAGTGTCGCCGAGATCGCTGCCCAGATTTTTCTGACCGAAGGAACAGTGCGCAACTACCTCTCTGCTGCGATTGCCAAGACCGGCGCGCATAACAGGGTCGAGGCGGCCCGCGCAGCCTCGATGCGCGGCTGGCTGTGACTACGCCGGCGTCGGCTTCGTGTCGGCCGCAGGGCGCTTCTGCAGGAGAAAGGTCTCGATTACCGCACGTGGAGTCAGGGTGCGGCACGCCTGTGCACCATGCCAACTGCTGATGCCCTGGCCTTGCCCTCGCTGAGGCCATGGCTCAGGCTGACTTCGATGATGAAGCGTGGTTCCCTGACAGACCGTTTGCACGTTGGCGATGTGCGCGACGACGAGTTAAGTCTCGCCGTCCAGTCCATCCTCCCCCGGGGCCAGTACTTTGCAGAGACGAGGTCGATCGAGTACGCGACCAGTCAGGCTAGTCGGGCTATGCCCGCGTCTGTTGGGCCGACCTACGCTATGCAGTAGAAGCCGGCCTGCATGACGGCGTACCAGAGAAGCTCGACGACCCTGAAGCCGCAGTCGGTGAGCATCTGGAGATGCTCTTCGGTGGTCAGCGGGAAGTAGTCGACGCCGAACCGTGCCAGATGGTCCTGCGCCGTGGCAGAGCTTCTGCCCTGGCCGATTTGAAAGTTCGCCCAAATCTTCTTCGCGATCTCAGTGCCTTCGTGCGTGGCTGGCCTGATGTTCTCGAAGGTGACGAACAGGCCGCCTTCTCTGAGGAGCTCACGGCAGTTTCGCGTTGCCGTCGTTCTCTCGGCCGGCCTCATGTAGTGATGAGCCTGAATCGCCGTGACGACATCCACCGGTTCGGCCACCTTGAGATGCTGAGAGTCAACGGGCTCCATGATCGTGACCCGCTGCTTGCCGAACAGTCTGCCTCCTGCCTGAGCGAGCATCGCGGCCGCAGGGTCGGCCAAGTAGAACCTGGTGGCGGGGAATCTGTCGTAAGCCTGCTCGATGAGCGCGCCTGTCCCTCCGCCGGTATCCACCCAGACGTGCGCCTGAGGATTGTAGGCGGCGACGAGGTTGATGGTTTCATGATGAAACGCGTCGTAGTACGGGATGGTCTTTCCGACCTGTGAGTCGTACTCGGCAGAGGCGTGGGCCGTGGGATTGTCGATGGGCTGCATGACACGATGCTATCGATTGGGCCGCGGAGATTCCATTAATCCAAGGTGTGGCCGGAACGGCCGGTCGGCCATCGGTCGGCGAGTTTGGCCAGTTGCAGCACACTCGCGGCCGCCACACCATCAGGGGTGATGTGCCTCGCGTGTTACTGTTGAAATGTCGGCGCTGGCCGCCCGTGCCGCCTCGTAGCTCCCGGGCTGTGTACTCCGCCATGATCTGAACCGCCGCCGGACCTTCAAGTACCGTTGTCGACAGTGATCCCGAGGTCATCTCCCGCAGTGCCGGGCAAGGTCCGTCCCAACACCCAGCAGGATCTTCACCGTACGTTCACGGCAACTGAACGTCGCGACGTCAAACTGACGACACACATCGGATCGAACGCGGTCTGTCAGGCCTGTCCTGGAAGGAGAGAGCGTGATCTTTGCGTCGTGCGCAGCATGTGGTTATGCCATGGACATATTTCAGGAGCTTCCTGAGCTGATTGACGCGCCGCTCGCCTGTCCGCGCTGCGGCGGGCTCGATCTCAACCTGCAGTTGGCGGACGATCTGGAAGGCGAGGCCGCCTAGAAGACCACGACCTCAGAGCTGGTGAGAGTCGGGGCTGTGAGTGAGATCAGCTTCATCGTCCTTGAGGCAGATGCCTGCTGCGAGGAATTCACCTGCGACGAGGACGATTTGCCGCGCGCGTACGACCTCGAGTTTTGCTTTCCCCTCGAAGAGATCGGCGCCGACGACCGGCCTGCGGCCAAGTGACACTCGAATTGCGGCCGGCAGATCTAATGGAGGAATCTGAGTCGGCAAAAGGGCCGCGGGCAGCAAAGACGTTTCAGCCACATGGTTCGCAGTGATGTGAGCGGCCCGCTCATGGCTACCTTCTTGCCCGCAGACACTGACTGATGACGGTTTGATCGTGGCGCGCGCGTGAACGCTTGGGCGCATACAACCGCCTCTTGCACTGCAAACGACGCAAGCGCGTGGCGACGGCACGATCGCAGCAGCGACTGACCAAAATACGTGCGCCTCAGCGTACGGCGGCTGCGGTTGCTGGCTTCAGCCTGTTTATCGGCTGGTGGTCCACTATGATCGATCTGTCGACGGTGAGGTCCGTGCCGACGTGTACCAGCTCGCCTAGCTCCAGCAGTCGCCACGCCGGGTTTTCGTCCAATGGCTCGCTCGCAACGACCACAGCAGGCTGCTCGGTGAGGTCCGCCGAACGCACGCGGACGGTGCGCTGCGTGCTGGCGAGATCGAGGTGGCGGCCACCGTGCGGCCCGCCAGGTGCCCGCTCGAGGAGGTAGAGCCGGTGGGTCTCGGGGTAGCGCAGGGCCCACAGGTCTGTTGGCGTCACGAGCACGAAGTTCAACGACAGGACCGGCAGCGTCTCGGAAATCCAGCGCACCGCTGTCGTGATGCCCGCCCCAACGTCGCCTTCACACTCGTCGATCGAACGGGTGATCAGGGCGAAGTACCGCTCCGAGTCAGTGTCGCCAGCGACGAGCGACAGCGAATCGCCCAGTCTCGACTCGAGCTGGCCCAGCTCGCCAATCACGCCGTTGTGGGCAAAGAGGCGACCGCACTGCTCGAACGGGTGTGTGTTGCGTGGCTCATCGGCGCCGTTGGTCGCGTAGCGCACGTGCGCCACGAACGTGGTCGACTCCACCTCCTTTGCCTCACGTCCGAAGGCTGCGTTCTCAAAGGCCGCTATCGGCTGCTTGAAGACCTCGGGTCTGCCATCGGCGCCAAAGGCGCCGAGCCCCGTCCCGTCGGGGTCGCGATGGCTCTGAAGCGATAGGCTGTCGGGTGCCTCCAACAGCCAGAACGTGGCACGGCTGCGCTTGCTTCCGCTCGTCATGCCGAACAGGCGACACATCATTGAACCTCCGTTGCCAGCACGTCCAGGCCGGCCGTCCGTTCTCCGTGCAAAAGAAAAGGGACCGCAAGCTAGTCGCTGGGCGCGGGCATCAAGACAGCGGGCTCGGCGGCGACAGCCGCCTGCGAAGCATTCCGGTCACCGTCCGATCGCCGCGGCACGCAGACATGACCTCCGGCCCTCCTGGCTTGGTTTGTCAGGCTGCGCACGACGGGACCCCAGTCATCGAGGCTGCACACAGCATCGACGCGCACGCTGCGCAGAGTGGACAGCCAGGTCAGCGCGCTCATCTGACCCCGAACAATCTCTGCGACACTGTCGCGCACATCACGGGCTCCGTCGAGCCAGAAGAGACCATCGACTTGCTGTGTGTCGGGCACTGGAAGGCCCAGGGCATCGAGGTAGGCGATCCATGAGAGGTTGACGCCCGCCCTACGGGCCAGGGAATGAAACAGCCAGTGCCGGGCGTTTACCTCCATGAGCTTGAGCCGCCCATCGCGCGGATCTCGCCGGAACTCTGTTTCCGAGACACCGTGGAACGACAGCTCGGCAAGAAGTCGCAAGCTGGCATCAGCGACATCGTCGGACCACCGGCCCTCGACCAAGCGTGCCTGACCGAAGCCCCGTGGGTGCTGTCGCAGCTTTCGCGCACAGAAGACACCGAGCGGCCGCGACGAGGCGTCATGGTAGGCCCCGAAGGAGTACAGCCCATCGTCGTCGCCAGGGATGACCTCCTGCAGCATGAGGGGGCCGCAGATGCTGGCTTGGCGGTAGGCGCCGGAAAGTTCGTCTGCGTCCCGTACAAGCAGTACTTTCACGCCCAGGCGCCGCTTCATCTCGCGATGTCCTGTCGACTTCAGCACCGCGGGGAAGGGAATCCCATCTTCGGCCGACTTCAGGTCGGCAGGACTGTGGAGCAGGAGCGTCTGCGGGATGTCGACTCCGGCCTGCCGGGCCGCCTGCAGCTGCAGGCCCTTGTCGGCCAGCCGTGCCATCACCCCCCACCCGGCGATCGGCACCAGGAAGTGTTCCCTGAGCCGCTCGACGTGCCGCGAAACGGCCCACACGTGATCATCACAGCAAGGGAACAGGACCGCGCGCCGCGGCAGCGCCTCGCCGATTCGAAGGAGATCATCGATGAATCCGGCCTCGTCACAGAAGGGATCGCGGACGGCAGCCGGCAGTGCGTACCTTGAAGCGAGGCCGATGGCGTGCGCGTCGCTGTCGGCGGCGATGATGGGAACGCCCAGGCGACCGAGGTCGCGGACCACGCCCAGGCCAGTCCCGGTATGCGCAGGCGTCACCAGGCACGGGGGACTGCCGGCAAGTCTCCTGCGCGCGTCGGGCCCACCGAGCCGCCCGAGGGCCAGCGACCCGCGGTCGTCACGCATGAACGGCTGAGCCTTTGGTCCAAGCATCTTGGAACTCCAGGAATCGCGGGCCGCGCGGTGACTTCTCGGGTCCTACCGCACCGAACTTGAGCAAGAGGAGCAAAGGGTTCGTGGCCGATGGCCAGCCTCGGCCAACCTTGGCGCATGCACGTTAGAGACAGGTGAGCCTGCCTTCAGCAATCGATAAGCTCCGCGCAGGCGTGCCTCAAACCTTGCGCGGCGTCAGGCGGCCGTAACCAAGAGACTCGCCCGCCAGACTTGGACCCCCGCCCTCACCCAACGTTCGCCCCTGCCTCACCTCAGGCTCATGCGGCAGAGTCAAAATCAATCGACTGGGCGAGGAGCGGCTGGCAACGGCCGACCAGGAGGTCAAGGTGTCTCAAGTCTCGGTCGATACGCAGGACGCATCGCGCCGCGCCGCGCTGCTGCGTCATCTGTGCTCGTTTCTGGGTCTGCCCGGGCACCTGGCTGCGAAGGGTGCGCCTGTCGGCGCGGACCAGTCGCTTTGCGCCATACTCGCAGGCACCCGCAATCTCATCGGCCAGCGACGGGTGCACCAGCGGGCTACCTGGCCGGGTGAGCCGCCGACCTGCACCCTGTGTCAGCGCCGGTTGCTGGCGAGTGAGCGAGCCGCTGTCTACCGGCTGGGCGAGCAAGACGCCCTTGCCTGTCCACTGTGTGCGCTTGGACCGGATCGACAGATCTGAGGTGCCGTCATCGACCCCAGCGACTTCCACTCCCCCGAGGCCGAACGGATCGTCACCACGCCGGAGGGCTGTGCAGCCTTCGTGCCGGCGCCGTTGTGGCCCAAGCTGACGTATTCACATGAGCTGGTGATGGCGCTCTCGCAGGCCGATGCGGCCCTTGGCGAGCTGGCCGGCGTCGACGCCCAGCTGCCGGACCCGCACCTCCTGGACGGCCTCTTCAAGCGCCAGGAGGCGCTTTGTTCCTCGCGTATCGAGGGTGCCGAGGTGAGCCTCTCCGATCTGTTGCTGGATCAGGTTGGCGCAGCCCACGCCGATGTGCCGCGCGACCACCTGCGTGAGGTCCACAGCGCCATCGCCACCCTGCGCTACGGGGTCGGACGGCTGCAGGAGGTGCCTCTCTCGCTCGAGCTGGTGGCCGAACTTCACCAGTGGCTACTGCGCGGCGAGATAAGCAGTGCGCGCTCGCCGGGTGAGTTTCGCACCACCCAGAACTGGCTCGGCCAGCCCGGGGCCACGCTGGCCACCGCGACCTACGTGCCCCCGCCTGTGCCGGAGATGCTCGAGGCGCTTCACCAGTGGGACGAGGCCCTGCGAGATCGTAGTTCGCTGCCGGACCTCATCGCGTGCGCCCTCCTGCACGAGCAGTTCGAGGCCATCCACCCGTTCGTCGGGGGCAACGGCCGTCTGGGGCGGCTGGTGATCACGCTGCTGCTGATCGACCGAGGGCGCCTGGCGCGCCCCCTGCTCTTTCTCTCGGCCTACCTTGAAGGCCGCCGCGAGGAGTACTACACACTTATGCAGCGGGTGCACACGCACGGGGAGTGGACACCGTGGCTTCTGTTCTTCCTGGAGGGCGTGCGGCAGACTGCGCAGCGCGCCCGCCTGCAGGCTCAGGCGCTCGTGCGTTACTACGAACGCTGCCACTCCCTCGTAAAGGGCGACGTGCTCGCTCTAGCCGACGAGACCTTCCGGACCCCGTGCCTCACGGTGCGCTCCGTCAAGAAGACTCTCGGCCTTGGTAAGACGTCCGCCCGCAGCGCCATCGGCAAACTGGCAGACAAGGAGTTGCTTGAGGAATGGGCGCCCCCCAGAAAGCCGCGCGTGTATCTGGCTCGCCCGGTGCTCAACGCCGCGCTTCATCCGCTGGAGGAGCTCAGGCGGCGGCCTGAAGGGACCAAGGAAGGCGCCCTGCTCAAGTCGGAGAGCGGTCAGCGGAGACCAGCACGACGGGCCGATGAGCTGATGACAGAGGCCATGGCGATGATCGACGCAGCCCGGAAGCGCGAGCTGGTGTTGCGCCTCACGGGGGGCTTGGCCGTGCGGCGCTACTGCCTCGATCTGACCTTCATGGACCGCGAGTACTCCGACATCGACTTCGTCGGTCTCTCGGCACAGGATCGTGAGTTGCACGAACTCTTCGCCGGCCTGGGCTACACCGAGAACCTCTACGTAAGCCAGGCCACCAGCGCCAGCCAGCTGCAGTTCATCAAGACTGATGCCCTCGCGAAAAGACGCGTCCCGAAGGGCGACAAAGCGCAGTCGATCCGCCTCCACGAGGCTCCGCTTGCCGACCACGTCGACGTCTTTCTCGACGTGATGCGCATGGACCACGACCTCGACGTGCGCGACCGGCTCGACTTGGACGACTACGCCATCTCGCCGGTCGATGCCCTGCTTGCCAAGCTGCAGATAGGCAAGATCAACCAGAAGGACATCCACGACGCCATTGCTCTGGTCAAAGACCTCCCGCTGCGTGAGGCCGACACCGAAGGCGAGCTTGAGATCTCGCTGGACATCGCCTACCTGGCCGAGGTGTGCTCGCAGGACTGGGGCCTGTACCACGACATCACCACCAACCTCGAGCTGGTCCTTGCCTCGGTGGGGGAGTATGGGCTTGCGGACGACGTGGCGGCGCTCGCCCGCGGGCACCTGACCACCATCGTAGAGACGCTGCGCGGCGCCAGTAAGGCGGTTGCCTGGCAGCTACGGGCCGCGGTCGGCGAACGAGTCGCCTGGCGGCGCGAGGTCGAGGATACGGAGGACACTCCTGTGATTGCGCCCGCATCAGATTTGCGTCGCGACCTCGGCTGAAACGGCGAGCGATCAGCCCCGCTTGCTGACGCGACCGCGTTTCATGGGCGTGCGGGCTCGGGCATCGCACGACCACTCGTCTCTCGTCGGCACCACGGCGGCGACAGTGCCAGAAAGCAGAACTTCGACCGCCTGCACATGTTCAGAAGTCAGGGCGCGCCGCGGCCACCCACTTTGTGGGTCTATTCCATCGAGCGCCGTTCGCGCACTCCCGACCGCGCCAAGAGCTAGAGAGTTCCTGCATGAACACGGAGCTTCCCCAGAGGCCAAGGAGGGCGTCATGCGGCTAGTCAGCTGGAACATCAATCAGGCGATCGCCGCTCGGCACGACTGTGCCGGCCGCCGCTCTCTCAGAAGATGCCGAAGTGGATCATCGACACGCCGCCGAACACGAGGCAGTAGACGGCGAACGGGATCAGCGTACGCGTTTTGAAGTAGCGCGACAGGAAGACGATCGCAAAGAGTGATGAGCCCGCGGCGGCCAGGGCTCCGGCCAGCACGGGGCCGCGGATGTCGGCTCCCAGAGGCCCCGTTAGGTCGCCGACCTTGAGGATGCCGGCCGCGAAGATGACGGGAGTCGAGAGCAGGAACGAGAACCGCAGGGCGTTCTCATTGTTCAGGCCGCGAAACAGCCCGCCGGCCATGGCGATCCCCTCGCGGCTGATACCGGCCAGGAGCGCGAGCGCCTGCGCCGCGCCGATCAGTCCCGAGCTCAGCCAGCCGATCCCCGCCAGCTCATGCTCGGCGCCGGCGTCCATGGGGACGATCGCTTCGTCGCGAAACCGCAACCGGCCCGCCGGCTGCCCGCCGGTCGGGACGGTCGTCGGGGACGAAGGCGCGGCGGAGACCCCGCCGACTGGCACGCCGGCCGCGGCGGTGAGCCGCACGTTGCGGCGCCGGAAGGCTTCGCCGGCAAAGAGGATCAAGCCGTTGACCGTAAGGAAGACCGCCGCCGCCAGGGGCTTGGCGAAGAGCACCCGGAACTGGTGTTCGAAGGCGAGACCGAGAATACCGACCGGGATGGTCGCGATGATGATCAGCCACGCCAGCCGTTCCGCGTCGGTCTCAATGCGGCGCCTGACCAGCGTGCGCACAAACCCCCTGGCGATCCGCGCCCACTCGCGGATGTAGAAGGCCAGCAGCACCAGGGCTGTCGCCAGGTGGAGTCCCACGACGAAGGCCAGATACGGGCTCTCGGGCAGTGACTCCTGCCGGACGAGCGTCGCCCAGCTTCCGCCGAACCACGAGGGGATCAGGACAGTGTGACCGAGGCTGGAGATCGGGAACAGCTCACCGATCCCCTGGATGATGCCGATCACGATGGCCTGCAGGTAGCTCATGTGGTAGACGTGGTACACGGCCTCATCCCTTCTCGCTGTGGCGCTTCTGAGGGTCGAAGTTGCCCGCTAGCGCCTCGGCTCAGCCGCGGCTGAAGACTACCCCCCCTACCCAGCTGCGGGCCCACGCTACTTCGCCAATTCATTGGCACCATACGATCTTCCCGGGCACCCGTACACGAAGAGCAGGCGTCGACCCGGGAAAGGGAGTCGACGCCCACCGGCCTCCACGGGAAGGGCTGCCGTCATGATGGGCGGCCGTTGTGAAGTCGCCGTGAGGCATCGGTTAGCGAGCGGTGAGTGCCAGAGTCGCACGGCTGCGGCGATCGGCACTGACGCTGCCGCCGGACCAGTCTGGTCGGGTTCAGGTCGCCGTTCCTCCATCGATCATCCCCGGGAGGCGATGGACGAGCTCAATGCCGACGTGGCCACATGCCACACGGCAGGCTGTCTCGCCTTGCTTCCTTAGCTGACGTCTGAGCGGTCAGAGGCAGCCTATATAGGCCGGCTTCGTTAGAGCACCCGCTGTCTAGCCCGAGGACGCCGCGCCTGACCCCGAAGCCGGTGTTGCCCTCCCTACAGCAGGTGCAGCGTCGCCGCCAGCAGCACGACCGTGAGGCCGATCAGCAAAACAATCGTCGCCAGAGTGAGCACGTTGGCAAAGCGCCCGTTTGCGTACTCACCCATGATGGCCCGGTCGTTGGCGATGATGTAGAGGTAGATCAGCAGGGGCGCGAGCAACACTCCGTTGAGCACCGCCGAGAAGAACAGGATGGCGATCAACGAGGCCCCGGGCAGCAGCACCACGACGGCGCCGAAGACGATGCAGAAGGCGAATATGCCATAGAAGATCGGCGCCTCGCGCAGCGGCCGGCTGACACCCATCTCAAAGCCCAGTGCCTCGCAGATGGGATAGGCGGTCGAAAGCGGCAGCACACAGGCCGACAGCAGCGAAGCGTTGAGCAGTCCAAGGCCGAAGAGGATCGCTGCGAAACGCCCCGCCAGGGGCCGCAAGGCAAGGGCTGCCTGGCTTGCCGAGGTTATGTTGCGCAGGCCGTGAGTGTAGAGCGTGGCAGCCGTGGCCACGATGATGAAGAAGGCGACGAAATCGGTGATGAGCACGCCGATGAAGACGTCGGCGCGCTCGTAGTTGAGCTTGCCAACGGACAGCCCCTTATCGACCACGTAGGCCTGGATGAAGAACTGACCCCAGGGAGTGACAGTGGTGCCCACCAGGCCGACGGCCGCCAGCATAAAGGCAGTCGTCGGCGTGAAGGAGGGCATGACTGTGTTGCGCAGCGCCGTCGGCCAGGCGGGGTGAGCCAATAGCCCCGAGACGACGTAGACGATGTAGATCACCGAGAGCACCAAAAAGACACGTTCCACACGCCGGTAGGTGCCGCGACTGATGAGCACGAAGACGAGCACGGCGCCGACCGGCACCGAGACGAACTTGCTGACGTGGAGCAGATCGAGGGCGGCCGCCAGGCCAGCGAACTCGGCGGCCGTGGTCCCCAGGTTGGCGATCAGCAGCAAGAGCATCGCCCAGGAGGCAGCGCGCAGCCCGAATCGCTCGCGAATCAGGGCGGCCAGGCCCTTGCCGGTGGCGATCCCCAAGCGGGCACCGATCTCCTGGGTGACCGCCAGCGAGAAGGTGACGATGAGCAGCAGCCAGAGCAGGCGGTAGCCCTGCTGGGCGCCTACCTGGGCGTAGGTGGTGACACCCTGGGCGTCGTTGTCGGCCGAAGCCGTGATGAGACCGGGACCAAGCACACCGAGAAACACGACGATCAGGCTGCCGCGACGCAGCAGGCGGCGTCCACGGCTCTTGCGGGTCATGCTTGTTCAGATCTCTCGTATGGGAGCCGATCTTTGCGCGCGAGTAGTTGCACCCGCCCCCACGGCTCTCAGGGTGCTTTGCGGCGCTGCTTGGCAGTGGGCACGACGAGCACCGGCTTGTTGGTGGAGTGCACAAGCTGGTAGGCAGTCGACCCCAGCACCATGGCGCCGATCGGCGATTCGCCGTGCGTACCAACGACGATGATCTTAGCGCGCTGCTGGCGCGCCACGGTGAGTAGGCCCTGAGCCGGCCGCGCTTCGATCAACACGGGCTCGATTTGGATGTCGCCGCTGCTCGCCAGAGCCTCGGCGAGCAACTTCTCGCCCAAGGTCCGGGCTCTCTCGAGCAACCTTCCGACCAGGTCCTCGAGCGTATCGTCCGGGTCGAGAGGCGCCCCCGAGTAACTGTTCGGACCCCTGTAGGCGTAGGTGACGAAGATCTTGCCGGAGAGCTGTCTGGCCAGGTCGACGGCCTCGTCGAGTGCCGCCTTGGCACCATCCGAGCCGTCGTAGCCGACCACGATCGTGAAGGCCATGTCCGCCGTCCTTCTTGGTTGTCGCGAGCTGCTTGTCAGTCTGCGAGACAGTTGACGCTGTGGAACAGGTCCATCGCACCTTGCTACCGTCGCGCAGCTGCGCTCCCTGCGGCAGCGTCCGAACTTCGTTGGCCCCTTATCATCGGGGAGCCGGGTTAGCTTCGTGTGAGGAGGCGCGTTGGGGTAGTCAAGAGTGGCTCTGCGATCGGCGGGCGGTCCATGTGCGGGTCGGCGGTTGAGCGTCAAACGAGACCGCCGCGATGGTTGCAGACGGCGCCGGTCTCTGTTCCCAAAGTGCGAGAGTCGGCGTGGGTCGAAAGTCATTCCGTGAGGTGGCCTCGGTCTCTTGCCAATCGTGTCCCGGGCGCCTAAGGCCCGTCGTCGACCGCTGCGGCGAGCGTTCTCCGAGGCACCGGCACGAAGGTCACGGCCAGACCAGCCGCCTTGACCTCAACGATAGCCACCGTCGGTCCATCGTCTTCCTCGTGGGGCGCGCTCGCGCTGCCCGGATCGAGGTAGAGCGTACCGTCGACCCAGGCCGCCGCCGGTATGTGGTCATGCCCGTAGATCACGAGGTCCGGCTTGTCGGCGGCCAAGCCGGCGATGCTGCCGGCAGCCAGATCTCGCAAGAGTCGCTTGCGCTTGTGGCCGACAAGGAAACGCACGCCCGCGACCTCGCCTGCGACCTCGCGCGGCAAGCCCGCCGTCGGTTGCCCGGAGTCCATGTTGCCGGCCGCCGCCGTCACCGGCGCGACCGCTTCCAGTCGCTCCAGAATCTGCGGGTCCATGACGTCGCCGGCGTGGATGATGTGGCTCACGCCGGCGAAGATCTCGAGGACCGCGGGGTCGAGGTAGCCGTGGTTGTCGGAAATGACCCCGATGCGTGTGCCGAGCGGGGCGTTTTCGGGGACGTTTTCCCGAGCCGCCGATTGGGTCCCGGGACGTGCCCTGGGACCGGCTTGCGCAGCGCCAGCGGTCTTCTTGTGCGCCGCCTCTGAAGCCCGTGGCCTGTTCGGTTGCTGCGCAGCGGAGACTCGGGGCGCACCTGGTCCGGACTGGAGGCCGGCCGCTGACTCCCACGGTCCTTGTGGCGATCTCGTCAATGTCTGCTCGAGGGCAGCCGCGGCCGCGGGGATGCCTGCGCGGTGAGCGGCGTCAGCCGACATGCGACCCGCCCCGGACTATTCTCTCTCGATGCACTAGAAGCATCCGTCCTCGGTTTCGATGTCCATACAGACGATGCGCTGCAGACTCTCGCTGCCGTCCTCGTAACCTGGGCGATGCCAGTGACCGCTCTTGGGCGCGGCGGTGTCGGTCAGCTCCCTTGGATGGGCGTTGAATGGCACCTAGCCGCTCGCCAGGGCGTGTTCGGCGATGCCTAATGCCCAGTCCCGAATTGCGCGTCGATCGCGCTGATTGCGGCGGCTACCCTTGCGTGTTGGTGAATCTACGTCGTCGAACAGTGCGACGCTGACTGGATTCAGCCAGGGCGACCTGTACAGAGCGCCGTCGAGCTGCTCTCGCCAACGAGTCCGTCCGCTCTGGCCGATCGGTGTCCGTTGGCCCAAAGCGAATATCGCCACATCGCGGTTGGCAAGTGCCTCACAATGGGTCTTGAGGAACCTGACGGCGTCCTGGTGCCAGCGCCCGCGGCATAGAGGAGCACCGAGAATGACCACGTCGTAAGGAGTCAGGTCGCGGGTGGCACACGCAGCTTCCACGTCTGCCTGTAGACCTTGCTCGCGCAGGGTGTCTGCCAACGCCACGGCCACCGCTCGGGTAGGGCGGTGTTCCGTCGCATATGTGACAAGCACCCCTGCCACGCCGCCGCCTCTTCGCAGGACCGCCTCAAGTGGACGTGCGCCATTCACTGGCGATGGGGCCTTCTGGGCCGCCAAACCCTGCATGCTACCCCGTCGGTTCGCCAGAATGAGACGCGTTCAAACATGATACAGGACATGGGTGTCTCTGCCGCTGTGGTCAGCGGTCGTGCCGGAGAGTCGCTGCTGCAGGAAGTGGCGCGGCCCATGAGGTGCCACCCTGTGGGTGACCATAGACAAGGGGATAGGCGGCAGCCAGCAGGTCGTCCCAGCTCGCGCCGAAGCGTCGCGCCGTCGCCGGCGAAGCTATGCCCGCTCGTGCGGCTCGCCAGGTCCCATAGCCGGTGACGCTCGGGGCTCGGCCAAGGTCGACCCAGCAGGCAGCGATGGCGCTCAGGACGCTGTCGAGGTCGTAGGTCGAATGGGGACCGCCGACGCGGTTTACCGGCAGGCCGGCCTGAGCGAGTGCGTTGCGCCAGCCCGCGAATCGAAGAACGACGACCTGGGGTCCGGGGCACGACGAGCCGTGGCGCTGCTGGCCCACCGCCCAGATCCTGAAGGCCTGATAGCCCATCGGCGATGACAGCTCGAGAGCCGCTCGTTGAAGCGTCGCGATGAGCTCCGCGTCTGAGTACCTGGGCTGATGGTTGCGACCTCTGCGCCGCAGTACATCGGCTTCAGGGACCGTCGCATCGATCAACCGGCGCACCTGGCCGTTCAGTAGCCCGAGTCGTTGTGCGACGGCGGCGTCGTTGCGCAGCTCGACAAACGCAGCGGCTATCTCGGTCTCGCGGCCCGTCACCGCTGCCAGGAAGCGGCGCTCTCGAAGCGGCCTGATGGGGATCTCGTAACGATGCAGGAGCTGTCGCACGCGCTCTCGTGAGACGCCGAGCTGGACGGCTATCTCGTGGTTGGTCAGACCTTCCCCATAGAGCTCTTCGAGACGCACGCGACGTGGATCATCCAAGGCAGTCACCGAGTCGTGACTGACCGATTTGCCGCAAACAGGGCAAGCCAGCTGCAACGTCGGGGTGGCCGCCGTGGCAAGGATCGCAACAGTGCCCCGCTGGTCTGCATGTCTGTCGCGTTGCCGCCTGCGTCGATCGCCTGGCCATCTCGACCGCCTGGTGGAGTTCCGTGCTGCGAACTTTGCTACGAGAAAGTTAGGGAGACGTTAAGACGAGTTCCGGAGACGAGTGCTGGCGTGTCCGGTGTCGAGTAGCCGGGTCGAGTCTCCCGCCCTTGCCCGAAGGCGTTAGGTCCATCCCAGAGAGAACAGAGACCCAAGGGAAGCAGGCCTCGCTTGGGGCTTAGGCACGCTCTTGGAAACGGGTCACCGGCAAGCAAGCGAGCGAGGCGACCCTTGTTGATTGGCCCCACGACACAAGTCATGCCAGTCCGGGCTCCAGCGGCCTTTGCCATCGGCGGTGGCGCGAGATCCGCGGCGCGCGCAGGAGCGTCTCGTATTGCTGTTCCACCGACAGCTGGTTTGCCAGAATGAAACGGCGGGCCTGCAGGCTCATCAGGGCGAGTCGGCCCGGATCGGTCAGGAGACACTGCAGGGCCGCAAGAAGAGCGCGCCCGTCGTTGGCCGGCACAACGAAGCCGGTGTTGCCGTGCTGCATCAGCTCGTTCGGTCCGCCTTTGTCCGTGACGATGACAGGCAGGCCGGCGGCCTGCGCCTCGAGGACCACGTTGCCGAAGGTGTCGGTCGCGCTGGGAAAGACGAACAGGTCGGAGGCTGCGTACACGTGGGCGAGCTCGCCTTGGGTCAGAAAGCCGAGGAACGTCGCTGGCAGTCCGCGCAGCCGCTTCTGCATGGCCGCCCGATAGGGCCCGTCGCCGGCGATGATCAGATGAACGGGGCAGCCGGCCGCCAAGAGCTCTTCGAAGGTGTCGGCGAGCAACTCCAGGTTCTTCTCGCGCGACACTCGACCAGCGTAAAGCAGCTTCGTCGCGGGGCCAACATCGTACCTGCGCCAGATGCCTAGATCGCGTTTGACCGGTGTGAAGAGCTCGGTGTCGACCCAGCGGGGCAGCGGCGAGATGCGCTCCGCGGGCAGACCGTGCGCGATCAGCTGGCGGCGTGTGCTGGCCGACGGCACGAGCACCTCGTCGACGAGCCTGTAGAAGGCGATCACGTAGGCCCAAGCGGCGCCGCCCGCGACGGCGCGTCCGGTCAGGATGCGGGCATAGCCGGGGACGTCTGTGTGGTACGTGGCCGCGATCGGGAGCCGCAGGATCCGGGCGGCCAGAAGGGCGACGATCCCCATCGGGCCGGGAGTGCTTGCGTGAATGGCTGTGGCACCGGTGGTGTCGAGATAGTCGAGCACGTCGAGCAGGGACGGCGTGCGCAACACGAACTCCTCGTAGTGGGGTAGCGCAAGCTCGGCGCAGGCTGGGAACGTAACGGTTCCGGTAGCGTCGTCGATGGCGACGCCGGAGCCGTCGTCGCAAGACGCGACCACCAGATTCGTGCCTTGTGCTGCGGCCGCGCGTTGGAGCCTCCTGATGGTCAGCGCCACGCCGTTCACGTCGGCCAGCGTGTCGGTGAAGAGCACAATCTTCTCTTTGCGTGGCGGTGCTCCACCCGGGGCGAACCGCTCCTCGATCTCGGCGACCAGGCCGCGCTCCGCGGAGTGGTCGTGGTAGGCGACGTAGTAGGGCAACGACAGGCCGTGGACCATGGCCAAGCCGGCCAAGGGACGGGCAGCGCGCAGCGGGTGCAAGCCCCTGACGGCTCCCACGAAGCGTCGACCGTGCGCGGTCGCCGCGCGTCGCACGACGTCTGCGGCGACGGTGAAGATCCTCTCGTTCATGAGCTTGACGTCGTGCTGGTCGGAGGGCTGCCACAGTCGCCGCACGAGGTCGGTGACCTCGTGCTCGACGCAGTTCGCTTGGTCAGCGCCAGTGACAACAGGCAGGACAGATCGCAATGCGTGGATGCACTGCGCAGCGAACTTGTCGCCCTCGCGACCAAGCCCAGGGTCGCCTTCGCAGCCAACGAGCCCTCTGGGGAAGCGTCGACCGAGCAGCTTGCCGCCGAGGGTACCTGAGTCGAGCGCGTGCAGTATGTGCTCTCGGGCGACCGCGTAGATGCTATGGGCCAGGTACCTCGGGTCGCCGTCGCTTCCCCCCGGCATCGACAGACGGCCGCGGATGCCGCTGAGAAACGCGCCGATGGTACCGTCTCCGGGCACCACCGTGTGGCATCCGCCCGCGTAGAGGCCGGTGTGGTCGTCGGAGCCTCCCACGCGCGCCTTGAGCCAGGGCAGCGGCCCGCGCGGCTCCATCGCGTACCTGTTTGCGAGTTCCTCGATGTGCCACGGCGTGAGTGCGGCAAGCGTGGCATCGACCGGATTGTTCAGTCGCGCCGGGCGCGCTCCGTTGCGCACCTCGAAAGCGTTGAACAGTAGTAAGAGCTTCTCGAACACCGCCATCGTCATCGTGCCGCTCGCGGCGTAGAGCGGGTGCGCCACGAAATGGGTGATGTCCTCCCAGTCGAGGTAGTCGACCAGGGCGTAGACGTTGTCGCGCAGTTCGAGCACGTCGCCGAACTGCACTTCATCGACCCCGAGCACGACGACGTGGATCTCGCAGTCGTGGTCGGGAAAGGCGACGGTGACCTCGGAGCTCAGGAAAGTGTTGGGCTCCTCAGCGATTCGCAGCGAGCCCTCGAGCGTGTCGTGATCGGTGACCGTGACGAAGTTCATGCCGCGCTCGCGTGCGTGACGCAGAACGACGAGTGGGTCGGCGTAGCTCTCAGGACAGTTGAGACGGCGCAGCGAACGACTGGATGGCCGGTCGGAGTGCCTGGAGTGCACGTGCACGTCTGCCTTGAAGAAAGCCTCCATCGGACGACAGTCTGAGAGCCAGGTGTGAGGCCGAAGTGAGGCCGCAGTTGCTTTGCTGTGAGACGCGTCGAGACTCCGCGACCAGACAGCCGGGCACTGACGGCGCCGATCCTCACGAGCCCCGGCTCGGCCGCCGTTGTCGGCGTGCGCCGTGGTGAGCAGGCCGTGTAGTGGCAGCGAGGTTGCGGTGAGGCTGGCGACAGTCTGTGTCACGTTCCTGCAGCCACTCGCGGATGAACAACTCGATGCCGTCGCGCACCTTGCGGAAGCTGGCCAGGCGATCCTCTTCGCTTCCCACACAAGCAGCGGGGTCCTCAAAAGGCCAGCTGAGATGCTCGCCCAAGCTTGGGAGTCGCGAGCACCTGCGCTCGGCGCGATTGCACACCGTGATCACATAGTCGAAGCGCAGGTTGCGGGGGAGTTCCTTCAGGCCCTTGGGGAAGTGGGTCCGCATGTCGAAGCCCAGCTCCTTCATGACGGCGAAGGCCAGAGGTTCGATCTCCCGGGGTTGGAAACCGGCGCTGCGAGCCTCGAATCGATCTCCGCCATAGGCGCGCAGGAACGCCTCGGCCATCTGGCTACGAGCCGTATTGCCGACGCACAAGAAAAGAACCCGAGTCTTACACACGCTAGATCGCCTTGCGCGGTCGCGGGCGGCTCATGACCGGGGCCCTGCAACTGTCGCGTTTGGTGGACGCCGATCCGTGGCGGTCGCATTGTCCCTCATCGCCTTCCTCGCGATTGCCGCCATCATCACGAGCCGGCGCGGCAAGTCCCAGTTGAGCTGGTCACTCTCCGCCGTCGGTCCACGGCGATCTGCCGGATTTCCAGAATCGCCCCCACAACGATGGGCTCCGTGGCAGGATTTCGCCTCTTGTCGCACGGTCCATGACCTTCAGAAGGCGGCGACGTTTGAGCCACGATCCGGCGATGCCGAGGGGAACGATCGACGCCAGGCTCGCGCCAACCAGGGTCTCCGTATTGGCCTTGCCGCGCGGATGTCTCGCACGGGTAGTCCGTCCTGGCACTGAAGCGCTGGGACTTGCGCCAGCGGTCGGCGAAGTGGTCGCCACCGGTGTGAGCGTGACAACCGGCGTAGGAGAGGAGTTCGAGCCGCTGCTCGAGCTGGAGTCGCTGCTCGTACTGGAGTCGCTGCTCGTACTGGAGTCGCTGCTCGAGCTGGAGTCCCCGGAAGAGTCACTGCTCACCACCGGCACCGCGACGGTGAACCTGCGCTCGATACGAGCCGCATTGCCGGCCCGGTCATAGATCGTGATGACGACCGTGTGCGAGCCGTTCGTGAGCTTGGTGAGCTTCAGCGTCAGGTGCGTCGCAGTGATGTCGGCGGCCTTGGTCTTTGAAACGCCATCGAGTGTGATGCGGATCTGCTGGGTCGCGATGCCAGTCCCGTTCTGGCTGTCGTGGTAGGCGGCTTTGATCGACAGTGCACTCGTGGTGAACCTCTTACCGGCGACCGGCGCGACAGACCCAGGCACAAACACGGGGTCGAAACTGCTTGCAACGTCCCCTGCGGGGGCGACGGGCAGCGCTGTCCCAGCAAGAGCGATGCACGTCTGCGCAGTCGCTTGCACAAGGTCGCCGGACGACTCGTAGGAACCGTTCGTCTGACACAGCGACCCAAGAAAGGTAGAGGGCGTATGGCCGCCCTTTCCCAACGTGTTGGGATCGGTCCCAGACGCGTGCAGCCCCTCGATTGCCCAGGCGGTGGAAAGCGCGTTGGCAGAGCCGCCCGACGCATCCTGAAACCCGCCTTCCGACGTCTCCATGCTCTCGATGAAGCCGGCAGCGCCTTGCACCTTTGCGTTGTTTGCCGGGACGCCGCCCGCAACCAGGGCCTGGGCGACCAGCGAGGTGACCGTCGTGCTCGATTGGGACGCCGGCTGCGAGCCAAAACCGCCATCGGCGTTGGGACCTCCGCAACCGCTCGCATTCGTCTGGAGCCAGGCCACCGCGCCACTCATTGGTGGACCACTCTGCTGAGCGGCGTCGAGGCCCAGTATGGCCCACGCCGTGGTCTCGGTACTCGCAGAGGTGGTGGCCGGAATCGCTGGTGAGTAGTAGCCCTCGGACGATTGGTAGGACTCAAGCTTGGCGACAAGGTCCAGCTTCGTGGTGCCCGCGCTCTTGAGAAGGTTTGTGCGATCGGCGCCCCGGTAGGCAAGGATGCAGAGCGCGTAGTACTCGGGCGCGTTGCCGCTGGCTGCGGCCACGCTTGTGAGATCGGTTCCCTGCAGGAAGGTGACGGGGCTGTGACCTTCCACTCGCCAGAGTGCGGGGTCGTTGCCCCCGGCTGCGATCGCGAGCGTCGCCCATGGAGTAAGAGAAGCGCTGCCGTGACTGCCTCCGAGGGAGAATCCCCCGTCGCCGCGCTGGTGGGCGTGCAGGTAGTCAAGACCCTTCGTGACTCCGGCCGGGACTGCAGCGCTGGCCACGTCCGGCAGAAGCAACGCGCTAACCAAGACGAGCAGCGCACCGACAACGACAAGCAGCTGCGCGCCCCTACACTTCCTAGTCACGCGGCTTCACCGACAACCGGCGATCGATCGACGGGACGCCGCAGCAAGCGGTGCATCACGTACGTTCCTTCTGGCGTTTCATGAGTGCATTACGTTAGCTCGAGCACGTAAGCAGACCATGAGCTTCACGTTTGGGCCTTGCTTTGCTGGCCACTGAGTTCGACTCACCTTCTTGAAGCCACGCGACACGGCATCTGGCGCTCACGATCCGCACTGATCTTTGGCCGAAGCCGTAAGGAGCTCTGGAAGTCCTTCGCATGGGGTCGATCTGACCACGCGACCGAGCTCATGCTCGGCAAACAGCCTCCGCACAGCGGGTTAACGCATTTGTCGCAATCTGAGAGCTTGGTCCACAAAAGGGCAAGGTCGGTCGGACGCAGCTCCGCAAGTCAGGCTGTCCGTGGTCGACGGGGAGGGCTCGCGGACGCCGGCTCAGGGAAGCGAACTTCACCATGGTTGAGAGAATCGAAGAGACCTACACGATCATCGAGGAGCTGCTGCCCGGTGATGCCCTAAGGGCGCAACGCGCGGTCACCAAAGACGGCCTCGATGTGGTCGTCAAGACCGTCGAGCCGGTCGCTCCCGCGGTGTTCCTGAGGGCCCTCTCGCACCTGGCAGATACAACTGGCCCGCACAACGAACGCGTGCTGGCCGTAGGCAGCCAGGACCGATTCGTCTGGCTGGCCACAGAACCGGTTCCGGGAGTCACTCTTAGACGTTTGCTGACAGTGGAGCGTGTGCTGTCGTCTCAAGCGGTGGCCGCGCTTGGAGTCCAGGCGGCGCTAGGTTTGGCCAACCTGCACGAGCACGGCATCGTCCATGGAGCCGTCAGCCCGGACACACTGATATGGACCTATGAGGGTGACGTCGTTCTGATCGACGCTGGTCTTGCACAGGGACAGGGCGGGGCCGATCTGACGGGGAAGGCACCACCCCGCAACGCCGCCTACGTGAGCCCAGAAGAGGTGCTCGGACGACCGCTGCAGCAGGCCTCAGACGTGTACAGCCTCGGCGTAGTTTTGTACCAGCTTGTCACGGGGCGCCTGCCGTTTGCCGGCCGCAACGCCCTTGCGATCGCTAAGGGTCACGCTAGCGCACCTGTCCCTCCTCCGCGAAGGCTCGCTCCAACGGTCTCGATTTCGCTGCAGGGCATCATCCTGCGGGCCATGGCCAAGCTCCCCGAGGACCGCTACGCTTCCGGCCGCGAGCTCTTCGAAGCGCTCGAGAACGAGCTTCAGGCACCCCAGGTCCCGCCGCGACCCTCGGACGTGTCGATCGCGTCTCGACACAAGGTGAGGGCGTGGATCGCGACAGGTGTTGTGCTGCTCGCCGTTGTTCTGGTTGCCGCGTGGACTTCCGGGATCATCGCCCAGAAGCGCACGGTCCCCAATGTCGTCGGCGCGACGCTGAGCAGCGCGCAAGCGCGGCTTTCTCGCGTCGGCCTCAGGTTGGGTACGCTGGGCTACGGGCAGGGCGCCGGCAAGTCGCAGAACACCATCCTCGCACAGAGTCCCGGCGCGGGTGCGACGGCCAGACGAGGTTCCGCGGTGGACCTCGTTGAGGCGGGATCAGCCGTGAGGACGGTGCCCAGCGTCGTCGGCATGACCCAATCGGCGGCAGAAGCGGCAATGACGAGAGCGGGCCTGACGCTGGGCAGCGTCGCGTCGATCTACGGCAACAAGGCGGCTGCAGGAACGGTCGCAGGCCAAGCTCCCGCTTCGGGGACCACGGTGTCCGTGGCAACGTCGGTCGCGATCACTATATCCAGGGGACCGGGACTCTCGCCGAGTCTCTCGGCCGCAGACGTACCAAACGTGGCCGGTCAGAGCGGGTCGCAGGCAATTGCGACGCTGCGGTCGGCGGGCTTTGTGGTCGCCGTCGTCCTGATACCAAGCTCAACGGCTACGCCCTATACCGTACTGAACCAGACGCCGGCGAGCGGCGCCCTAGCTCCGCCGGGCACTACGGTGACGATTGTCGTCTCAAGCGGTCCTCAGGCGCCGTAACGCCTGCCGGTGTGAGGCTGCCACTTGGCGATGCGCGGCGGCGAGCACCGCACGTTTCATGCGAACCAGTCATCGACAACGATTCCGCATGCCCGCATTCGGCTAGAATGGCGACTGACAGCCGACGTCCTGGCCACCTGGATCTTTCGGTGCTTGAGGCCTTTGCCGATGTCACCCACATCTGTAACCGGCGCGATGGTGCGGAATCGGCGCAGGATCTGAGGGGTCCACAACGTCACCGACGCAGACGCCGGTGGCCGGCGAGATGGATCGTGAGGCTGCGGGATTCAAGGGGGGCTCACCCGGTGGGCTCAGCATGGCTGGGGCCCTTCGACCGTCAGCCAAAAGCCATCCGCGGATGGAACACCCAATGTCGTCGCAGAGCTTGCAAGACTTGGTCGTGCCCTCGTCTTGTCACGCCTCAGGCAGTTAGCCAGCGGAACATCGAACTTGCTAACAACGCGTGATGGCTTGGCGCCGAGTCGCAACGACGACGGGGCCGCCTCAAGAGGCGGCCCCGTCGTCATCTCTGGCGCCTGGACCGTGCCAGTCGTCCTTTAGCCGATCAGACTTACGGCGTATAGATGAACTGATCCGCCGTCACGGGTGCGCTCGCGCCGAAGGGCGTGGTGACCTCCACATCGACAGTCCCCGTCGTGCCGGCGGGGGCGGTCGCCGTGATCGAGGTCGCGGACACCACGGTGACGTTGGTGGCGGCCCCGGCGCCGAACATGACCGAGGTGGCACCCGTGAGGCCGGTGCCTGTGATCGTCACTGCGGTGCCGCCCGCCGCCGGGCCGGTCGCAGGGCTGACGGCCGTGACAGCAGGAGGGGCTACGTAGGTGTACTGATTGGATGAGCTCGGAGCGCTCGTGCCACCGGCGGTGGTCACGGTCACCTCGATGATGCCCGCGGCGCCCACGGGGGCCGTCGCCACGATCTTGCCGGCCGACGACACTGTGAACAGCGCATCGGTCGGGCCGAACGCGACCAAGGTGGCGCCGCTGAAGCCGGTGCCGGTGATGGTCACGGTGTTGCCGCCGAGGGTCGAGCCCGTGGCCGGGTCGAGGCTGGTGACCGTCGGCTCCATCGCCTTGTACGTGTACTTGTCGGCGGCCACAATGGCACTCTTGCCGCCGCTCGTGCTGACGACACGAACGTCAACCTTGCCCACGGCGTGCGCCGGAGCCGACACGACGATCCTGGTCGCGGAACGGACATGGAGCTTGGTCGCGCCCTTCGTGCCGAACGTGACCTTCTTCACCATGCTCTTACCGCCGGACATGAAGTGCTTGCCCGTGATCGTCACGGTGTTGCCGCCGGCGGTCGGCCCGCTGGTCGATTTGATATGGGTGATTACGGGCTTGGCGGCCGCAAAGGCGAAGCTCGGCGAGGCCAGGCCCATCACCAGCACCATGGCCAAAGCCAAACTGATCACGCCCGTTCCGAGCTTCAGCGCGAGCCGCCTCCACGCACGGACCTTGGGACCACAGTCACTCATGTTTCTCTCTCCTTTGCTTGCTGTCGCACGCCAGGCGCACACTCCCCGACTGACGAGCAGACTCTGGTCAGTCCGTGCGACCGCGACAGAGTCGGCCGACGGACGGGTTACGACCTTATCTAAGACCGGGCGGCCGCTTTCGCGGCCGCCCGGCAGGGGCTGTAATCGTGCGGCTCTCGCCCCGGGGTTGCCGGCACCGACAGGACGCCGACCTTAGCCAGGGAATGGGGATCCACATAGGAGAGGGAATCCTCCCAGAGCGATTGCCGGTAGCCCCCTACCTCGCGGAGCTCACCAGCAGGGCTTGCTTCCAGCCTTCACCTTGGAGTGCCACACCGCTTTGATCGCCTTAGTGGCGGTCGACGGCAGCGGCACGAAGTCGAGGGTCCTGGCGTCCTTGATGCCCTTGGCGCTCGTGAGACCCCAGTTGAAGAACTTCAGCATGGCGTTACCCGTGGCGTAGCTGCCCTGGCTGCTGCGCACCATGATGTAGGTCTCGCCGGTGATCGGCCAGACCGTCTTGCCCGACATGTTGACGAGACTCGTGGCGAAGCCGTTGGACCACGTGTACTTGGCGTGGGCGCCGGCTGCCGTGAAGGTGCTCAGCGAGGGCAGCACGAACTTGCCCGTCTTGTTCTTCATCTGCGCGTAAGGGATGTGGGCGGTGGCGGCGTAGGAGTACTCGACGTAGCCGATGGCGCCCTTCAGGCTTTTGACCTCGGCGGCCACGCCGGCGCTCTTGTTAGCGCCGACCGTATTGCTGCCGGGCCACGAGCCCGACATGTCGGCCCAATGCCAACCGGACGGGTCGATGGCCTGGAGATAGTGTGTGAAGATCCAAGTCGTGCCCGATGAATCGGAACGGTGCACCGTGTAGATCTTCGCGCTCGGCAGCTTGAGGCCGGGGTTGAGGGCCTTGATCGCCGAGTTGTTCCAGGTCGTGATCGAGCCCTCGTAGATCTTGGCGAGGACCGCACCCGACAGCTTGAGACGACCGCTGGCGACGCCTTTGATGTTGACGATCGGCACGATGCCTTCGACGCACGACGGGAACTGCACGAGCCCCGGTGAGGCGTCGAGGACGGCGCGCGTAAGCGGCTTGTCACTGGCCCCGAAGTTCACGGTGCCGTTGGTGATCTGCGCGATGCCCGCACCCGAGCCGACGCCGTTGTAGTTGATCTTGGCGGCGCTGTAGTCGTGGGCCCACTGCTCGTAGAGCAGCTGGGGCGCGGTCGCGCCGGCGCCGTTGATCGTGGGCTTCGCCCAGGCGGACGTCGCCCCGACCAGGACGGTCACCGCGACCATGGCGACGACGCCGGCGCGGACGTGCCACCGTCTCGTCAGTACGTTCATGCTTCTCTCTCCTTCACTGTCGCTTTCGCACGTTCGGCGCGTACTCCCTGGTAGTCGAAGACTCAGTCGATCGCTAGGCGTTACCTCCGGTCGTTGGCTCCTCGCGGCGCCACACTACGGTGAGAAAAATGAGGACTTCCTGAGGGAATGGCCGACCGCCGATGAACGACCCGTGACGCTGGAGGGTTCTTGTTCCCGGCGCGTGGGTGACCCGCCGGGCGGAAAGACACAGGCATGGGCGGCAGGCGGTCCAACGAGTCGTCGCGATCTGGGGGCCCGCTCACGTCGCAAGGCCGTCTCGTGAACTCACGGGCTGTAACTCAACGCTACCGCCCCTCTTACTTGCCGCTTATCGATTCCTCACGACGGTTGCTCATAGTTCACGTTGCGGCGGGCACTACGACCGCCGAGCGTGCCTCACTCGTGAGAAGGACGAGACTTGACATCTCCTGTAGCCTCTCGCAGCCAAGCCTCTTGACCATGCGATCCTCGGAAGGGCCGCGAACGATGGTGCTTGAGGACGACATCGGGCTGCGCTCTCTCCTGGTCCATGGGCTGCAAGAAGAGGGCTTTGGAGCCAGTGGCTTTGGGACAGGCGGAGATTTGCTGAGGGCGGTTGCCTCGGAAGTCCCCGAGCTGCTGATCATTGATATCGGTCTCCCTGATGCAGATGGCCGCGACGTCTGCTGCGCGCTGCGAGCGCGAGGCGTGGGGGCTCCGGTGCTGTTTCTCACCGCCCGCTCGTGCCTGTCCGATCGCCTGGCCGGATTCAGCGCCGGCGGCGACGACTATCTCACCAAGCCATTTGCGTACGAGGAGCTGTTTGCTCGCCTGCACGCGCTTGTACGCCGAAGTGGAACGTCGACCGCAGTTACGTTGGGGAATGTGATGCTCGATCCCGCCGCCCACGCAATCGTCGCCGAAGGCGAAGTCGTTCCACTGTCACCCACGGAGTTTCGCCTGCTCGCACGCTTGGCTTCCACACCAGGCGAGGTCGTTCGACGGCGATCTCTCAAGGCAGCCGGCTGGCCCAACGGGGCGATCGTCTACGACAACACGCTCGACGCTTTCGTCGCAAGCCTTCGTCGCAAGCTCGCGAAAGTGGCGAACGCGCCTGCAATCAAATCAGTCTACGGTGTCGGTTACTGCGTCAGATGAGACGCCCGCGAAGCCTGCGTGGGCGACTCACGCTAACAGTCGTCGCATCGGTCGCCGCGGCACTTGTTCTCACCACCGTTGCCTTTAACGTACTCGTCTGGAACCGCCTGTCGGCGAGCGCCAACAGTGCCGCCTACGCTCGAGCCAACGCTGAGCTTGCTTCGCTTGCCTTTGCCAATGATCATCTCGTGGAAACCAAGTTCCTGAACCGCTTACCGTTACCGGGACAGGCCTGGGTCTTTGTCGGGCGACGAGTCCTTGAAAGCCCTCGCGTCAACCCTTCTTTACAACAAGCCGTACGGGACTTCGCCGCCGGAGGAGGCCATCAGGTAGTTCGCGGACTTCCCCGACTTCACGCTCGCCTCTATCTGACGCCCGTGATCCTGGAGAGGCAGCAATTCCAACTCGCGGTAAAGCAACACGTGGCGCGCGATTCACGGGCAGCAACCGACGGTTCGCGAGCCGGCGTAGTCGTTGTTGCCATCTCCTTGCGGTCTTTCGAGGCCACTCGGAATCTTGCCCTCGCGGGGTCCGTCGTTTGGGCTCTGTCGCTGCTGGTTGTTGTAACTGTCGCTGCACACCGGACGCTGGGTGCCGCCCTGAAGCCCGTGGCCGACATGGCCGCGGCAGCCGACGCATGGAGCGAGCACGAATCGAATCGCCGCTTCGGCTCTGGCGGGCCTTACGAGGAGATCGGCCGGCTGGCGGTGACCCTCGACAGACTGCTGGACCGAATCGCCGCAGCTCTGAGGCGCGAACAGCGGTTCTCCGCCGAAGTCTCACACGAGCTGCGCACGCCGCTCGCGCGAATCACCGCCGAGGTCGGAATGGCGCTGCACCACGAGCGCAGCCAGAATGGGTATCGCGTTGCGCTCACCAATGTCCTCAGTGGCGCACAGTATCTATCCCGGACGATAGATACCATCGTCTTGGCCGCTCAGCAGGACAGTGGCACGATGCGCGGCCGGGCCAACGCTCAGGCGGTCGTAGCTGAAGCGGTCGAAGCCTGCTCAAGCTTAGTCGCAAAGCGCAACCTGACGGTGGCGATACGAGAGGAGGGAAAGCCGCTGTGGCTCGGTGTGGACGCCGGCGTCGCAGTACGCACACTCCAGCCCGTTCTGCAAAACGCGTGCTGTTACGCGACAGCCAATATCTCGGTTGAAGTCACGCAAGCGAACAGTACCGTCGCGATCGAGATCGCCGACGACGGGCCCGGTGTCACCGCCGAAGAAGCAGATGAGATCTTCACGCCCGGCGTTCGGGGAAGTGCGGCCGCCGGTGCAGAAGATGGTGAATCGGGCGCCGGCCTCGGCCTCAGTCTGGCGCGCCGACTCGCAGAGGCCGCGGACGGCGTGGTCACTGTGGTGCCGGGATCGACTGGACTCTTTGTCGTCACTCTTCCCGCGGGCTGACGATGAACGCGCGCTCGACTTGCCGACAGACTGCCGACACGACGCTTAGCCACTCTCCGCACAGTCCAGCAGGCGAGCCTGGAAACGTCCTCGCAAGACCCGAACTGTGCAGCACAATCCCGCACGCAAAGTGCCAACTCGGCACCGAACTGACACCACTTTTAATCAGGGTGTCCGGAGTTCGACCCTCCGGCGGCCCACCAGAAGTCGCT
>CAZFJE010000019.1:0-29384 GCA_964519555.1 uncultured Thermoleophilia bacterium
AGCGAGTAGGCGATGAGGCGGTCCCTGTAGCGCTCGATGCCGCGGATCACGTGCGGGCCCGAGCCGAGCACGAGGTCGGCCCCGGCGTCGACCATGGCGTGCGAGAAGGTGCGCACGTTGCCGCGGTCCTCGCCGTAGGCCATCTCGGAGCCCGTGGGCGTGTGGATCTCGTCGGCCCCCTCGGCGCCGGCGTGCATGAGCACGATCACGATGTCGGCCTCAGCGGCGGCCCGGCGCACCAGCTTGGCCGCCGCCGGAATGTCGTTCAGTGGCGCGCTCCAGGGGTACGGCGAGAAGCCCATGACGGCCACCCGCAGGCCGTGCACCTTCACGATGGTGACCGTGTTCGGCGGCCCCGCGTAGGCCACGCCGACCTTCTTCAGAGCCGCCTGGGTCTGCTCGAAGCCGCGCGTGAGGTAGTCCATGCTGTGGTTGTTGGCCATGTTGACGAGGTCGATGCCCGACGCGGCCAGCGCCTGGGCGTAGGCCGGCGGCGCCTGAAAGGCGAAGCAGTCGGCGGCCGAGGCGCTGCCGCACTTCGACGGGCCTGCCGTCGAGTAGGTGCCTTCGAGGTTGGCGATCATGAGGTCGGGCTTGCGGAGCAGGGCGGGCATGGCGCCGAACAGTGCGCGGCCGCCGTCGGGAGCCATGCCGTACTTGGAGCCCGGCGTGGTGTCGCCGACCCAGCCGACGGTGATCACCGTCGCCGCGGCCGCTGCCGAGGGGAGAGAGGCGCCCGACGCGGAGGCATTCGGCGACGGCGACTTCGTGGCGCCGCCCGAGCCGGACGCCGCCGCGGTGTGCGAAGAGGGTGATCCCGAGCCTCCGGCCAGGGCGCGCACGGCCAGCACGGCTACAACGACGACCGCAACGGCAGCCACCAGCGCCACGAGCCGACGGCGACGGATGCGGCGTCGCCGCTCGCGATCGTGCATGCGCCGGCGAACGCTGCTCGGACGACGAGATGGACTATTCATGACCGATGCAGACTAGCAGATGCCGGACGGACGGACGGACGGACGGACGGGCCGGACGGACGGACGGACGGACGGGCCGGACGGACGCGGCGTCGGCCCGGCGCTTGGCCGTCGGGCGGCGCCCTAGGCTGCCTGGGTGGGCTGCGGCCGGCGGCGCCACAGCGCAACGAGCCACGCCGCGCCCACGACGAGCGCGATCACCACGAGCAGCCCGGCCACGCCCATGGCGCCTTGCTGTGCGAGCCACACGAACGGCCCGGCGATGGCGCCGCTGAGCACGCGCGCCGCGACGACGATGTTGGGCGTGGCCACGAACGAGTAGCCCAGCGCCACGAAGCAGAACGTCATGACGTACCAGAGCGGCGACAGCAGGGCGTGGCGCATGGAGTAGCGGCTCCAGAACGGCTCGCCGCGGTGGGCCTTGCGAAACGCCTTCTTGCGGCCCAGCCACCAGCTCACCGTGATCAGTCCGCCGGCGTGCCACATGGCCCAGGTGAACCAGTTCAGGTCGACGTAGTGCCACAGACCCATCACCGTCATGCTGCAGATCAGGCCGAGCCACACCTTGCGGGTCGCGCCGAACACCGGAAAGTAGACGTTGTTGCGGCACCAGGTGGAGAGCGATATGTGCCAGCTGCGCCAGAAGTCGCTGAGGTTGCGCTTGAGCAACGGGTTGGCGAAGTTCTCCATGATGCGAAAGCCGAACAGGCGCGAGAAGCCGATGGCGAGGTCGCTGTAGGCCGACAGGTCGAGGTAGGCGCGCATGAAGGCGTAGATCACGAAGATCGAAGCCTGCAGCGGCTGCGCCGTGCTGAAGTGCCAGCCGTGGGCGAGCGGCTTGATGGCTTGCGGCGCCAGGTACACGGTGAACACGATGCCCTCGACGAAGACCTTCTTGAAGTAGCCGATGATGATGCGCCGCAGGCCGCTGTAAAAGAGGTCGGCGTCGAAACTCGTGCTGCGCTTGCCGTAGAAGCCCTGATAGGTCTCGATGGGGCCGGCCGGGAACGTCGGCAGGAACAGCACGAAGGCGCCCAGCCTGAGCAGCGAGTTCTCGGTGAGCACGCCGCGCGCCTGGTCGAAGACGTACTGCAACAGGCGGAAGGCGAAGTAACTCACGCCGAGCGGCATGGCGATACGCGTGTACACCCAGTTGTTGCTGCCCCACAAGCGGCCGGTCATGACCTGGCCGTACTTGCCCAGCGCCAGAACGACGACGGCGCCCAGCACCGCCATGAGCACGGTGCGCCGGACCGAAAGCTTCTTGGCGTGCATCTGTTCGACGAGCTGGTGGGTGAGCACGACAAGGCCGACCGAGACCACGGCAAACGCCGGGTGCAGCAGGGCCAGCAGACTCACCGACAGCACCACGATAAACCAGAGGCGCCAGGCGTCGCGGCGCAATACCAGCCAGAAGATGGGCAGCGCCAGCAGGATGACCGGCACGAGCACCGTGAAGCTGAAGTAGATCTGCATCGCCGGCCGCCTTTACGCGCCCGCGAGGCGCAGCAGCTCGGCGCGCACAGCCTTCCCCGACCCGGTGCGCGGGATCTGTTCGAGCGGCACGATGCGGCTCGGCAGCGAGGTGGCCGGCAGCAGGGCGCGCAGCTCGCGCATGACGGCCGTGCGTTTGACCGGCAGGCCGTCGGCGCTCACCACGAAGGCCACAGGCACGTGCCCCAGGATGGGGTCGTCGGCGGCGATCACGGCGACGTCGCTGAACTTGCCGAGCGCGCGCAGGGCCTCCTGGATGTGCACGATCGAGACCTTCTCGCCGCCACGCTTGATGATGTCGTCTTTGCGCCCCGCGATCCACAGAAAGCCGTCGGCGTCGCGGCGCCCGAAGTCACCGGTGCGCAGGCCCCGCGCGGTGAGCGCCGCCGCGGTGACCGTGGGCTCGTCCAGGTAGTGCTGCATGAGGAGCGGCCCCTCGACGTAGAGCTCGCCCTCGTCGCCGTCGGGCACGGGGGCGCCGTCGGGGTCGCGCACGGTGACCGTCATGTCGGCGAGCGGCCGTCCGACCGAGCCGCTACGGCGCTCGAGATCGTCGGGGGCGAGCACGCAGAGTCGCCCCGCGACCTCGGTCAGACCGTACATGTTGAAGAGCCGCACGTTGGGCAGCACGCGGTGCAGGCGGGCGATGGTGTCGAGCCCGAGATGGTCGCCGGAGCTCACCCAGAAGCGCAACGACGACGTCTGCACCTGGTCGCCGAGCGGCTCGACGACGCGCACGAGGTGCGCCGGGGCGCCGCCGAAGCCGGTGCAGCCGGTTTCGGCCAGCTCGGCCAGCAGGGCGTCGCCAAAGAAGAAGCCGCGCCGCCCGACCGTGCTGCCGCCGTTGACCATGAGCGTGAGAAAGTGACAGATGCCGCTCGTGAAGTAGGGCGGCGTGTTGATGAAGATGCGATCGTCGGTCCCCAGGCCCAGCAGGTCGGCGACGCGGGCCGCGTTGCCGCCGATGGCGCGCAGCGTATGGCAGACGCCCTTCGGCACGCCCGTCGTGCCCGACGTGAACATGATCATGGCGAGCTCGCCGGGCGCCACGGCGGTCGCGCCGGAGGGCAGGGGCTGCTCGGCAAGCTCGGCCGCAACCGCGCGCAGACGCATCGGGCCGTCGGCGTACGCAGGCGCGTCGGTGGGCTCGTCGGCGCCGATCGCACCGTCGGCGTCGATCGCTCCTGCGTCTGCCGGCGCGTCGTCTTCGGTGAGCAGCACGCGCGGCTGCGACTTGGCCAGCAGCCAAGCGACGTCGGGCTCGGGAAGGCTCTTGTTGAGGGGTACCAGCACGGCGCCCGCCAGCCACGCGGCGAACATGGCCACGAAGAAGTTGTCGTACTCTTCGAGCAGCGTGGCCACGCGGTCGCCACGCCGTACGCCGGCGGCCGCGAGCGTCGCGGCGAGCGTGCCGGCCCGGCGCGCGAAGCCCTCGCAGGTATACGACCGGCCGTGTGTGAGCAGCAGCGGCCGCTCCGGGCGCGAGCGTGCCAAGCTCAGGAGTCTGTCGACCGCGCTATCCACGAAAAACGAGTGTGGCCGTCAGGCGCGGGCGCGCTCAGCCACCGACGGCCGCTTTCTTGCGCGCGATGAAGGCGAGCATGTGGTTCACCGTGTCCAGGTTCTCGAACACGACGTCCATGGCGCCCACCCGAATGCCGAACTCGTCTTCGAGAAAGGTGATGAGGTTCGTCAGGCTCATCGAGTCGAGGAGCTGGTCTTTGAACAACGACGTGTCCGCGTCGATCGTCAGTCCGGGGGGCGCGTCGACCGCCTCGTCGCGGATGAACTCGAGTATCGTGTCGGCGTCGCTCATGCCTCGTCCACCTGCCCTAGGTCGTGGGTTGTCGTGGGTAGGCCCATCAGGACCGGGTGCCCGAAGAGTACGAGAACTGCATGGGGCTGTGAAAGTCGAGCGCCTGGATGCCGGCGCGCACGACCTTGGCCACCGTGTAGATGCGCTCCGCCACCTGGAAGCCCTGCTCCATGCCCCACTCGTCGCTCAGGATGTGGCCGCGCGGACCGGCCCAGCCGTAGGCGCCGAACTGCGACGTCGTGTCGCCGTTGCCGACCATGAGACAGCCGTTGCGGATGAAGGGCAGCCAGGTCGCCATGATCGCCGTCTCGGCGCCGCCCGAGCGGCGCCCGGCGGTCGCCATGACGCCCACCACGCGGTTGGCCAGGCGAAAGTCCTGATGGCGCAGCACCCTTGTGCGCATGATGAACTTGGAGAACAGATCGGAGGGCAGACCGAAGTACACGGGCGTGGCGATCACGATACCGTCGGCCGCCGCCATGGCGTCGAGCACCGACTGCGTCTCGTCCTGGTCGGCCATGACGCAGGGCAAAAAGCGTCCGTCTTTGGTCTTGCCGCAGACGTTGCAGTAGCTGCAGTTCTCGATGTGAAGGTCGCGCAGAGCGATGACCCGATGGTCGACGTCGCTCGGGTATTTCTCTGCGAGACGCTCGAAGGAGCGCACCGCCAGCAGGCCGCTGTTGCTGCCGTCGCGTGGGCTGCAGTCGAGGGCCAGGAGTCGGACAGCCATAGAACCTATCCCTTTGATTGGCAGACGTCGGGGGTGAGCGCCCGAAGTGGCGCTCGGTGTCTATCGGTCATCGTACCAGAACCTCGCGCGAGGCCTCAGCCGCGTCAGACCGAGCCGACGCCTTCACCCACGTGCGTGAGCGACTGCCTCTGGCGCGTCTCGTCGGTCATGCCGGGCGGGTCGCCGGGCGACTAGAAGCCGACGTAGCGGAACTCGGTCAGATGCCCGCCGGTGGCGATCGCCACGGCCAGCGCCAGGAACACGAGCGACCAGAGCACCACCTGCACGCTGATCCCGAGCACGTAGGCGACAGTCACGCCGCGGTGCGCGCGCACCGCGTCGGCAGTCGGGGGCTCGGTCGCCGACGGGTGCGCGAGCGCAGTCGTCGTCGCCTCTTCGAGCAGCTCAGCCACCGTGTCGTCCTTCGGGTCGTGCTCGCAGGCTCTTCTCCCTGCAAGCGGGGTTCGTGTGCGGACCTCACAGGAACGTAACGGAGACCGATTTTCACGTCAAGTCCGGGCGGAACACGCCGCCCAACGTCCAACGTCCGCCACGCGCGAGAGGGCGTAGGCGGACGTAGGCCGGCACCGGCAGGCGTATGCCGGCGCAGGCGGGCGCGGCCCGCGACACTCCTGTCCCGCGGTCGGCGGCAGCGTGATACCGTGGACCCACCGGCGAGGCCTCGATCGCCACCCGCGGCGCGCACTGAACGGCAACCACGGTCGCCCCGCGCGGCCCTTCACCTGCGCCCTGCCCGGTCGTAGGCTGTCGACTCGGCCGACCGCCCACACGAGCGGCGGCACCACGCCGCGGCGCTGCGCGCACAAGCGCGGCGCTGTCACCGCGGACACGAGGTACAGCAGAACGATGACCCGTAAGCGAACGCACCGTCGCACCGGCCCGGCCCGTGGCTAGACGCCGGTCACGCCGCGGCCGGTCGTTGTCGGCGGCGCTGCTCATCATCGTCGCGGCGGCGCTCGTCGTGGCCCTGTCGCACCACCCTGCGGGCACGCCGACCGTCGCCACGGGTGCGCAGTCCGGCCCGACGCCCACGGCCCGGCCCGCCGCGCGCAAAGTCCACAAGGCCAAAGCCCGCCGCAAGGCGGCCGGCGCCTCGGCCTCGAGTGCGGCGACCGCTGCGCGGTCGCGCGCCACGGCCGGGGCGCTCTCGCTGGTCGTCGAACCCGACGCCGGGCTCACGCCCGTCTACGCGCTGTTGCGCTCCGCCCGGCACCGCCTCGACATAGAGATCTACGAGCTCGAAGACAACCAGGCCACGGCCATCCTCGCCGCCGACGCCCGGCGCGGCGTGCACGTGCGGGTCATACTCAACGCCCACTACGTGGGTCACTACAACCAGCCCGCCTTCGCCTACCTGCGCGCCCACGGCGTCGCCGTGCGCTGGGCGCCGCCGCAGTTCACCGTCACCCACGAAAAGGCAATCGTCGTCGACGGGCGCACGGCGGCGATCATGACCATGAACTTGACCGCGCGCTACTACTCGACCTCGCGCGAGTTCGTCGTGGTCGACCGCCGGCGCGCCGACGTCACGGCCATCGCGGCGAGCTTCGCCAACGACTGGGCCGGCGGCGGGCTGCCGCCATCCTCGCCCGCCGCCCTCGTCTGGAGCCCCGGCGCGCAAGACGCGCTGGTCGCCCTGATCGCGTCGGCCCGCCATCAGGTGCTCGCCGAAAACGAAGAGATGAACGACGCGGCGGTGACCGGCGCCCTGCAGGCGGCCGCTCGTCGCGGGGTCAGGGTCGAAGTCGTCATGACGCGTCAAAGCGAGTGGGCGGGCGCGTTCAGCGCGCTGGCGCGGGCCGGCGTCGCGGTGCGCACCTACGCCTACTCAGCGCCGCTCTACATCCACGCCAAGGCGATCGTCGTCGACCCCGGTTCGCACCGCGCGCGGGCCTTCGTGGGCTCGCAGAACTTCTCGGTCGCCTCGCTGCTCTACGACCGCGAGCTCGGTCTGATCACCTCGCAGGCGGCGCTCGTCGATCGCGTCGCCGCGGTCATTCGCCGCGACGGCGCCGGCGGCTCGGCCTGGCGGCCGTGAACGGCGCGCCGCCGCATCGGCTCGCCGCCGCATCGGGCGCCGCGCAGGCTCGCCGAACGGCCCTGAGTGCAGGAACCGGCCACGGCGGGCAAGCTGTTGACTATGAAATGTCGCACACAGTGACTCTCCAGCATTGACAATGCCGCAGAACATGCCGCAAAGCTTGCCCGAGCCGTCCGACATCCGTCCGCTGTTCCTGCACGCCGCACCGCCGGCGGGCAGGTCCGGTGCGCCCGCCTCGACCGATCCGGGCGAGTTCGAGCGCGCCCTGCACCTCGCGGTGCCGGCGGCACCCTCCGCGCTGGCCCCCGCGCGCGATACCGCGCGCACGTTCCTGCGCGGCTTCAACGTGCCCGAGACCAGCGTGTTCGACATCGTGCTGAGCCTCGAAGAGGCCTGCAAGAACGCCATCCGCTTCAGCGGCAGCCAGCGCGACATCGACGTCACAGTGGCCGTCACGTCGCGCGAGGTGCGCCTCGTCATCCGCGACCACGGCGTGGGGTTCAAGCCGCCCGAGATCGATCTCTCCGCTACGCCCGACCTCTCCGACCCGCAGGGCCGCGGACTCTTTCTCATCCACTGCCTCATGGACGACGTGCGCATCGCCTGCGACGACGGCGCGATCGTCACCGCCCGCAAGGCCGTCACGCACTGACCCATCGCCCGCCCCGCGCCACCGCTCCGCCGCCATCCTGCTCCGCCGCACTCCACCGTCACTCGTCGCCGCACGACCCACGTCCCGGCGCCACCGCGCCGCCCCCTACCCCGCCACCGACTCCGCCACCGCGCCCGCGGTAGTGCGACGCTTGTCGTGCGCCGACCCGGCCGGTAGTCTGCGGTAGCGCGGACCGTACGATCGACGGTCCCGATCGACGGTCGGGCAGGCTGCAGTCGCCCGACGGGAGGAGCCAATGAGGATCCGTCGTCGCCTTGCCCGCCAGCGGGCGCTCATCGTCGTCGCTGCCGTCGTCGCCGTGCTCGCCGTCACGGCGGCCCTGCCGGCCGCCGCCGGCGCGAGCACCCTCACCTACCGCATCGTCAAGGCTCTCAAGGCGCACGGCTTCGCCGGCTCCACGACCGGCGTGCGTGTCTACAACCTGTCGACCGCGACCTCGCTTTACGAGCGCCGCAGCGCCACGCAGTTCCTGCCGGCTTCCAACGAAAAACTCGTCACCTCGTCGACCGCGCTCGCCGACTGGGGCGCCGACTTTCGCTTCAAGACCGAGCTGCTCACTACCGGCACGATCAGCGCCAAGGGCGTCTACACCGGTCAGATCTATCTCAAGGGCTTCGGCGATCCGAGCCTCACGACAGCAAGGCTCAACGACTTCGTCACCGCGCTGAAGAACGCGACGATCCCGGTCAAGAAGATCGTGGGCAGCGTGGTCGGCGACGACAGCTACTTCGACACCGCGCGCGCGGTGTCGTACTGGAAGCCCGACATGATCGACTACTGCGGCCCGCTCTCGGCCCTCGCGTTGAACGAGGACTACCGGGCCGACGGGCGGCGGGCGAGCGATCCGCCGCTGTTCGTCGCCTCGCAGCTCAGCGCGCTGCTGCGCAAGGCCGGCATACCGGTCACCGGCAAGGCCGCGAGCGGCGTCACGCCGGCCACGGCCCAGGTCGCCTACATCGAAAAGTCGCCGCCCCTGTGGCGCATCCTGGCCTCCATGAACAAGCCCAGCGACAACTTCTACGCCGAGATGCTCACCAAGGGACTGGGCGCGCAGTTCGCCGGCGGCGGCACTACGGCGCGCGGCGTCACGGCCGAGCGCGCCTTTCTGGTCTCGGTGGGCCTCGGCGCCAAGACCTTCACCCTGACCGACGGCTCCGGACTGAGCTACTACGACCGCCTGACGACGCTCGACATCACCAAGCTGCTCACCGCCATGTCGCAGCGCACCGACTGGAAGACCTTCTGGTACTCGCTCTCGGTGGCCGGCGTCGACGGCACGCTCTCGGCGCGCATGCGGGGCACCGCCGCCAAGGGCAACCTGCACGGCAAGACCGGCACCCTGACCGACGCGAGCAACCTGTCCGGCTACGTGAAGAGTGCCAACGGCGACTGGCTCGACTTCTCGCTGCTCATGAACAAGCACGACATCAACGTCTCGGCGGCCCACGCGGCCCAGGACGCGATCGGCGTCGCCCTCGCCCGCTCGCGGCCGGGCGGCAAGGTCGTCTGGGCGCCCAGCCCGGCGCCCTGATCCAAGACTGATCTGCGAGTTAAGCCGCGACGGCAAGGGCGGCGCGGCCCCGGAACGGCACACAGGGGCTGGCACGCAGCCCAGAAACGCCGATGCGGCGCGCCGCCGCAGGCGGCGCGCCGCATCGCGGCGCGAACTATCGCTCAGGTCTCAGCAGTCGCGGGCGAGCGACCCCATCGGGTCCCAGGGCGGCAGCACGACCGGCTCAGTGTCGAGCACCTTGAGCAGGCGCTTGGGCACGTGACGGCGTTCGACCACGACTTCGAACATGTACTCGTCGAACCAGCGGTCGCTCATCACGAAGTAGCCCTTCTCGCCGACCTTCTCGCCCCAGCTGTTCTCGACCTTCCAGCGGCGCGGCCGGCCTGCGTCGTCGAGGTCGACGCCGGTCAGCACCATGGCGTGGGTCATGACGCTGTGGCCGTACTCGACGCGCTCGGCCTTGTCGGCGGCGAAGTCGGTCGCGTAGAGCAGCTCGAGGTCGTACATCTCGCGGTCGAGGGCGCCTGAGTCGCGCTCGGCCATCTTGCCGACGTCGCAGCCGAACCACACCGGCTGGCCGGCGGCGATCTGCGCGGCGGCGGCCTTCTTGAAGGCGGCCATGTCGACGTTCACGTAGCGCACCGGCGTGCCGCCCACGACGTTGCCCAGGTGCTCCACCGTGTAGAGGGCGTCGAACGGCTTGTCGGCGGTGGGGCAGTTGATGAGGCTGACGTAGTCGTCGAGATCGAGGGCGACGTAGCGCTCGTAGAACTGCGCCGGGGTGATCGTGCCGTCGCGATGGAACTCGTCGTCTTTGTCGCGCCACTGCCAGTCGAACTCGCCGGGCGGCCGGCCCAAGTGGATGGCCAGCATGCGATACACCGTGGCGAGCATCTCGTCTTTGCGGCGGCGCAGCTCGCCGGCGGCTGCGCCGCCGGCCTTACGGCGCCGCAGTTCGGCCGCGTACTCGCGCAGCTTGGCGCGCAGCGCGCTGTTCATGGGCGCCGACTCGCCGCTCGACTCAGCGTCGGGCATGGCCGTTTTGGGCACCACGCCGTACTTGCGCACGAGGTCGGTGAACATGTCCCACTGACCGCCGTCCTGGATGGGGTCCTGCAGCAGGAAGCTGATCAGGCGCCCGTCGGTGGGCTCGCCTGAGGTCGCGATCATGGTCTCGAGGAACCAGTTGGCCTTCTCGAGCTTGTCGTAGAACTGCAGGTAGGTCTGCGAGAACTCGAACTGGTCGACTTTGAGCGACTTCATGGCGGCCACGCGCAGCACGTTCAGGCCGGCGAACATCCAGCAGCGTCCGCTCTGCTTCTGGTTGGTGATCTCGGGGGTCTTGACGACGTGCGAGAAGCTGCGCTGCGCGGCGCGCACGACGGCTTCGCGGTTGCGCGCCACGACCTGCACCTTGCCGGCCGTCACCGCGTTCAACGCCAGGCGATTGCGCGGCTCTGCCGCGAACTCCCGGTCGAAGCGGCGCACCGCGGCGAGCTTGATGCCGCCGCTCCCGCCGAGCGGGCCCGCCGCCGCGCCGCCGCGCGAGGCGGTAGTCGGCGTGGTGGCCGCGCCGCTTGGCGGCGCCGCTTTGGCGGCGCGCGCCGTCGCGCGCCCGTTCGCGCCCTTGCCGTCGGTCTTCGCTTTGGCGCGGCCCGCCGCGCGCGTTTTCGGCCGTACCGCCGTGTCTTTGCTCACTTGGAGACTCCTTGGATGGTTGCGCTCTGACTCTACCCCAAGTTGTGCGTCGCCAGCCGCCCCGACAAACGGCGACGCGGCGAAACGGCCCAGCAGGTATAATCCCTGCGCGGCACAGTGCCCCCATCGTCTAGCGGCCTAGGACACCGGCCTTTCAAGCCGGCGGCACGGATTCGAATTCCGTTGGGGGCACCACTTCTTTTCCCTCGTGTGGTCGCCCCGCGACACCCGCGGCATCGGTGAGCAAGCGCCATCGGTACCGCCCGCTACCCCCCGGGTGCGGATTGGATAGAATCGTTTACACGCGTCCATACCGCATCCATGACCCTTGAAGGAGACCTTCCATGGCGTATGCACAGGACTTCGAGAAAGCCGTCCAGGTGGGTCGTCCTCCCACTGTCGCGTCCCTGTTCCCGAACTCCAAGGCGTTGATCGTCAGCGGCAAAGTCATCGACCGGGCCATGCGCGCCAAGGGCAAGGCCATCGCGATGGCCGCCAACGGGCGCAACTCCTTCGTCATCCGCGGAGCGCTGCGCGCCGCGCAAAAAGCCAACGCCGCCCTCATCATCGAGATCGCCAAGTCCGAAGGCGGGCAGAAGGCCTACTGCCCGGTGAACTACTGGAACGTGGCGCGCATCGTCGACTCTCTGTGCAACGAGATGGGCATCACCATCCCGGTGGCGGTCCACGCCGACCACTACGGCATCAAGAACGACGCCGACCTCGCCCAGGCCATGGTCGAGGTCCCCACCATGTTCGAGGCGGGCATCACCTCGATCGCCATCGACGCCTCCCACCAGCCCAACGACAAGAACCTGCTGGCCAACCTCGCCGTCAATCCCCACATCCCGGCGTGGGCCGGCCTCGAGACCGAGGTCGGCGAGATCAAGGGCTCCTCTGGGCTTTCCACGCCCGATGAGGCGCTCTTCCTCATCCAGGGATTGAATGCGCACGACATCTTCGCCGACTGGATCGCGCTGAACAACGGCACCACCCACGGCATCGAGGCGTCCAGCGCCGGCATCCAGGTCGGACTGACCGCCAAGGTCCACAAGGCCCTCTCGCCCTACGAGGTGAGCGGCGCCCAGCACGGCACCTCGGGCAACAGCTCTGAGCGCCTGCGCGAGATCGCCGACCAGACCCACACCACCAAGGCCAACGTGGCCACCGCCCTGCAGATGGTCTCCTGGGGGCTCGAGGTCAACGACTACGGCAACGCGCACCTCGACGCCGACGGCAACTTCATCAAGGTCAAGGGCGAGGGCGTGACCGAGGAGATGTGGGCCAAGGTGGTCGCCTACGCCGACGAGAAGGGCTGGCACAAGGGCGACTACAAGAGCCTCAACCTGCCGTTCGAGAGCCCGTTCCTCGCCCAGCCCAAGGAGATCCGCGAGCGCATGGCCCGGCGGGTCGAGGACTTCACCTACAAGATGATGACCGAGGTCTTCAACGCCCAGGACACGGCGCCGCTGGCCGTCGAGGCGATCCTCGCCGCGGGTTCCTACGACCTCAAGCCCAAGACGGGCCGCATCGAGGACCCCGCCGACTGGACCGACGCCAAGATCGTCGAGCGGGCCGCGTCGCTCGACACCGACAAGGGCGCCGCGGGGAACTTCGACGACTGAACAAGCAGCGGGGCGCCGCGCCGGCGCGCGGGCGACGAGCGAGCTCCACTGAGCTCCACCTGAGAGTATCGGCCTACGCTTCGAACGGCGCCGGGGCACACACCGCCCCGGCGCCCTTTTGCGCCGGCCCCGTGACCGGGGCTCAAGCGCCGGGCGCGGCGTGTCGACCTTGAAGTGAAACGATGGGTCGCGGACGCGCAGTCGCGCGCGCCGACCGCAGGCGCCGGCCGCCTGCCCGTGCAAGGGGGGGTTTCTTGATCGCCACAATTCGCCCAGCGAGGCCCACGGCAGTCAGGGCGGCCGTCTGGCTGATCGTCTGGGTGCTCATCGTGAACGTCTCCGTGCTGCTGACCTCGCTGTCGAGCCCCGACGCCGGCCTGCTGGACTGGCCCACGCGCGGCGCCGGTGCCATCGGCATAGCCGTAGCCATCGGCCTGGTGACCGCCATCGCCTTCGGCAGGCGCTGGGCGCTTATCGTGTACACAGTGCTGTTCGTACTCGGCTCGCTACTCACCCTGCCGACTCTGCTCACCGTGCAGCACACCGCCGCGTCGCTGGCCTGGCTTGCGACAGGCTCGGCGATGCGCGCGGTCGCCGTCGTCTTGCTGTTCGGCCGGCCGGCGACCGCCTGGTTTGCGGCCTACCGGCCGCGGAAGCCGGAGCCGGTGGGGCGGCCGCGATCGGCTCGTCCGCAGTATCAAGCCGTTCCCGCCGCCTGGCACCCCGACCCGACCGGCCGCCACACGCACCGCTACTGGGACGGAGCGGCCTAGACGGCGCACGTCGCCGACGACGGGCGGCTCGCGCTCGATCCGCTCGACGCCCGACCGGCGCGGGAGTCGACCGCGGCGTGCTGAGCGCCGCGCCCCTTACCCGTCGAGCGCCCCTGGCGCGACCTGCAGCTGCTCGGCCGTGAAGCGGGCCAGGATCTGCCGGGACCGCTCAGGAGTGAACCCCTCGTAGCCCAGAGCCGAGCGGTACGCGAGGCTCTCGGCCATGGCGACGTAGCGGTCGCAGAGCTCCGCCAGGGGCACGACCGGGCGAAAGACGCCTTCGTCGATCCCCCTCGCGATGACAGTCGTCACGGCCTCGTGCCACTGGCGCGACATGCGCATGCACTCGGCGAGAAAGTCGGGGTGGCTGCGCACGCGCACCCAGACCTCGAGCCAGAGCAGGTACTCGTCGTGCAGCGCCTGGTCGCTGGGCACGCTCATGTCGAGCAGGCGGCGCACCCTGGTCACTGCGTCGGCCGGCTCGTCCGTGAGCCGCCGCAGGCCCGTGTGCAGCTGCTCGCCGGTCCAGCACAAGGCGGAGAGCAAGACCTCGTCCTTGCTTTTGAAGTAATAGTGGATGGCGGCGCTCGACAGGCCGGCCTCGCGGGCGATGTCGGCCACGCGGGTCGAGCTCAGGCCGCGTTCGGCCAGCACGCGACAGGCGGCGGCGCGTATGCGGTCCTCGGGACTCAGGGCGTCGACGAGCGCTTCGTCGCCCGGCTCCTCAGGGCGACGCCAGGCGTGAGCGCAGGCCTCGAGCCGCTGCCGGGCGTCGCCGTCTGAGCGCAGCGCGGCCGTGAGGCGCTCCCTCATGCGCCAGCCGGTGCGATACCCCACGCCGAGCGCACGCGCCAGGCGCGCGGGAGTCACCTTGCCGCCCGACTCGACGACGATCGCCGTGGCCGAAAGCCAGTCCGCAAGGGGCAGGGCCGAGCGGCGGAAGGGCGTGGCGGCGGCGGGATAGATGTGCGCGCCGCAGCGATCGCAGGCGTAGGCGCGGCGCCGCGAGACGCGGTGAAAGCGCCGCGCCTCGGCGCATCCCGGACAGACGGCCGTGCGCCCATCGGGCGCGTAGAAGACGCGCCACAGCACGTCGAGCGCGGCCGCTTCGTCGCCGCGGTGAGTCAGCACAGCCGCTTCGTCGCCGCGCCGGACCGGCTCTGCCGCTTCGTCGTCGTGCGGGGGCGCGACCGCGTGCGCCACCTGCTCCTGCATCGAGCACATCCCTTCCGCGAGCGGCTCGGGATACTTGCTTGTGCGCGCAGAGCCCGCCACCGCTTGCCTCTTCAGGCAATGCCTGTTGTCTGGCCAGCCAGTTTACGGTATCACAAAGCAAGTGACCCACGGCGGCGGCGCGGAGCGCTCGGCAAGCCGACGAACGGGGAATCAGGATGGCCCACGCAACTCTCACACTGCTCGACGACGGCGACTGCCGGCGGGTCCACGACGCGACCGTCGACCTGCTCGAGACCGTCGGCGTCGACGTGTTCTACGAGCCCGCCCTCGAGACGCTGGCGGCGGCCGGCGCCACGGTCGCCGGCCGCCGGGTGCGCCTGAGCCGCGAGCTCGTGCACACCGCGCTCGACTCGGCGCCCCGTTCGACGGTGGTGCGCGCCCGCCACGACGGCCCCGCGCTGCAACTGAGCGCGGCGGCGTCGTACTTCGGCACGGGCTCCGACTGCCTCTACGTGCGCGACCCCGACACCTCCGAGCGGCGGCGCGCGACCACCGCCGACATCGAGACCATGGCCGCCTTCTGCGACGGCCTCGCCAACATCGACTTCGTCATGTCGATGGGACTGCCGGCCGACGTGCCCCAGGCCGTCGACGACCTGGCCCAGGTCGCCGCCATGCTGCGCGGCACGGGCAAGCCCCTGGTGGTGGCGCCGCGCCACGGCGACGTGATCGCCGACATCAAGGCGATGGCCGCCGCCTGCGGCGCCGGCGACAGCGTGATCATCTACGCCATGCCGTCGCCGCCCCTCATGCACGACGGCGACGCGCTCACCAAGGTGATCGCCTGCGCCGAGCTGGGCGTGCCGCTCGTCTACGCGCCGGCGCCCAACGCCGGCGCCACCGCGCCGCGCTCGGTGGCGGCCAGCCTCGTGGTCGGCAACGCCGAGGTGCTGAGCGGGCTCGTGCTGCACCAGCTCACCGCGGCGGGCGCGCCTTTCGTCTACGGCGCCGGGGTCGCGGTGATGGACATGCGCACCGGCATCGACCCCTACGTCGTGCCCGAGAGCTTCCTGGGCCACCAGGCAGGCGTCGACATGGCGCGGCACTACGGCCTGCCCAGCTTCTCGTATGCCGCCGTGTCCGACTCGAAGACACTCGACGAGCAGTGGTCGGCCGAGGCCGCTCTCACGGCGCTGCTCGGCGCGCTGTCCAAAGCCACGCTGCTGCACGACGTGGGCTACCTCGAGTCGGGCCTGCAGAGCTCGTACGAGTCGATCCTCCTGGGCAACGAGCTGGTGGGCTACGCCCGCGCGTTTCTGCGCGAGACCTCGTTCGACGACGAGGCCCTGGCCCTCGACGAGATCAAGGCGGCCGGACCCGGCGGCAACCACCTGGCGACGCGGTACACGCGCAGCCACTATCGCGACTTCTGGGAGACGAGCCTCTTCAGCCACATCATGCACGACCGCTGGCGGTCCGAGGGATCGCAGACGCTGCGCGAGCGCACCAGCGCGGCCGCCAAAGAGTTGCTCGCCCGACCGCGCCCCGTGCTGGTCGACAAGACCGCCGCCGAACGACTCGCGGCCCTGCTGGCCGACAGGCTCCGGCTGCGCGGACGGTGACGGCCGTGACAAGCGCCGTCGAGTTTGCCGCGCGCCTTTCGTTCGACGACCTCCCGGCCGATGTCGTGCTGCGCGCCAAGATGTGCCTGGCCGACACCCTGGCGGCCATGATCGCCGGCCGCCGGACGGCCTCTACGCGGATCGCCGCCGAGCTTGCCGCCGCGTGGTGGCCGGCGCCCGAAGCGCGCCTCATCTACGACGGCGCGCGGGCGTCGGCGCCGGGCGCGGCCTTTGCCAACGCCGTGGCCGCCAACGCCCTCGACATCGACGACTGCGGCATCTACACCTGGGGCCACCCGGGCGCCCAGGTGGTGCCGGCCGCGCTGGCCCTCGCCGACCGCGGCACCCACAGCGGCCGAGACCTTCTCACCGCCATCGTGGTGGGCTACGAGATCGCCTTTCGCGCGGGACGCTGCCTGAACCACGAGCTCACCGCCATCGCCTCGGCCGAGCGCAGCTTTCGCGGCTGCGGCGCGTGGGGCGCGTCGGCCTGTGCGGCCGTCGCGGCCAACGTGGCCGGCCTCTCCGCCGCCCAGACGAGCAACGCCCTGGGCATCGCCGAGTATCACTCCCCCGACCTGCCGATCATGCGCGACGTGGACGCGCCCGCCATGGTCAAGCACGGCGTCGGCATGGGGGCGCTCACCGGCCTCATGGCCGCCGACCTCGCGGCCCGCGGCTTCACGGGCGTCGTCTCGAGTCTCGAGCTCGACGCCATCCACGACTTCGTCGCCGACCTGGGCGAGTCGTACCTGCTGCCGGCCGGCATCACCTGGAAGCGCTTCTGCTCGTGCGCCTGGACCCACCCGGCCTTGCTGGCCCTCGAGGCGCTCATCGCCCGTGAGGGCATCGGCCCGGCGTCGGTCGAGCACATCCTGGTCGAGACCTACCCCGACGCGGTGCGCCTGGGCACTCGCCTGCCAACCTCGACCGAACAGGCGCAGTTCAACATGGCCTGGCCGCTCGCCGTCTTTCTGGTCGACGGCGAGGTCGGGCCCCGGCAGGTCCTCGAGCCGCGCCTGTCGAGCGCCAAGGTGCGCGCCCTGTGCGAACGCGTCGAGGTGCGCGTCTCCGACGAGCTGACCCGTCTCTACTACCTCTCCGAAGCCAACGATCCGCGCGGCAAAGACGCGGCCGTGGTCACGCTCAGGCTGCGCGACGGTCGCACGGTGTCGAGCGGGGTCGTCGAGAACGTGCTGTACCCCGAGCCGGCGTGGACGGTCGACGAGATGAGCGCCAAGTTCGTCTGGCTCACCGCGGGCCAACTCTCCGAGGCCGCGGCGCACGAGGTTCTGGCTCGAATCTGGAGCATGGAGGATACTGAACAGGTCTGCGACTTCTTGACGCAAGTCACGGCGGCGCTGACGCCTGTCTCGTCATCACTACACAAGGGGGAAGTATGAGGGTTGCGAAAGCCGCGGTTCTGGCGGCGGTACTGCTGGCCGTGCTGGCCGTGCTGGCCGCCTGCGGGTCGAGCTCGCCGTCGAGCTCGTCGAGCGCGAGCGCCAGCCCGAGCGCGAGCGCCACCAGCGGCGTCACCGCCGACGCCACGCTGCACGCCATGCTGCCTGCGGCCATCAAGTCGGCAGGCACCATCCGCGTGGCCACCAACATCCCCTACCCGCCCTGGGAGATGTACACCGCGGTCGGCAGCAAGCAGGCCACCGGCATCGACTACGACCTCTCGCAGGCGATCGCCGCCAAGCTCGGCGTCAAGGCGAGCTTCGACCAGACCGTGTTCGACAGCATCATCCCGGCGCTGCTGGCCGGCAAAGAAGACATGGTGATGGCCTCGATGTTCGACGACGCCACGCGCCAGAAGCAGCTCGACTTCGTCGACTACGCCACCGACAGCTACGGCATCCTGCTGCCCAAGGGCAACCCCGACCACATCACGTCGATCCAGGACCTGGCCGGCAAGACCGTCGCCCTGCAGAGCGGCACCGCGCAGGTCGGCGAGCTGCAGAAGCTCGCCAAGAGCTTCGCCGCGGCCGGCAAGCCCAAGCTCACCATCCTGCAGTTCCCGCAAGACAGCGACGCGCTGCTGGCCGTGACCAGCGGCAAGGCGCAGGCCCAGATGGACGACCAGTCGGTCGCCGCCTACACGGTGAAGACCTTCAACAACGGCAATACCTTCGTGCTGCTGCAAGACCCGACGATCGCCACCACCTTCTCGAACGGCATCATCGGCGTCGGCGTGCCCAAGACCGACACGCAGCTCCGCGACGCGGTGCAGAAGGCGCTGCAGGCGCTCATCACCGACGGCACCTACGCGCAGATCCTCAACAAGTACGGTGAAAGCTCGCTCGCGGTGACCTCGGCGCTGGTCAACCAGGGCAAGTAGCGGTCGCAGCCGGCGCCTCGCCGGCCGATCGCCAACGCACACTCCGCGCAGGGCCGGCCGCGAACATCGCAGCCGGCCCTGCGCGCGTAGGCGCCGCGACCGCGGCGCCTACCCGGACCTGCGCGCGGCCTCGTGGGCCGCTTCGGTCAGGGCCGCCAGCAGGTCGGCGGTGCTCTGCGTGGCCTCGGGGCCGAACCCGTGGCGACCGACGATGCGGTCCTCCTCGTCGACGTAGTAGGACCGCTCCGCGTCGTTGTGCACCTGGCAGACACTCGCCAGGCCGTACAACGTGGGGTCGTCGTCGGCGAGCGCCAGGAGTTCGGCGGCCGTCGTTCGCAGCGCCCTGGCCGACAGGGCATCGCGCTCGTCGTCGGGGTGCGCCGCGGCCTCTCTGGCGCGCCACGCCGAAAGCGATTCGCAGCGCTGTACGAGCTGTTCGCGATAGCCGTTGACGTCGACGAGCTGTTCCGTCATGTGACCTGCCACCCTTCGGTCGCCGCACTTCGCGGGTGCCCGCCATCCGCGAGCCGTCTCATCATCTCACGACCTTGACCGACGCCCTCGGTCGTCGGCGGGACCGATGCGATGTCGCCTGCCACGTCGTGGCTGCCCGGGCGGCGCCGGGCCGCCTCAGGGCCCGATGGTAGCATGAGACCGATGAGCGACTCGTATCTGACCATCGCCACCACCGCCGAGGCGCAGATCGAGGTCAAGCGCTCCCGCTTTCTGGCGCGCCTCGAGCGCGCCGCCGACGAAGCGGCGGCCCTCGCCGTCGTCGAGGCCGCCCGCAAGCGCCACTGGGACGCGCGCCACCACTGTTCGGCCTACATCTTGGGACCGGGGAGCGAGATCCAGCGCGCAAGCGACGACGGCGAGCCCTCGGGCACGGCCGGCGCGCCCATGCTCGACTGCTTGCGCGGCCGCGGTCTGTCCGACGTGGTCGCCGTGGTGACGCGCTGGTTCGGCGGCACGCTACTGGGCGCCGGCGGCCTCATCCGCGCCTACAGCGAGGCGCTGCGCGAGGCGGTCGAGGCGGCCGGCGTGAGCGAACGCCGCCACGTGCAGCGCGTCAGCGTGGCCATGGCGCACGGCGACGCCGGCCGCCTCGAGAACGAGCTGCGCGCCCACGGCGTGCTGGTCGCCGACGTGGTATACGAGGCGCTCGCCACGCTGGTGCTCGACGTCACCACGAGCCAGCGGGCCGGGCTCGACCAGCTCGTCGCCCAGCTCACCGGCGGGCAGGCGCACGTGGTCGATCACGAGTGGCGCTGGTGCGACGTCACCCCCTGAGCGGCCAGGACACGCCCTCTCCGCTGAGACTAACGCCGCGGAACGGCGACCAGGTGTAAACTGCCCGGAAGAGGCGGCTGTTCGCCGACGAAGCGAGGTGCAGCGTGGCGGCGGAGAACGTGAGGCAGCACCATCCGGCTGAGCCCGACTCGTCGGCAGCAGCAGGGGCGCCCGGCGGGCAGCCTGCGCCCCTCAGCGCGGAGTACCGCGAGCTGCTCTCACTCTACTCAAACGACATCATCCTGCTCTTCGACGACCAGTTTCGCATCCTCGACTGCAACGAGCGCGCCCCTGAGGCCTACGGTTACGACCGCGACGGCCTTCTTACGCTGACCCTCGACGACCTGCGCGCAGCCGACGATCCCGTGGCGCTCGAGGATCGCGAAGCGAGCGTCCGCCGGCGCAGGAACGCGATCTTCGAGAGCAACCACAAACGCAGCGACGGCTCCACGTTCCCTGTCGAGACGAGCATCCGTGTCGTCGAGACCGAAGGCGGCTCCTACTACCACGCGACCGTGCGCGACATCTCCGAGCGCACGGCGGCCAATGACGCACTCAAAGGGACACGCGCCCTGCTCGAAACGCTCGTCGAGGGCACGAGCGATGCCGTCTACGTGAAGGACCGCGAGGGGCGCTACCTGCTGTTCAATGCGGCCGCCGAGCGAATCACCGGCAAGCGCGCCGCCGATGCGCTGGGCAAAGACGACCGGTTCCTCTTTTCGGCCGAAGAGGCGGCGGTCGTCATGGCCGCCGACCGCGAAATAATGGAGTCGAAGGCGCCCGCGACCTATGAAGAGACGGTGACCGACGCGGCGGGCAAGCGCTCGACCTTCCTGAGCACCAAAGGCCCCATGTACAACGACGACGGCGAGTTTCTGGGCCTGTTCGGTATCGCGCGCGACGTGACCGCACGCAAAGAGGCCGAAGAGGCCCTTCGCGCCAGCAAGGCGACCCTCGAGGCGGCGCTCGCCAGCATGACCGACGCCGTCGTCATCTCCGACGTCGATGGGCGGTTCATCGAGTTCAACGAAGCGTTCGCGACCTTCCACCGCTTTGCAAGCAAAGCGGAGTGCGCCAAGACGCTTGCCGAGTACCCGGAATTCCTGGACGTGTTTCTGGCCGACGGCTCGCTGGCGTCGCTGGATCAGTGGGCGGTCCCCAGAGCGCTGCGCGGTGAGACGGCCATAAACGCGGAGTACACCCTGCGACTCAAGGACACGGGCGAGACCTGGATCGGCAGCTACAATTTCGGGCCCATTCGCGATGCGGAGGGCGAGATCGTCGGGTCGGTGGTGGTCGGCAGAGACATCACTGAGCAGAAGCGCGTCCTGAGCGCTCTCCAGCTCTCCGAGGCGAAGTTCTCGATGGCGTTTCACACGTCTCCCGACTCCGTCAACCTCAACCGACTCTCCGACGGTTTCTATCTCGACATCAGTGACGGTTTCACCGAGACCACGGGGTTCACGCAGGACGATGTCGCGGGCAAGACCTCGGCCGACATCGCGATCTGGGTGGACCAGGCGGAGCGCGACCTGCTCGTCGCGGGCCTGCAGGCCGACGGGATCGTGCGCAACATGGCGATGCACTTCCGGGCCAAAGACGGCAGCCTGGGCATAGGCCTGATGTCGGCCCGGACCATCGACATCGAGGGAGAGCAGTACATCCTCTCGATCACGCGGGACATCAGCGAGCGCGTCCGCATGCAGGACGAACTCGCGCAGGTCACTCGCTTGTATGCCACGCTGAGCCAGATCAACCAGGCGATCGTGCGCATCAAGGAGCCGACCGAGCTCTACCGGTCCGTGTGCGATGTCGCCGTAGAGTTTGGCGAGTTCGCGCTTGCCTGGGTCGGCCTTCTGGATGAGGCATCCGGGGACGTCCGGCCCGCGGCCGCGCACGGGTTTGACCTGACCGACTGGCCGTTCGGGGTAATGAATCTCCACCGAGGGATCTTCAAGGATGGTCCGGCGGGCGCTGCGATCCGCACCGGTCAGGTCGTAGTCCTCAAAGATACCCCGGGCGACGAGCAGATGCCCGCCGCCCGGGGGCGAATGCGCGATCGGGGCCTCCGCTCTTCGGCAGCCGTCCCGTTCCGGCTGAAGGGCAAGACGACCGGCGTCCTCGTCCTCCTTTCCGGGGAAGCCGCCTTGTTTGAGGCGACTGCGGAGTTGAGCCTGCTCGAGGAGATCGGACTGGACATCTCATTTGCGCTCGACGCCATGGCCGCCGACGCCGAGCGCACGCTGACGGAGGAGGCGCTAGGCCAGAGCTCGGCGCAGTTGCGCACGTTGATCGACACGCTCCCGGATCTGATATGGCTGAAGGATCCCGAGGGGGCCTACCTGTCCTGCAATCGGCGCTTTGAGAGCTTCTTTGGCGCCGCCGAGAAGGACATCGTCGGCAAGACCGACTATGACTTCATAGACGCGGACTTGGCGGACTCGTTCCGGAGACACGACCAAGCCGCGATGGTGGCTGGTGGTCCGACGGCAAACGAAGAGCAGGTCGTCTTCGCAGGAGACGGCCACAGAGAAGTGCTGGAGACCGTCAAGATGCCGGTGCGCGCCACCGACGGCCACCTCATCGGAGTCTTGGGCGTCAGTCGCGACATCACGGAACGCAAGCAGGCCGAGGACGCGGCCCGCCGCCAGGCGGAACAGCTGCGCCGCACCGTGGAGGGCGCCGTGCTGGCCATGAGCCACATGGTCGAATCGCGTGACCCCTATACGGCCGGACACGAGCGCCGCGTGGCCGAGCTCGCCGCGGCGATCGGCGCGGAGATGGGCATGGCGGGCGACGAGCTCGACGCCCTGCGCCTCGCGGGCACGATCCACGACGTCGGCAAGATCGCCGTGCCCGCCGAGATCCTCTCCAAGCCGGGGCATCTCAACGAGATGGAGTTCGCCCTCATCCAGGCGCACCCTACGACCGGATTCGACATTCTCGCGGAAGTCGACTTCGGGCGCCCCGTTGCCGAGATGGTCCTGGAGCACCACGAGCGGCTCGACGGATCCGGCTACCCGCGGGGGCTGAAGGGCGAGGAGATACTGGCCGAGGCCCGTATCCTCGCAGTGGCCGACGTCGTCGAGGCGATGTCCTCGCACCGACCCTACCGCGCAGCGCTCGGCATGGACGTCGCGCTGGCCGAGGTGCGCGAACACGCAAGGGTCACGTTCGACGCCGACGTTGTCGCATCGTGCGTCCGCCTCATAGAGGAAAAGGGCTTCCTGTTCACTCCCTGAATCGGTCGGCTCGCGATTCTTCCGACGCGTGCCTCGTCGCCAAAGGGCGCGCTTCTTCCGTCTTACCTCCTGCCCCGCCAAAAACACGCCCCACCGCTCGCGCAGACTGGTAGCATCGGCTGGTCGGACCCATGACGACCGGGGAGGCAGCCGTGACCGAGAAGCCATATGAGGCGGCGCGACTGGCCGATCTCGAGGGCCCCAGCGGCTGGTCGCCCATTCGCCGCAGCCTCGGCGTGCGGGCATTCGGCATCAACGCCTGGACCGCGCACGAGGCCCACGAACCGATCATCCTCGAGCACGACGAGCGCTCGTCGCGCCACGAGGAGCTCTACCTGGTCACCGCCGGGCGCGCCACCTTCACCGTGGACAACGAGCAGATCGACGCCCCCGCCGGCACGATCATCTTCGTACGCGACCCCAACGCCACCCGCGGCGCCGAAGCCCGCGAGCCCGACACCATCATCCTTTCCGTGGGCGGCAAGCCCGGCGAGGCGTTCCGGCCGCGCGCCTGGGAGACCAACTTAGACGTGCTCCAGCTCTTCGACGACGGCCGCTATCGGCAGGCCAAGGAGCTGCTCACCGACGCCCTCGAGCGTTACGACGACCGCAGCACCATCTTCTACAACCTGGCCTGCGCCGAAGCCCAGCTCGGCGAGACCGACGCCGCGCTGCAGCACCTGAGCGCGGCGGTCATCGAGCGGCCGTCGTTGGCCACCGACGCGCACCTCGACTCAGACCTGGCGCCCATCCGCGACGACCCGCGCTTCGCGGCGCTGGTGCCCAGCTCGTAACGAGACGGCGACGCGAGGAGTGTCTCTGGCGCTTGTCTCGCGCCCAAGGCGGCCGGTAGAGTCGGCGAGACGTTGCCCGGCCGGCTAGAGCGCCGGCGACACGGAACGACGAGAGGGCCGGAGGCGCGCATGTACTTCGGAGCGCACGTGAAGGCGAGCGGCGGAGTCTGGACGGCGATCGAGCGCGGCGAGGCGCTCGACGTGCAGGCGATCCAGTTCTTCGCGGGCAGCCCGCGCACCTGGAAGCCGCAGATGTACAAAGCTGACGATGCGGCGCGGTTTCGCGAGGCGCGCGCCGCCTCGACGCTGCGCTTCGCGGTCATCCACACCATCTACCTGATCAACCTCGCCACGGTGAACGAGGAGTTCTACGAGAAGTCGGTGATCGCCCTTGTCGGGGCGGTCGCGGCCGCCGAACAGCTCGGCGTCGAAGCGATCGTCACGCACGTCGGCTCGCACCAGGGAGCGGGCTTCGCGGCCGGCCTCGACCGCGTGCGCGAGGCCCTGCGGCGCGCCCTCGAGCAGGTCGGCGACTCCAAAGTCCGCCTGCTGCTCGAAAACACGGCCGGTGCGGGCGGCACTATGGGCGTGACCTTCGCCGAGCTTGCCGCCATGATCGCAGCGACCGGCGGTGACGAGCGCCTGGGCGTGTGCCTCGACACCGCCCACCTGCTGGCCTCGGGCCACGAGCTGCGCACGGCCGAAGGTCTCGAAGCCATGATCGCCTCGTTTGCCCAAACCGTCGGCCTGGAGCGCCTCGTCATGGTGCACCTGAACGACTCGAAGACGGCCCTGGGCTCGAATCGCGACCGCCACGAGAACATCGGCGAGGGCGAGATCGGGCGCGACGCCATGGCGCTGCTCGTCAATCACCCCGCCTTCGACGACATTCCCGGCATACTCGAGGTTCCCGGCTACGACGGCCTGGGGCCCGACCGTGCCAACTTGGACACCCTGCACGCGCTGCGTGCAAAGGAGGCCTGACCGTGGAGACCAGGATGGTGGCCGAAGAGCTCGATCTCACGACCGCGACGAGCCTCAGGGAGCTGCTCGAATCGGGCGGCGTCACGGCCGAGATCGTCGGCGGACGATCCAGTGCGTTTCCCGGCATGCCCCAGATGGGCGGCTACGGCATCATGGTGCCGGCGGCCCGTTACGACGAAGCGCGCCGGCTGATCGACGAGCTGCAGAGCGGGATGGGGCAGGAACCGCCAACCACGCCGCGGTGAGCACGCCGCGGTGAGCACGCCGCGGCGACCGGGGGCTTGCGAAGTCTGGTACCATGAATGGTCTTGTGGGCCACTTGCCCCACCCTGACTACAGCCCCCAAAAACCGTGGAGCGGACCATGCTAGGACGCCTTTTCGGACGCACGAAGGACGATCGCGACGACACCGTCTGCAGCACCTGCGGACGCACACTGCTGGCCGGTGAATGGACGCAGCGCGTGGTCGACAACGACGGGACCGAGCGCTTCATCTGCGCGCTGTGCGCCCGCTCCGGCGACTTTTCGGCGGCGACCGCCGAGCCGGTCGGCGACATCGCCACCGTCACCACCGCGCGCGTCAAGCCGGCGCGCGCCGACAGCGACGCCTTCTGGCGCGCGCTCAAAGACAAAGACACAGAGATCGCCCGCCTCGAAAGCCTGCTGGCGCGCGCCGAGGCCGAAAACCAGGAGCTCGCCGCGCAGCTCGCCGAGTCGCGCGGCAGCGTCGCCCCCGTGGTGCCGCTTGTGTCCGTCGCGACCGAGTCGCCTGCGGCGCCCGTCGCCCGCGACGACATCGGTGGCGAGACGGCCGAGTACTCGGCCGCCGACCTCAAGGCGGTCGATGCCATCGACGCCGTCGAGCCGCCGACCGCCGAGAGCGGCGAGGCGGCGTCTCCGGTCGCCGTAGCACCTGCCGCGGCGGCGACCCGCCGCCTCGAACACACCGATCCGCGGCTGGGCCAGGCCCTGCGCGACGCGGCGCGAGACCAGGCCGACGCCGGCGCGCCTGGCGCGCCTGGCGAAGTCGGCGCCGACACCGCGGCGCTGCCCACCGCGCGAGCGCCCTTCGACGACGATCCACGCGGCGTGTTCGCGCCCGGCGGCGCCCCGCCGTTCGACGATCAGCGCGCGGCGCCGGTCGACGATCGCGCAGCCGCACCCACGGTGGCGGGCTTCGAACCCGAGCCCGAGGCCGAAGACTTCGTGCCGCTCACCATCCTGCAGCGCGGCGTCGACCTGCTCAACGTGAGCGCCGTGCCCAAGCGCGTGGTCGAGACCAACGAGAACCTGGGCATCCCCCAGGTGCACGTGGGCTGCGAGAGAGAGGACAGCCTGCTCATCACCTTCATGTGGACGATGGGCTGGTATCAGTTCCGCGTCGAGCTCGTCGACGCCGGCCGCATCACGCTGGCCGACCGCGGCTACGAGGAGCGCGTCGACCTGCGTCCCAACGCCAGCTCGCGCACCGACGGCACGGTCCAGCTCGCGCCCAGCCAGATCAAGGCGCCCACGCCCAAAGACACCTCCGACCCCAAGCCGACCGGCGTCACGAGCGGCGTCATCATCTCGAAGTCGATGATGGGCCAGCGCACCGACGACGAGAACGTACCGGCCGACTGGAAGTCAAAGCGCGCGCCCGACTTCGACTGGGGCCGCTAAGGCGGCGCTCGACGCCAGACCGCGTGACCGGCCTGCGGTCGCGCGGCGTTCTTCTCGCCCGACTGAAAAAAGCGGCGGGTGGCCCCTCGGGCCGCCCGCCGCTTCTCTTGTGTGCTGGGTCTCTCTGCCGCCCTGAAGGCGTCGGGACTTGGGGGTCAGACGCCGATCCCGTCCGCCAGCGGCGAGAGGCTGTGGGTGAGCGACGTGAGCGGCAGCGCGTGCTTTGGCGGGGTCACCTGGACCGGCTCGCCGAAGTGGCTGAGAACGTAGTTCACGTTGACCGACAGGCCACTCACGCCCGACGCGGCCGTGGCGCCGCCGAACTTGAGCCTGGCATCGACCGTGCCCTTGCGCACGAGAAATGTGGAGGCGTCGACCCAGTACTGCACCGAAGCCGAGGCCAGCGCCTTCTCGAGGCTCTTGAGCTGGTCGAGGACAGCAGCGCCGCTGCCGACCGACTTGGCAAGGCCGGGAGCGTTGAGCGCCTTGATGAGAGCGCTCATGACCTTCGCCGTGTCGGCGGTGGTCGTGACGTGGTACACCGCGACGCCGTTCAGCTTCTCGTTTGCGACCGTGCTCGACGCGGCCCGGCTTACCGGCCCGATGCCAAGGCCGGCTTTGGCCGAGCCCGAGCTCTTCGACGAGCCGACGGCACTGGTCTTTGAGGTCTTTGAGGCCGGCGCGACATACCACTTGCCCTGGTAGCGCACCCACACGTGCTTGTCGGACTCTTTGACGGCGTAGCGCGACTGCTGACCTGCGACCTGCAACATGAGGGAGACGTTGGCCGCGCTCGTTTTCTTGCTACCGCCGACCTGACCCAGGACGCGCAGGTCGATGGCCGTTTGACCCAGGAGCGCCGCCGGCCCACTCGAGCCGATCGCCCCCACCTTGAAGGTGACCTCGGCGGCGAAGCGCGCGCTGCCGACCTTGCTCATGGCGTGCTGGGAGCGCGTCAGGATCTGGGCGGCGGTCATGCCGCCCGCCGTGGCCGGGGGCGCTGTCGACGACGACGCGCTCGGGCTCGACGCGCCGCAGGCGGCCGCCACCGACGCCAGCGCGATCAGCGCGGCGCCGAGCGTGATGACGAGGGCTTTCCGCATGAGCACTCCCCTCTCGGGCCGCGCACGGCAGGAGCAGCGCGTCGCGATCCGATGCCTCTTCGACTTGAATGGTACTTACCTCTATCGGCGGCAGCGCCGCCGGGCTTGACCGGGCGCTACGCGCGCTTGCGCGGAGAGACGATCACCGAGCGCTGCGGCTCGTCGCCTTCGGAGCGGGTCTCGACCTGGGCGTGGTCTTTGAGGTGCAGGTGCACGATCTTGCGCTCGGCGGCGGTCATGGGCTTGAGCACGAGCTCGCTGTGCGTGCGCTCGACCTTCTGCGCGGCGTGCTCGGCGACCGACCTGAGGGAGACCTCGCGCCGGTTGCGATAGCCCTCGGCGTCGACGATGACCTGGCGCCGGGCGTGCGAGTGCCCGTTGACGACGATCGCGGCCAGGTACTGCAGGGCGTCGAGGGTCTGGCCGTGACGGCCGATCAGCAGCCCCAGGTCGTCGCCGGCGATGTCGGCCACGACGGCCTCGCCGGACTGCGAGACTTCGACGTCGACGTCGAGGCCCATCCCGGTGGTGACGCGGGTGATGAAGGCGTCGAGCTTTTCGAGGGCGTCGTCGGCGTCGACCACGTCGCCGACGGCCGCCGAAGTGCCGGGCAGCACGCGGGCTTCGACCCGCGGCTGCGACTTGCCCATGCCCAAGAATCCACCCTGGCCGCCTTCGTCGACGACCATGAACTCGATGTCTTCTTCGCGGACGTAGGGCACGACCTTGCGCAGTTGCTCGAGCGCCTTCTTCTTGGCCGCCTCGACGGTGGGCGCGCTGGCTACCGTGGCGAAATCGGTGTCGTCGGCCTGCTCGTCAGGAGGTGGGCTTACGCTTTGGTCCATCGCTCGCTCCACTCGGTCGAGGGGGACGCTTGCCGCCCGGCTGCGCCCCGCCTTTGCCCGCCGGCCGCGGCTGACCCGGTCGCTTTTGCGCCGGACGTTCGCCGCCGCTCTTGGCGGTGCCCTGCCTTGCGGCCGAGCTCTTGGCGGTGCCACTCTTGCCGGTGCCACTCTTGCCGGCGCCACTCTTGCCGGCGCCCTGTCGGCCGGCGGAACCCTTGGCTGGGGCGCGCTTGGCCCCGTCGCTCGTGCCGCGCGAGACGGCACCTTCGGTCTTGCCCTGCGCCACGTCAGCGGACCTTGCCTGTGCCTGCGAGAGCGCGCGCATGAAGCGGCCCGGCGGCTTGGGGCCGAGCGGCTCGGGCGCGTGCTTGGGAGCGGTCCGGCGGATGATGACCTGCTGCATGATCGTCCACAGGTTGGTGGTCACCCAGTAGAGCATGAGGCCCGAGGGGAACTTCCAGAGGATGAAGATGAAGATGACCGGCATGCCGCGCATGAGCCACTTCTGTTGCTTCTCGGTCTCGGGCTGCATCATGAGCTCGGTCGAGACGAGCTGCGAGATGATGTAGAGCGCGAACAGCGGCAGGTAGCGCAGGCCCAGCGACGGGATGATCCAGAAGCTCGAGGTGCGGATCTCGGGGGTGAACCTGATGGCGTAGTACAGGCTGATGAAGATCGGCATCTGCAGCAGGAGCGGCAGGCACGACGCAAACGGGTTGACGCGGTACTCCTGGTAGAGCTTCATGGTCTCTTCCTGGAGCTTGCGCTTGTCGTTTTTGTACTTGCGCTGCAGCTCTTTGATCTTGGGCTGCAGCTTGGTCATGGACTGCGCCGAGCGGTACTGCTTGAAGGTGAGCGGCATGAGGATGAGCCGCACGATGATGGTGAGGATGATGATCGACCAGCCCCAGCTGCCGATGACGCCGTGGATGGCGCGCAGGATGCCGCGCAGCAGGTCGAC
>CAZFJE010000020.1:0-2882 GCA_964519555.1 uncultured Thermoleophilia bacterium
ACACCGGAGGGCGACGATGGCGCGGCTGCTGAGCTGCCCCCACTGCCGCGCCCATTTCAGCTTCGACGACTGGGCTCGTGGCACGTCGTGCCCGGCCTGTGCCAAGCCGTTGAGCTTCTTCGAGGCGAGCAGCCAGGCGACGCCCGTCGTGCCCCCGAGCACGCCCGCCGTGCCCCCGAGCACGCCCGTCGTGCCCCCGAGCACGCCCGCCGCATCGGCGCCGACGCCGACGCCGGCTGGTGTCGATGCGGCGCCGGCGCCGGACGCCGCTGTCTCGGCGGGAGACCAGTGGACGTGGAGCGATCCCGCTTCCGCCGCTCCCGCCGCCGCCGCTGCTGTTGCGCAGCCGGCCGCGGTTCTTGCCCCGCCTGCCGCCGCGACCGCGGTCGCCTCGCCGACGAGCGTCGCCTCGCCCTCGACCGTGCTGCCTCCCGCGGCCGCGTTCGGGCGTTCGGCGACCTTCGCGGGCGACGCGCCGCGGCGCCGCACCTACACCGTCGGCGGCAAGGCGTTGGAGTGGAGTGTCGCCTGGACGGTCATAGTGGTGATCTGGGCGCTGGTCGCCGCCAGTCTTGTGGTGACGCGCGTCGAGATGGGCGACATCACAGTGATGACGCCCGCCGAGACCGCGGCCATCGCCGCGGTGCGCCAGATCAAGCTGCCTACCGGGGCGTCGACCGAGGCCGTGCTGCGCTACGCGGCCACGCATGATTTGACGATCGAGGGCCACGTCGCCAAGATCCCGCCCGGCGGCACGCAGATGTGGTACGCCTTCGACCGGCCTTGGGAACACCGCATCTATGTCTCCTCCCAGCTGCCGGGCACGAGCATGGTCGGCAAGGGGGCTGTGCTGTCGTGGACCTTCTCGGACGGTGTGGCCAGGGCCGACGCTGCCACCAGGGCGGCGCTCACCAAGGCCGCCCAGACGATGGCCCACCCGCCGTCGTCGAAGTCGGTGCCGGCGATCCCGGGGATCATTCCCTCGCTGCCGCCCGACATGCAGTAAGGGCCGCCGGCCGGGCGCGGCCCCTCGCCTCAAGCTCAGCGGGCGGTATTTTGGGCCGCACTGCCGTAGCGCGCAGAGCGCCGTCGGTCGCGGTGCCGGTCGCCTCTCAGCGAGCCTCGTCGGGGGGCGCAAAGCCGCGGCGCAGCGTGTTCTCGGTGACGACGCGCGGTTCGAGGAACTGCAACAGATAGTCGGGGCCGCCGGCCTTTGAGCCGATGCCGCTCATCTTGAAGCCGCCGAACGGCTGGCGTTCGACCATCGCTCCGGTGATGCCGCGGTTGATGTACAGGTTGCCCACGCGGAACTCGCGGCGGGCGCGGGCGATGGTGGCCGGACTGCGCGAGATCAACCCGCCGGTGAGCGCATACGAGGTGCCGTTGGCGATCGCCAGGGCCTGATCGAAGTCGCCCGCCTTCATGACGGCGAGCACGGGGCCGAAGATCTCCTCCTGGTCGAGCACCGAACCCGGCTCGACCCCGGCGAAGATGTGGGGGCCCACGTAGAAGCCGTCGTCGGGCCAGCCGCCGGCGGGTGCGGGAGTCGCCAGCGCGACCAGGGCCGCGCTCCCGCCGCGCTCGATGTAGCCCTCGATCGTCGCTTTCGCCTGGGCTGAGATGACCGGACCCAGCCGCGTGGCGGGATCGTCGGGCGGCCCCACGACCAGGCTGCGCGTGGCTTCGACCAGGCGCTCGAGGAACTCGTCGTAGGCCTCGCGCAGAACGATCACGCGCGAGCAGGCCGAGCACTTCTGTCCCTGGTAGCCGAAGGCCGAGGCGACCGTCTCGAGCACGGCCACGTCGAGGTCGGCGTCGCTGTCGACGATGATCGCGTTCTTGCCGCCGAGCTCGACGATGACGCGCTTGAGCCAGGCGCGGCCGGGGTGCTGGGCGGCGCGCGCCATGATGCTCAGGCCCACCTCGCGCGAACCGGTGAAGGCGATGAGGTCGACCTCGGGGTGAGTGACGAGCGTCTCGCCGATCTCGCTACCGGGGCCGAAGAGCATATTGATCGTGCCGGGCGGCGCGCCGGCGGCCCGCAGGATGCGGGCCAGTTGCGCGCCGATCACGGGCGTCGGTCCGGCCGGTTTGACCACGACCGCGTTGCCGGCCACAAGCGCGGCGCTCGTCATGCCCGTGAGGATCGCCAGCGGAAAGTTCCAGGGGGCGATCACGGCGGCCACGCCGAGCGCCTCGTAGCTCAAGTGGTTGACCTCGCCGGGCGCGTGGCCCAGGCGCCGCGGCGCGTCTAAGCGCAGCGCCTCGCGCCCGTAGAACTCGAGAAAGTCGATGGCCTCGCCGACGTCGGCGTCGGCTTCGCGGGCCGTCTTGCCGGCCTCGATCGTCTCGAGAGCGGCGAGCTCTGCGAGCTCGCCGCGCATGAGCTCGGCGGCGCGGAACAGCACGGCGGCGCGCTCGCGCGCCGGCGCGTCGCGCCACGCCGGGAACGCCGTGCGCGCCGCCTGCACCGCGGCCTCGGTCTCGCGCGGGCCGGCGACCTCGACCACGCCCACCACGCGGGCGGGGTGGGCCGGGTCGATCGATTCGGCCGTGGTCAGGCCGCGGTGCTCGCGCCCGTCTATCAGCAACGACTCGTGACGGGCCGGTCTCGCCGTGGCCTGACGCAGCGCCTGCAGGGTGGCGCGGCGGCTTTCGAGGCGGGCGAAGTCGGCGTGCGGCATGTTGGCGAAGGGGCCCGGCGCGGCGGGATCGGTGGGAGCCACGAGCGGCAGCTGCGACGGCGGCTCGTCGAAGCCGGCCGAGGGCGACGGCGGGGCGATCAGCTGCTCGACGTCGGCGTCCTCGGCGAAGGCGCCGCGCAGGAACGACTCGTTGGCGGTGTTCTCGAGCAGGCGCCGCACGAAGTAGGCCATGCCGGG
>CAZFJE010000020.1:2982-29266 GCA_964519555.1 uncultured Thermoleophilia bacterium
ACGACTCGTTGGCGGTGTTCTCGAGCAGGCGCCGCACGAAGTAGGCCATGCCGGGAATGAGCTCGCCCACCGGCGCGTACTCGCGCAGGCGCAGGCCCATGGCGCGCACCGCCGTCTTCACGGGGTCGCCCATGCCGTGCAGCATCTGGATCTCGAAGCCGTCGTCGGGCACACGCAGCCGGCGGGCGGTGGCGATGGCCGCGGAGAGCGAGCGCACATTGTGGCTGCCGAAGGCCGGTCGCACGACGTCGACGCTCTCGAGCATGAGGCGCGCGAGGCGTTCGAACGAGACGTCGGCGTCGGGTTTGTGGGTGAAGACCGGCGTGGGCCAGCCCTCCTGGCGGGCGAGCACCGTCTCGTAGTCCCAGTAAGCGCCCTTGACGAGACGTACGGTGAGCGGCCGGCTGCGGCTGCGGCCCCAGTCGATCAGCGCCTGCAGGTCGTCGCGCGCGTCGCGCAGGTAGGCCTGCACGACCACGCCGGCCTGATCGAAGGCGCGAAACTCCTCTTCGTCGAGCAGCTCGGTGAAGACGGTGTAAGTGAGGTCGCGGTAGCGGAACTGCTCGAGGTCGAGATTGATGAAGGCGCCGCGCTGCGCCGCGCGGCGCACGACCGGGCGCAGCGCGTCTTTGACGACCGCCACCGATCCGGGAAAGTCGAGCGGGTCGATCTGCGAGTACAGCGAGGTGATCTTGATCGAGACGTTGACGCGGGGCAGGGCTCCCCAGGCGGCGTGCTCGACGGCCGGCTCCGCGGGCCAGGCGGCGGTCTCGCGGGTGAGGTCGTCGAGCAGGTCGAGGTAGCGCTGCTGGTAGGCGGTGGCCTCGCGCGCGCTGACCGAGGCCTCGCCGAGCACGTCGATGGTGAAACCCAGACCACGGTCGCGCAGCTCTTTGAGGCCGGGCAGCGCGGCGTGGCCATTGGCGCCCACGATGAAGCGGCGCGCGAACGACAGCATCTCGGCGCGCACGGCGCGCGCGGCGGCCGGGCGCAGCGGCGAGTGGCGGCTGGTGGCGCCGATCGCCAGGCGCAGGGCGCGCGGCACCTCGACGCCGGGCTGCAGGAAGTACTCGTGCAGATGGCGGGCGATCTCGGCCGTGCTGCGCAGCGTGGGGAAGACGTCGACGAAGCGAAAGAGCTCGACCTTGAGGCGCTCGTCGGCCATGGCCCAGTCGAGCATCTCGTCCTGCCAGCGGGACTGCGAGAGCAGCGTGGGCCGCGAGCGGTCGATGAGCGCAAAGAGAGCGCGGGCGGTCGCCTGTATGTCGGCTTCGAGGCCGGCCGCGCCGGCGTCGCCGCGCGGCGACGGCTCGTTCGGCCGCGGCTTGCTTGTGAGGGTCGTCACGTCACCATCCTTGGAAGGGCGGTCACTACCGATTCTACCAGCGCCTCCGACGGCGTTGCCGTGGGATACACTACGCCGGCTGTGCGGAGCTGAGGCGCGAAGAGCGCCGACAGGCGCCGGTCCAAGGAACGCCGGCGGACGCCCGGCCCGAAAGGTGCGCGTGTGGACGATTCCGATCGCTCGAGCATGACCGACCTGCGCCTGCGCGAGTTCACGATGGCCGACTATGAGGCCGTCGATGCGCTGTGGCGGCGGGCCGGCCTGTGGATGCGGCCCTCCGACGGCGCCCAGCAGCTCGCCCTCAAACTCGAGCGCGACCCCGACCTGTTCCTCGTGGCCTGCGTCGGCGCCGACCTGATCGGGGTGGCCATGGGCGGCTGGGACGGCCGCCGCGCCTACCTCTATCACCTGGCCGTCGACCCGTCCTGGCAGCGTCGCGGCGTGGCCGGCCGGCTGCTCGACTGTCTCGAGGCGCGCTTTCGCGCCAAGGGGGCGCTCAAGGCCAAGCTGCAGATCGTGGCCGGCAACGACGCCTCGGCGGCCTTCTTCACGGCGCGCGGCTATGCGCACGAGGCCGGCATCCTGCCCTGGGGCAGGGAGCTGGTCGCAGGCGGCGCGCCCGACGACCGCGAGCACATCGGCGGCGCGCCCGACGACCGCGCACCCGTCGAGGGCGGGCGGTAGCCATGCAGCCGGCCATCATCTGGGACCCGCTCTACAGCGAGCACGACACCGGCGACCACGTCGAGTCGCCCGATCGCGCCGCGGCGATCGTGGCGCACCTCGAGCAGACCGACCTGTGGCCCCACCTGCCGGTGATCGCGCCGCGACCGGCCACGGTCGACGACCTGCTCACGGTGCACACGGCGGCACACGTCGAGAAGGTGCGGGAGACGGCGCTGTCGGGTGGCGGCTGGCTCGACGCCGACACCTTCGTCTCGCCGCGCAGCTTCGAGGTCGCTCTGCTGGCGGCCGGCGGCACGCTCGACATCGCGGCCGCCTGGAAGGACGGCCTTGCTCCGTTCGCCCTGGTGCGGCCGCCGGGCCACCACGCCATGCCCGACCACGCCATGGGGTTCTGCCTGTTCGACAACATCGCCATCCTGGCGCGGCGGCTGCTGGCCGACGGCCTTGCCCGCGTGCTCATTCTCGACTGGGACGTGCACCACGGCAACGGCACCCAGGCGATCTTCTACGACGACCCTCGCGTGCTGTTCGTGTCGCTGCACCAGTGGCCGTTCTTTCCGGGCACGGGCTGGTACTCCGAGGTGGGCAGCGGCGACGGCGAGGGCTTCACGGTCAACGTGCCGTTCCCGCCGCGTTCGACCGACGGCGACTACGCCCACGCCTTCATCGAGCTGATCGATCCGATCGTCGCGCAGTTCGGCCCCGAAGCGGTGCTGGTCTCCTCGGGGCAGGACATCCAGGCCGACGACCTGCTGGGAGCCATGTCGGTGACCGAGGCGGGCTTCGCCCAGCTCGGTGCGCGCGCCGCGACGCTGGCCGAACAGGCCGACGGCCGCCTGGGTCTCGTGCTCGAGGGCGGCTACAACAACGCCGCCAGCGGGCGCGCCGTCGAAGCCACCCTGCGCGGCGTGGCCGAAGGCTACGCGGCGCCGGTCGGAGGGCCGAGCGCCCAGGGCAAGGTGGTGATCGGCAAGGCCATCGAGACGCAGCGGCGCTACTGGGGCCTCTGAGCGACGCGATCGTTCAGGGCGCGGCGGGCAGGAACGCGCCGCCCGGCCCCGAACATCTGCGCGGACCCCTCGTTCGCCCGCAAATTCAACTTCGCCGGGTCCGCCGCCGACACAACAAAAGGAGGCATACGACCCTAGGCGGACGATGGTTTCGTATGCTACTATGTGGCCACCGGGGGGCCGGCTCTGACGAGCTGGCTTTTATCATGTAGGAGGTAGGTAGGTTGTTGGTCGAAGAAGCGCTCGAGTGCCATGAGTGCGCCGCAATTTGCGAGAAAGTGGTCTACCCGGCCAACTGCCTCGCGTCGAGTTGTCGCTACCTGTACGCCTTCAAGGAGAGGGGTCGCACCTTCTTCGGTTGCATCGAAAAGGTCTTTCGCCACGAGATAGAGCTCGAACTCTTCCGCGAGCTCGAACGCACCAAGGGCGGCTTCGGCGTCGTCAAGATGGCGCGTCAGCCCCTGCAGCAGTGCGCGGTCGCCGTGCAGAGCTGCTACCAGTGCGCCGAAGTCCCGCTGTGCCGCAACATGTACTTCAGGCGCCGCGAGCGTCGCACGGTCGAGGCCTTCGAAGAGTAAGACCACGGGGGGCGGCTTGGCCGCCCCTTTCATTTGTGGCCGGGGTGGGCCTTGCCCGTGTGTGCTTGGCCGCGATTCGTCGCACCGGTCGTACCATCGGCACAAACGGGTATACTCGTACCTGCGATCCACCGGTCTTTCTTTGCCGGCCCGTCGCCCGTGGGGGCGAATTGGTTTCGACATGGAGTGACTCAGGTAGGAGCAGCAAGCCGAGGTCCGGTGGCCTCGTTAAACTGCCGGAACAAACCACATGCCGAGAGTAATCTCGCACTGGCTGCCTAAACAGTAGCCACGTCGCCTCTGCTGAGCCTGCGGGCAGAGAAGCGGCGCCGATAGCGGGCTAGGGAACGGCTGGTCGGCTCTGTCCGGCCGAAACCGAAGCTAACCAGGGCTGGCAAGCCAGATCCGGCCGACGCGGAGCTGGGGCGCGAGACTAAATGCGACGGCTAAGCTTGTAGAGACTCCGCTAGGGCCTCCGTGGACGCGGGTTCGAGTCCCGCCGCCTCCACCACCGGTCGTCGCACGTGCGACGACCGCCCCCAGAACGAGCTGTGCCATCTGCCCGGTCGCCGCCGCGACCGCTCGCTGCCTGTGTCCGCGGCATGCCGCTCGATCGTATCTCGCCTCGCGGCCCGCTTCCGGCCCTGGAGCAGCTGACGCGTGGGCCTGAAGAGAATCTCGTTCACCTCCACGTCGTCCGGCCGGCTCATGGCAAAGACCACGGCGCGGGCGAGCGAGTCGGCGGGGATCGCGGACTTCTCGCGCAGCCGCCGCAGGTATGATTGCCGGCGGCGGCAGCGACAGAAGGAAGCCACAGTGGATGGAGTGAGTCGTAGGCGCAGCTGACACACCGGGATCGCCGGCTCACCGTCCGCCTTCCGCCGACCGACCGGGCGAGAGCCACGACGTGCACGTCGCCGCCGCGCAGCGCGACGGCATGGTCTTCGATGAGGTTGCGGCCGAGTACGACCGCAGCCGTCCCACGTATCCCGACGAGCTCGTCGCCCGGGCTTGCCGGCTCGCCGGGGTCGGGAGCGGCGACAGCGTGCTCGAGGTCGGGTGCGGCAGCGGTCAGCTGACGCGCAGCCTCGTCGCCCGGGGTCTTGACGTCGTGGCCGTCGAGCCCGGGAAGAGCCTGCTGTCGCTCGCCGAGCGCAACGTGGAAGGTCCCGGCCGGGTAGATTTCGTGAACGCGCGGTTCGAAGACGCGCCGCTCGCGCACGGCTACTTCCGCGCCCTGTTCTCGGCCTCGGCGTTTCACTGGATCGACCCCGATGTGAGCTGGCGCAAGGCCGCCCGGGCGCTCGTGCCCGGGGGCACGCTGGCGCTCATCCAGTACTGCGGGCTTCAAGAGGAGCGCAGCGCCGCCGACCAGAGGGCTCTCCTGTCGGCCCTGGCAAGGATCGCACCCGAGCCGGCCGCGCGCTGGCCGCGTTACCGTGACCTCGCCGACACCGTCGCGGGAGTGGAGGAGCGCCGCGAGAACGTCTCAGAGGCATGGGCCTGGGTCGGCAGCCACGACGTGGCGCGCGGCTGCGCCGCCCGACTGTTCCGCGATGTGCGGATCGCCTGCGTGCCGCGGCTTCTCGAGCAGACTGCCGACGAGCTCAACGCGCTGCTGGCCACGGCGTCGTTCTACCAACGGCTGGCGCCGGAGCAGCGGCAGGCCCTGCAGCGCGAGCACAGGGAGATGTACGGGCGGCTCGGGCGGCCCATCCGGTCGAGCACCGTCGCCGTGCTCGTCACGGCGCGACGCAGCACCGAGGTCTGAGCAAGCGCGGTCCGCAAGCGATGTCCTCGGCGACGACCTCGCGTTGCTCGCCGTCTGTCTGCAGCCCGCTACCTCCGACGCGGCACACCTACCCCCGGAGGTACACCCGCGATTCCCACTTGGGGGTGACGACCCAACCCTCGTCTTCTGGGTAAGGTCTCAAGTGACCCGTGTCACACGTGGCGCGGCGCGCGCTTTGAGCCGTTGTGGCGTAGCGCGCACGACGCTACCAGGAGGCGTGCCAATGAGCGACGTTCGTGAGCAGAAGCTGCAGGTCGTACCGCAAGCCTGCGAGAGACCGCAGACTCAAGGCGACGCGGGCGACGCCGTCGTTGCGGCGCGCGATCTGACCCGGCGCTACGGCAAAGGTGACGCCGCTGTCGACGCCCTGCAGGGCGTCTCGATCGACCTCGGGCGCGGCGCCTTCACCGCCATCATGGGGCCGTCCGGGTCGGGCAAGTCGACGCTCATGCACGTCATGGCCGGCCTCGACGAGCCCACGAGCGGCGCCGTCTGGATCGACGGCATCGAGATCACCGCACTCAAGGAACGCCAGCTCACCCAGCTGCGCCGCGACAAGATCGGCTTCATCTTTCAGACGTTCAACCTGCTGCCCATGCTGACCGCCCGCGAGAACCTCGTGCTGCCGCTGACCATCGCCGGGACCAAGCTCGACCAGGCCTGGCTCGACACGCTCGTGCGTGCCGTCGACCTGGGCGACCGCCTGAAGCACCGCCCCTCGGAGCTGTCGGGCGGCCAGCAGCAGCGCGTGGCCATCGCCCGGGCGCTGATCAGCAAGCCGGTCGTCATCTTCGCCGACGAGCCCACCGGCAACCTCGACTCAAAGACAGGCGACGAGGTACTGGGCCTGCTGCGGCGCTCGGCCGAAGAGTTCGGCCAGACCATCGTCATGGTCACCCACGACGCGCGCGCCGCCACGGTGGCCGACCGCGTCGTCTTCTTGCAGGACGGCCGCATCGAGCTCGACTGCGGGCGTATGAGCCGCGACGAGATCTACGACACCATCAAGTCGCTCGAGGCCACCTCGGTGCGCGCCGACGCGGGACCGGCGCGATGATCCGCCTGTCGCTGCGCGACTTGTGGAGCCGCAAGCTGCGCACCGTCCTCACGATGCTCGCCATCGTGCTGGGCGTCGCCATGATCGCCGGCACCTATGTGATCACCGACCAGATCAACTCGGGCTTCCACAACATCTTCGAAAAGGCGGCCGTCGGCACCGATGTGACCATCACTCACAAGGCTGCCTTCGGGGGCAGCAACGTCTTCTCGTCGGGCGGCTCGCTGCCCGTCGGCCTGCTCGCCCAGGTGCAGGGCACAAAGGGCGTGGCCGCCGCGTCCGGCACCGTCGCCGGCAGCGGCGCCGTCGTGATCAACGGCAAATCCGTCAGCACCGGCGGCGCTCCCACGCTCGTCTTCTCGGCCTCGCCGCCGCGCTTCAGCCGCAGCAAGTACATCGCGGGCGAGCCGCCATCGAAAGACGGTACCGTCGCCATCAACGCCAAGCTCGCCTCCGACAAGCACCTGAAGCCCGGCGACACCATCGGTCTGGCGACCGAACAGGGCGTGCAGCCGGTCGTCGTCTCGGGCGTCTTCGACTTTGGCGAATCGACCTCGATCGGCGGCGCCACCCTGGTGGCCACCACCGTGGCCGACGCCCAGCGCTGGTACAACCTCGAGGGCCAATACTCGAGCATCTCGGTGGCCGCCGAACCGGGCGTCACGCCCGACACGCTGGCCGCGAATCTCAAGAAGGCGCTGCCCGGCTACGCCGACGTGAAGACGTCGGCGCAGTCGATCGCCGACAACACCAAGGCGATCAGCGACGCCATCGGCAACGTGCTGCGCACGATCCTGCTGGCCTTCGGCGGCGTGGCCGTGATCGTCGGTGCCTTCATCATCTTCAACGCCTTCTCGATCACCGTGGCGCAGCGCATTCGCGAGTTCGCCATGCTGCGCTCGCTGGGCGCCACGCGTCGTCAGGTGCTGGCCAGCGTGATCGGCGAGGCAGGGGCGCTCGGAGTCGTCGCGTCGCTGCTCGGCATCGCCGCCGGCATCGGCATCGCCAAGGGCATCAATGCCCTGTTCCAGGCGGTCGGCGCCGACATACCGACGTCGGGCATCGCCCTGGCGCCGCGCACCATCGTCATCTCGCTCGTCGTGGGCATCGGCGTGGCTCTGCTGGCCGCCCTGGCTCCGGCGCTGCGCGCCACGCGCGTGCCGCCGGTGGCCGCCCTGCATGAGGGCGCCACGCTGCCGCCGTCGACGCTCAGCCGCTTCAACCCGATCATCGCCGCCGCAGCCGCCCTGGTGGGCGCCGCCGCCCTGGCCGCCGGCATGTTCGTGCACGGCACGATCGGCAGCCGTCTGCTCGAGATGGCGCTCGGCGCGGTGCTCATCTTCGTGGCCGTCGCCATGGTCGCCAAGTACGTCGTGCGGCCCCTGGCCAGCGTGATCGGCTGGCCGGCGGCGCGCTTTGCCGGCAGCAGCGGGCAGCTCGCTCGCGAGAACGCCACGCGCAACCCGGCGCGCACCGCGGCGACCGCCGCCGCCCTCATGATCGGCCTTGGCGTGGTGGTGTTCGTGGCCGTGTTCGCGCAGGGCTTCAAGACTTCGTTCGTGAGCGCCGTCGACCGCTCGGTGAACGCCGCCATCGTGGTGAGCGGGACAGGCGGCGGCACCTTCCCCGACGCGGCCCTGGCCACCGTGCGCGGCGTTCCCGGTGTCGACCAGGCCGCCGGCATCTATTCGACGAGCACGCAGGTGAACGGGGGCGGCACGACCGCCATGACGGGCGTCGACCCCGTCACGTTCGGACCCATGTGGCGCTTCCATTGGCTCAAGGGCGGCTCCGATGCGCTGCTTGCCAAGCTCACCGGCAACGCCGCCCTGGTCGAGGAGCAGTTCGCCACGAAGTACAACCTGTCGAAGGGCAAGAGCTTCGTCGCGCTGGGTCAGACCGGCGCGCGGGAGCGCTTCACGGTGGTCGGCGAGTACCGCGACCCCACGCTGCTGACCGGCTACACGGTGGCGCAGAGCGCCTTCGAGCGGCTCGCGCCGAGCGACCAGCGCGACCCCATCTACATCATCGCCTCCAGCGCCGCCGACCCCACGCAGACCAAGGCGGCCGTCACCGCCGCGCTCAAGCAGTTCCCTACGACCAAAGTGCAGACCAAGGCCGAGTACACCGCGTCGCTCAAGAAGCAGGTCGACCAGCTCCTCACGCTGATCTACGCGCTGCTCGCGGTGAGCGTGGTCATCTCGGTGTTCGGCATCGTCAACACGCTGGTGCTGTCGGTCTACGAACGCACGCGTGAGATCGGTATGCTGCGCGCGATCGGCACGACCCGCCGCCAGATGCGGCGCATCGTGCGCTACGAGAGCGTGATCACGTCGATCATCGGCGGCATCCTGGGGACGGTGCTCGGCGTGGTGTTCGCCTACATCGTCTCGACGCGCCTGGCCTCGCAGGGCATCACCTTCTCGGTGCCCTGGGGCCAGCTCGTGGTCTTCCTCGTCGTGGCCGGCTTCGTGGGTGTGATCGCGGCCGTGCTGCCCGCCCGGCGGGCGGCGCGGGTCAACGTGCTCGAAGCCATCCACTACGAGTGAGGCGCTCGGGGAATACTCCCTGCACATGATCGGACCCGATGACAAGCCCGGCACCGTGAGCCCGGTGGCCGACCCCTTCGACGCCGAGATCGAGGCGCGCGCAGCAGAGCTGCGCGCGCTGATCGCCGCGACGCCGGCGTCGACGTCGTACGGCAGCCCGGCCGGATGGCTCGAACTGCGCGAGCGTCGCCGGCGGCGCTACCTGCTGGTCACCGGCGGCGCGCTCATCGCCGCCGGCGCCCTCACGTTCGTGCTCATCATGACGGGTGTCTCGCTGCTCGGCGTGGCGATCTTCGCCCCCGGCGTGCTGATCTGCGCCCTGGCCATCGGCTGGCGTCCCTTCTACTCGCTCTACCTGCCCGGGCTGGCCCTCGCGGGCTGGGGCATGGGCATGATCGTCGACAGAGCGATCGACTCGCCCATGTTCCTGAGCGCCGTGGGCCTGGGCTGCGGCTTGGTGCTCGCCTGGCTCATCCGCCGGATACAGGTCGGCTGGGCGCACCTCTGGCCGCTGGTCTTCGGGCTGTTCTTCGCGGGCTTCGGCGTGCTGGCCGGCTTCGACCACCCCTGGTCGCTCGTCTGGCACGCCTGGCCGCTGCTGCTGGTCGCGCTCGGTCTGGTGTTCGTGGCGCGCGCGGTGCTGCCCCGGCGCCGGGTCCCGGGTCACCCGGTGGGCGGTTCCCCGGTCGGCGGCCCGCCGGCGCGCCGGTAGAGGGGTCTTCGGGTCGGCGCAGGCGATGGACCGCTTGCGCGACGGCAGGGCGTGGGCGGCCGGCGCGGTCGTGTATCTTGTTGCAGTAATCGCGCAAGTCTGACCATGGGTTTGCAGCCCCTGAGGCCACCAGAAAGAATCTGAGTGGTTCGTTTTGCGTTTCGCCAAAAGGCTCGGTACCATTACAGGCTGAAAGTCGGGTCGATCCTTGGGGGAGTCCGTGGTCAAGTACGCCATCCTTGCCGTCTTCGTCGTCGTGCTCGTCTCGATCGGCATCTACTCGCGGCGTCGCACGCAGACCGTCGACGATTTCTTCATCGGCAGCCGCACGGTGGGGCCGTGGCTGTCGGCCTTCGCCTACGGCACCACCTACTTCAGCGCCGTGCTGTTCGTGGGCTATGCCGGCAAGATCGGTTATGGCTTTGGCCTGTCGGCGCTGTGGATCGTGATCGGCAACGCCTTCCTGGGCACGATGGTCGCCTGGTGGCTGCTGGCCAAGCGCACGCGCACCATGACGGGCCGCCTGAACGCCCTGACCATGCCCGAGTTCCTCTCGCGGCGCTACGGCTCGAAGTCCATCAAGATCGCCGCCGCGCTGATCATCTTCATCTTCCTCATCCCGTACTCGGCCTCGGTCTACACGGGGCTCGCCTACCTGTTCGAGAAGGTCTTCAACATCAACTTCACGACGGCGCTGTGGTCGATGGCGATCCTCACGGCCGTCTACCTGGTGATCGGCGGCTACCTGGCCGTGGCTCGCAACGACGCCATCCAGGGTGTCGTCATGATCGTCGGCGTGATCGTCATGATCTGGTTCGTGGTGCGCTCGCCCGAGGTCGGCGGCCTGCACAACGGTCTGCGGCACCTGCACGCCATCAGCCCGCAGCTCACGGCGATCTGGCCCGCGTGGAACTTCCAGGGCAGCGGCTTCACCGCGTTTCTGAACTCACCGGGCGTCGAGCTGCTCGGCCTCGTGCTTCTCACCAGCCTGGGCGCGCTGGCGCACCCCAAGATGGTGCATAAGTTCTACGCCATGAAAGACGAGAGCGTGGTGCGTCAGGCCATCGTCATCTCCACTCTGTTCGCCCTGCTCATGACCTTCGGCGCCTACTTCACGGGCTCGCTCAGCCACCTGTTCCCGCAGGTCGCGCCGCTCGCGGCAGCGGGCAACTTCGACGCCATCATGCCCACCGTGATCGACGTGGCGCTGCCTTCGACGCTGGTGGTGATCGTGCTGCTGCTCGTGCTGTCGGCCTCCATGTCGACCCTGGCCTCGCTGGTCATGGTCTCGGCGTCGGTGGTGAGCGTCGACTTCGTCCGCGACGAGCTCAAGCCCGACATGTCGAAGAAGTCGGTGGTCACGCTCATGCGCGTGCTGGTGGTCGTGTTCATCTTGCTGTCGGTGCTGCTCGCGCAGGCCAAGATCGCCATCATCATCACCATGATGGCGATCTCGTGGGGCGTGATCTCGGGGGCTTTCCTGGGGCCTTACATCTGGGGCCTGTTCTGGCGGCGCGTCGGCAAGGCTTCGACCTGGGCCGGCTTCATCGTCGGTGTCGGCTTCACCCTGCTGGTCGGCTGGCACTACGACTGGAACGCCGCCTACATGCCGGTCATCTCGAGCATCGCCATGATCGGATCGCTGGCCATCGTGCCGCTCGTGGCGCTGGTGACCAAGCCGGCGTCCGACGAGTGCATCGCCCTGGCGTTCGGCGATGGGCTCGCGCCGGCGACGACGCCGACCGACGCCGCGACGCTCGAGCCTGAGTTCGAGCCCGAGGCAGTCTAGGGCTGCCGAACGACTTCGTCGTCGCTCAGGCATGCGTGACTTCGTCGCGCGCCTAGGGCCGCCGAACGACTTCGTCGTCGTCGCTCGGGCATGCGTGACTTCGTCGCGCGCCTAGTGACCGATCGGTCCGGTGAGGTAGCGCTGGATGGTCGGCCCGACGGCGGCGGCCACGGTGTCGAGGTCGGCCGATGCCAGGGGCTCGACCCGGCCCACGTAGCGCATGAGCGCCAAGCCGATGAACTGCGAGCCCGCCAGCGCTGCCCGCAGCTCGGCGTCGGGCACGCCCAGGGCGGTGGCGAGCGGCCCGAAGACCTCTTTCACGAGCAGGCGCCGCACGAGCTCGGCGGCCTGCTCGTTCGACACGATCGAGCGCAGCATGGCCATGAAGATCGGCCGGTTGGCGGGGTCTTCCCACACGGTCAGAAAGCCCATCACCACGTGCTCGCCGATGCGTTCGCGGTCGTCGGCCAGCAGCGCCGGCAGCAGGGTGCCCGGCGAGACGGGCAGCTCGAGAGCCCGTTCGAAGAGCTGCTCTTTGGCCCCGAAGTAGTGGTGCACGAGGGCGGGGTCGACGCCGGCGCGGGCGGCGATGCCGCGGATGGTGGCGCCGTCGTAGCCGCCCTCGGCGAACTCGAACCGGGCGGCGGCCAGGATGCAGTCGCGCGTGCCGCTGTCGCCGGGCCGCCGCCCGGTGTGTGCCGGCCGGTGCCCGGCCGACGCTGCGACCGCCTTCACAGCCGCCGCCGCGGCCGGCTTGGGCTGGGGCGTGGCGTGGTTCATTCGGCGGCGTCGGTGGCCGCGCCGAGCGTCGCGCCGTCGGTGGCTGCGCCCAGGGCCGCTGCGTCGGCGCTCGCTTCGGAGCGCTCGGCGCGGTTCAGCTTCTCGTGGCCCTCGTGCTCGCCGAGGCGGCGTCCGGTCATGAGGCCGGGGAAGATGGCCAGCAGCGCGGCCAGCGCGGCCGCATAGAAGGGCCACTTGAACGACTTGGCGATGTTGACGGTGTAGATGGTTTTGACGTGGTCGATCATCTGCTGCTCGCCGATGGCCTGGGCCGAGCCGGCCGGAGCCTGCGGCAGACCCTGCAGCGGGTTGGATGCCATAGCCGTGGCGGCGTCGCCGCCACCCGCCTGGGCGACCGTGGCGGCGGCCGCCGTGAGCTTGGCGACGATCATCGGTTTGTCGGAGGCGGGGATCAGCGGCTGAGCCATGACGTAGGCGACCGACTGGCGGGTGGCGGTCTGGGCGTTGGTCGCCACGGTGTGCGTGAAGATGGCGACGAGTACCGCGACACCCAGCGTGAAGCCCACCTGGCGCAGGGTGTTGAGCGAACCCGACCCGACGCCGCGCACCTCGGGCGGCAGCGAGGCCATCGAGGCGGCCGAGAGGGTCGGCATGGCGAAGCCCATGCCGACCCCGATGAAGGCGATGCGCCACATGATCTGTACGACCGTCGTCGAAGCGTTCAGCTGCGCCAGCAGCACGAGCCCGATGGTGAAGAACACCGCTCCGACCACGGCCGGCAGGCGCGGCCCGATGCGGTCGACGAGTCGTCCGGCGTTGGGCGCGATGACCAGGGCCACGACCGGCATGACGGTCAGCGCCACGGCGGCGCGCAGCTCGGAGTAGCCGAGCACCGAGACCATGAAGATGACGACCAGCAGGAAGGTGCCGCCCATCGCCATGCCGACGAAGCAGATGGCGGTGTTGGCCGCTGTGAACGAGCGGATGCGCAGCAGCTTCAGGGGGAACATGGGGTGGGCGGTGCGGCTCTCCCACCACAGGAACGAGGGGAAGCAGGCGACGGCCGCCACGAACATGACGACGACCCGTGCCGAACCCCAGCCCCAGGAGTTGCCCTGCACCAAGGCGAGGGTGAGGAGGAACAGCCCCACTCCGGCGATCGCGATGCCGGGCAGGTCGATGCCGCCGGCCCTGTCCTTGCCCCTGAGCGCTACCGGAATGACGAGCGCGGCAAAGACGATGGCGGCGAGGCCTATCGGCACGTTGACGAAGAAGATCCAGTGCCAGCTTCCGTAGGTGACGAGCAAGCCGCCCATGGTCGGGCCGACCGCGGCGGCGGCGGTGCCGAGGGCGCCCCACAGGCCGACGGCCATGCCCTGCTGGCGGCGCGGGAAGGCGCCCAGCACGATGGCCAGCGAGATGGTGAGCAGTGCGGCGCCGCCCAGCCCCTGGCCGGCGCGGAAGGCGATCAGCCAGTCGATGTTCGGGGCGAGTCCGCAGAGCAGCGAGAACGCAGTGAAGGTCACGAGACCGAAGATGAAGACGCGCTTCTGGCCCCACTTGTCGCCGATGCGGCCCATCGACAGGAACGCCACGGCGAGCACGAGGTTGTAGGAGTTCAGCACCCACGACGCGCTGGTGACGGTGGTGTGCAGGCTGGTGATGATGCGTGGCATGGCGATGTTGACGATGGTGACGTCGAGCAGCGCCATGAACATGCCGATCGAGACGGCGACCAGGATCCACCACTTGCGCGGGTGACCCTGGTCGAGGGTCGCGGCGATCGGTGCGGGCGTTGCGGTCGTGCTCAAGCGGGCTCCTCTTGGTCGGCGACCGTCGACCCCAACGGCGGGGTCGACCGATCGGGTCGGGGCCGCCGCCTTCGGCGACCGTCGTGCACTGGACTGATGCTTCCGCACCGGCAGGAAATCAACACCTGATGAATTGTCTCCGGTGGTGAATTCTACACGTGATGAATTGTTCGTCAAGCTGGTCGCCTCGGGGTGCGTGTCGTAGCATCGCCCTACCAGACCAAGGAGGCGGCAGATGCGCGTGATCGTGAGACCCCCGGGCGAGGCCTTTCGCCGGGCCCTGTCCGAACACCCCGGCAGGGAGACCATCGATCCGGCGGTGGCCAGCCGCCAGCACGAGGCCTTTGTCGCGGCCCTGCGGGCGGTCGGTGTGACGCTCGTCGAGATGCCGGCCGACGACGAGCTGCCCGACGCCTGCTTCGTCTCCGACGTGCTGATCACGCTGCCGCGCGCCGACGATCCCGGAGGGCCCGCGGCCGTCGCCGTGGCCACGCGGCCCGGCGCGCCGAGCCGGCGGCCCGAGGTCGCCGCCGTGGTCGAGACGGCGCGGGAACTGCTCGGCGCGGCGTGCCCCGTCGCCGAGATCGCCGCCCCTGGCACCCTCGAGGGCGGCGACGTCATCGTCTACGGCGATCGCGTCGCGATCGGCGTCTCGAAGCGCACCGACCGGCGCGCGGCCGGCCGGCTCGCCGATCTGGTGCGCGGCGTCGGATACCGGGCGTTCCTCTGCCCGGTCGAAGGCCGTCTGCACCTGGCGACCTGGGTGAGCGTCGCGCGGCCCGACCTGCTCATCGGCACCGCCGGTGGCTTCGCGTCGCTCGACGCCGGCGGGCCCGACGCAGCGCCGCGCGGCGAGATCGAACGCATCGTGCTCCCCGACGACGACGTCGTGGCCGCCAACGTCCTGCCACTGAAAGGACACGTCTTCCTGGCAGCCGGCAACCCGCGGGCGACGGCCGCGCTGCGTCGCGCCGGCGAGCAGGTGGTCGAGCTCGATCTCGACGAGTTCACCAAAGCCGACGGCGGGCCCACCTGCCTCGTCTGCCACGTGTTCTAGACCGTCGATCGACTTCGTCGTCGCCGCTCAGACAGGCGTGACTTCGTCGCGCGCCTGGACCGCCGATCGCCTTCGTCGCGCGCCTGGACCGCCGACGGTACGGTCTCGTTGGTCATGTTTGGCGGCGTGTTTGTCGACTAGTTCCTGACAGAGCGCGCGCGAAACGAGAGGCGACGGCGGACCGGCCAAGAAGCGGCCGGTGTCGCCGTGCCTGCGCGCGCGTGACACCGCGGAAGAGGCCGGATGGCTGGTAGACCTTCCGACGAGCGCGCCGCCGATCGGTTCCTCGTCGATGTCGACGCAGAGAAGCTGCGCGCCCAGGCGCTCCTGGCGCTGGTCGACGCCGCGCCCGGAGCGATCGACGAGCTTGGCCCGGACAGGGGGCTGCCCCTGATCTGCGCTCGCCTGCTGCGGGCGATGGACTGTACGACCGCGGTGCTGTCGCTGGTCGACTTTGGGCGCGACACGCTCGAGTCTGTGATCGGCTTCGACGTGAGCGGCGTGCGCACCGCCGTGCGCGGCTCGCGCGCCCTCGCCGTCGACGCCGTCGCGGCTCGTGTGATCGGCAACCGCGAGCCCCTGTTCGCCGCGCCCGACCCCGACCCCGTGCGGTCGCCCGGCCCCGCCGCGCCGTTCGAAGGCGGCTGGCTGGCGCTGCCCCTCGTGCTGCGCGGCGAGAGCGTCGGCATGATCGAACTGCTCGCCGGACACCGGGAGCGGCGGTACACGGCCGCCGAGCTCGTGCTGGCCCAGGGCGTGTGCGCCATCGTCACTCAGGCCGTGGTCGACTCGCAGGCCTTCGCCAAGTATCTGCCGCCCGCGGAACCCGCGGGCGGCGGCGACAGCGGCGGCCGCCCGGGCCGCGGCGCCGGGCCGCACGCCGCCGAGCGCACCCTGGTCGACATCGCCCGCCGCCTGGCCGAAGGGCTCGAGGTACGGCACTGCGACGTGCTCATCCGTATGGAGCCCTCGGGGGCGGTCAAGGTGGTCGCCCGCTATCGGGCCGACGGCGATCAGACCGATCTGCCCGGCGAACGGTCCTACGGCCTCGGCGACGTGGGCGCGCGGGCCCGGGCCGCCGCGTCGCGGCGTATCGCTTCAGCTCACGACGACGACCTTGCGCTGCCGGCCGAGGAGCGTGCTGAGATGATCGCCCGCGGGCAGCGCGCTGTGCTGTACGCGCCGATCCTCGCCGGCGACCAGGTGGTCGGCTTTCTGTGCGCCATCGAGCGGCGCCACTCGCGACGCTTCACCAAAGCAGACGAGGCGTTCGCCGCGCAGCTGGCCGGCGACGCCGGGGTGGCGGTCGAGAGCGCCCGCGTCATCGACCGGCTCGATTCCCAGAACCGCGAGCAGCGTCTCATGCTCGAGACCGGCGCGGCGATCGCGTCGAGCGTCGATTTGCGCACGACGCTGTCGACGATCGCCGAACGACTCGTGCAGACCCTGGGCGTCGCCTGGTCGGACGTCTACGACTATCACGCCGCCTCAGGGGAGCTCGAGGTGATCGCCTACTACCAGGTCGCCGGCGTGCCGAGCGATCCCGCCTGGCTGGGTCGGCGTTTCGGCGCGGAGTCGTGGCCCGAGGGCCTGGCCACGGTGCGTCTGCGCCGGCCGCACACCAAGTACTACGACTACTCGCGACTGTCGTTCGAGGACTTCGCAGCCATGGCCGCCTGGGGCGAAAAGGCCACGCTGTCGGTACCGCTGGTCTGCGGCAACGAGGTCTTGGGCGTGCTTGACGTGGCGGAGTCGCGCTATCCGCGGCGCTTCACGGCCGATGAGGTCCGCCTGGCCGAAGCCATCGGAACGCAGGCCGCACTCGCCATTCGCAACGCACGCGCCCTCGACGAGGCCGAGCGGCGCAATGCCGACCTCGCCACGCTGCTCGGCGTGGCGGCCACCCTCACGTCGGCCGTCGACCGTGGCGCAGTGCTCGCGGCCATCGCCCGGCACCTGCGCGAAGCCTTGGGTTCCACCAGCGCCGAGGTCTACCAGTACGACACCGCACGACGCTTGCTCGAGCTCGTGGTGCGCGACAGCGACGAGCCCGGCGGCCCCCATGGCGCCGGCGTCTACAGATTGAGCGACGATGCGCTGCTTGCCGGGTGCATCGACGAGCGCCGCGTGGTCGCCGTGCAGGCCGGCGACGACCCGGCGGCGCGCCGTGGCGCCGGCAGCAAGCTGTGGGTGCCGCTGGTCTATCAGGATGAGGTTCTCGGTCTGCTGGCGAGCTGCGACGCCGCGCCCGATCGCTGCTACTCGCAGGAAGAGATCGGCCTGGCGACCGCCATCGCCGCCCAGGCCGCGGCCGCCTTGCAGAACGCGCGGGCCTACGAGCGGCTCGAACAGGAGCGCGCCGCGCTGACGCGCCTGAACGCCCGCCTGTCGGCCTTCGTCGAGCTGTCGGGCCAGATGCGCGGCTTGCTGTCCGAGGAGCGATTGATCGACCTGCTCGGCCGCGTCCTGCATGAGACCCTCGAGTTCAACCAGTGGGTGATCTATCTCTTCGACCCCGACGAGCAGCTCTTCAACGTGGTCAAGGCGTTCGGAGGCACGCCCGAGATCGACGCGCACTACGCCGCGACGCCGATCCCGGCTTCCGTGATAGAGGGTCTGATCGGCACGGCGCGCATCATCTCGCAGTCGCATTTCGTCGATCACCTGCTGCACACCTGGACAGACGAAGAGAACTACTTCCTGCCCGGGGATGAGCTCGTCGGCGAGCGTCCCGAGAACGAATGGAACCAGTTCGATTCGCTCTTTGTCCCCATGCTCGGCCAGAAGGGTCAGCTGATCGGCTACATCGAGGCCTACGACCCGCTCGATCGGCAACGGCCCAGCGACGACGTCGTGCGCCTGATCGAGGTCTTCGCCAGCAAGGCGGCCAGCAACATCGAGCTGCAGCGCGCCTACGGCGAGCTCGAGCAGCAGTCGCGCACCGACGGCCTGACCGGTCTCTACAACCACCGCTTCTTCCAGGAACGCCTGGCGGCTGAAGTCGCTCGCGCGCAACGTTTCGAGAAGCCGCTCACGTTGCTTATGATCGACGTCGACAATTTCAAGGAGTACAACGACGCGTTCGGCCACCCGCAGGGAGACCGGCTCCTCAAGGCCCTGGCCGACCTGCTGCTCGCCCAGACGCGCACCAACGTCGATTTCGTGGCGCGCTACGGGGGCGAGGAGTTCGTCGTACTGCTGCTCGAGACCGGGGTCGGCGACGCCGCGGTCGCCGCCGAGCGGCTGCAGGACCTGGTCGAGGGCCGTCGGCCGGGCATCGAGGTGGCCGAGGCCATCCGCGCCGCGACGCAGGCGCAGACCTTCGACACGCCGGGCGGCGCCGCCGGTGGTGTGACCGTGAGCGTCGGCGTCGCCACATTCCCCGACCACGCTTCGACCGGCGACCAGCTCGTCGCCAACGCCGACAAGGCGCTCTATCTGGCCAAGCGTCTCGGCAAGAACCGCAGCTGCGTCTACCACCACTAGGCGCGCGACGAAGTCACGCATGCCTGAGCGGCAACGACGAAGTCGATCGCCGGACCGGTCCCTCCCTTTCGGCTGCAAGGCCCCACCTTCGGGCGCCGTTCGACCTGCGTATGTTTAAGGGAATGAGTCTGGGCAGGGCGCGCCGCGAGAGGCGCGCCGATGTGCGATCAGGGAGGCAGTCATGCACGCAAGCTTGAGTCGCAGACGGGGCGGCGCGGTTGCCGGGACCGGCCTCGGTGTGGCCGTGGTCGTCGCGGCGCTCGTAGTCGTTGCGCTGGCCGTGGGCGCCACGCGGGCCGTGGCTGCCGGCGCGCCGGCAGCCACGGCGGCCGCGCCTCACGGCGTGAACGTACCGGCGCCGGGCAGCGTCGTCGTGGTGCGCCGCGCCGCCGGTCGGGATTCGCTGTGGAGCGTCGATCCGGTCAGCAAAGCCGCCACGGAGCTCGTGACCCTGCCGTTCCGGGCGGCGCGCGTCGCGGCTTCGCCCGGCGCGGTGCGGCTCGCCTACCTGTCGATGGCCGCCGGCCCCCGAGTGTACGTCTACGACACCCGCACCGGCGTGCTGCAGGCCCGGTCGCTCGCGGCGCGCGGCGTGAAGGTCGTCGATTCGGTCGCCTGGGTCTCGTCGACCAGGCTCGTGGTCGCCGGCAAGCCCACTCGCGGCTACGCGTTCTACCCGTTCGCCGATCGTCTGTATTCGCTGGACGTGGCGACCGGCGTCGTGAAGCGGCTCGGTTCGCTGCTGGGCACGGAGCCCACCGTGGCCCCTGGCGCGGCGCTCGCCTGGGTGCGTCTGAGCGACGGCGGCCCCGTGGCGGGCGGCACGCCGCTGCGCTGGGTCGTCGAGCGCCTTTACCGTCTTGGCCACGGCGCCGCGAAGACCAAGCTGATCGGGTCGGTCAAGTACCCGAACGGCTTCGACATACGCCGGTTTCGCGACCCCCGGCTGTCGCACGACGGTAAGTACCTGATCACCTCGACCACCGGTTCCGACATATCGGTGCGCTACACGGTGCGCTCGGCTTCTACCGGCAAGGCCCTACGCACGGTCCTCACCACCCTCGCCGGACGCGACGCGACCGCCTGGAGCACGCTGAGCGAGCAGGTGGCCTTCTGGCAGATGCCGCCGGCCGACTCGGTCACGACCACCAGGCTGGCCATCTTCAACGCGACGGCCAGGGCGCTGCGCAGCTCGGCCAAGCTCTCGCAGGTCGCGGTCACAGGCCTTGCCTGGTCCTACGACGACGGGCTGCTCGCCTATAGCCTGCGCGGTCCGCAGGCCGCCGACGACGTCGCCGAGCTGTGGACGGCCGATCCCGCCACGCTTGCCTCGCAGACCGACCTGGGTGCCGGCAGCCTGCCGGCCTTCCTGCCCGGAAGCTGACGGGCGCGCGGGCCGCGGGGCGAAGAAGGCTAAGCACGCGTGGCGCGCGCCGGAGCGGCCCCGTCAGTCGGGCGTGATGGCGCGCGTGGCGCGCGAGGGCACGGCGTAGAAGACCTCGATCGCGATGAGCACGGCGACGCTGGCCTTGGCGCTCACAGAGGCCAGACCAAAGGCGATCGCAAAGGCCACGGGGCCAAAGACAAACTGTCTGGTGACCGCGCGGATGTGCGCATCGGTGATGCCGGCGGCCAGCAGGCGGCGGCCGCGCGAGGCGTAGAGCCACAGCCCGACGAAGGCGATCGACACGAACAGCAGGACGCCGCTGTAGATGAGGGCGCCGACCCGCTCGCTCGCGTGCCCCAGGTTGTCGGCCAGCAGGGTCGTCGTGAACGGCGTCGTGGTGATGCCGAGCAGCAGCAGGCCATTCAGCAGCAGGAAGGTGTGGTCGACGCGCTGGATCACGTTGAACACACCGTGGTGGTTCGACCACATGATGAGGATCGACAGGAAGCTGATGACAAAGGCCACGTCGGTCGGCCAGTGGGCGAGCAGCTGGTGCCAGACGGCGCCGTCGCTCGCGTGCGTGGCCGGCACGTGCAGGGTGAGGACGAGCAGCGTGGCGGCGATGGCAAAGACGCTGTCCGAGAAGGTCTCGACGCGGCTGGTCTCGTTGACCTCGAACGACGTGCGTCGGCCGGTGGCAGCCGATACCGCCGGGGGCGCCGCCGGCTCGCTGGGGAGCGACTCGGGCAGCGGGGTGTTGTCGGGGGGGCGGAGCATGGCTCGAGAATCCTACCCGACGCCGCCGCGATCGGTGTCATACTGAGGCGCACAAAGTCGCGGCGGCCGGCGGTCACTCGTGCGGTCGCCCGACGCTGCCAAGGACCGCCACCGTCCGCTCGCTCACGGGCGCGGGGCAGGGGGGACACAGATGTCCGACACAGCCAGGTGCCCGTCGTGCGGCGGTGCGCTCGCCGCGGCGTCCGCGGTGTGTGCCGCCTGTGGCTTTGCGGTGCACGGCGCAACGGCGCGCCGCGCCATGGCTCCGGGCGCGGCGCTCGACTCCCTCTTTGCCGCGTCAGACGGGGCGGTCGACGGGGGCGGCGACGGCGGCGCGGGGGGCTGGGCGCCGTCGGCGCCCAGCCCCCCGCGCCGCGTGAGCGCGCCCTCGGCGGTCTCGGCGCCGCCTTCGCAGGTCTCGGTCGACGTTCTCGCGACCCGCTGGTCGGGGCGCTTCGCCACCCGCACGGCGCGCCGCGTCACCGCGACCGCGGCGCTCGGCATACCGGCCGCCGGCACGTCGCCCGGGCGCCCGCGGGTCACCTCGGGCGGGGGCGCCGCCGGCCGCCGGAGCAATCCCGCCGCGCCCGTCGCCGCTTCGTCACGCGCCTCTGCGGTCGCCGCCGTCTCGACGGGCGGCACTTCGCGAACAGCCGTCGTGGCGTCGCCCTCGGCGCGCGCTGTGTCCGAGCCCATCACCGTGGCGGCCGCGCGAGCGCGCGAGCGGGGGCGCGAGCTCCGCCGCGTGCTCACCGGTCGCCCCATGTCGGGCGGCGGCCCGGCCGGGGGCTTCGACCAGGTCCTGGGATCCGACTTTCACAGCGATGCGGCGATCTCAGGGGCCGATCCGCGCGACCGTGGTCCGGTCGTGCTTCCTACGCGGTCGCCCCGATCGGGCGCCGCGCCGCTCGGCGTGGCTGCGCCGTTCGGATCGGTGCCGCCGCCCGGCTCGTCGTGGTGGCACGACACGGTCGCCCCGCCGCCGCCGCCGCCGCGGGCGCCGCGACGGCGCGCCTTGGCGCCGCGGGGCCGCCGGCTGGCCGCCATCGCGGCCGCGCTGGTGATCGCCGCCGTCGGGCTGGCTGCCTTTCACGGCCACGTGGCGCCGCCGGCCGGCGTGAGCGGGCCCACGATCGATGGCCAGGCGGCGCCGTTCGACGCGCCGACCGCGGCGCAGCTTGCGGTCGTACGGGCGCGCCTCGACGCGCTCGCCGTCGTCGTGCCCTCGCCGGTCGAGCAGGTCGCCGCCGCGCGGCCCGTGGCGGCTGCGCGGGCCCACAAGCTGTGGGTGCGCCTGATCATCTGGCGTGATGCCGCCAGCCTGAGCTCTCATCAGACGCGCGTGCTCGACAACGCCATCGCCTACGCCGGCACGCTGAGCCGCTGGCTCAGGGCGCCCCACGGCGGCGCGCGCCACGCCGCGGTCGTCAAGGCGTGGCGGCGCTGGATCGTCAACGATCCCGGTCTGGTCAACTCATGAGGCGCGGCGCGTGACCGGGCGGCCGCGACCCGCCACGAACCCTGCCGGGCGCAGCCGTGCGACGGCGGTCCTTGCCGAGATCGCGGCGCTGGGCAGCGAGACCGACCGCGCCGGCATGGCGCGCTACGGCATCAACGTCGACGATGCCTACGGCGTGTCGGTCACCGTGCTGCGGCGCATGGCCAAGGGTCTCGGCCACGACCATGAGCTCGCTCTCGAGCTATGGCGCACCGGCAACCACGAAGCCCGTCTGCTGGCCGCGTTCGTCGACGAGCCCGACAAAGTCGACGAGCGGCAGATGGAGAGCTGGGCGGCCGACTTCGATTCCTGGGACCTGTGCGACGAGGTGACGACCGACCTCTTCGATCGCACGCGCCTCGCCTGGGGGCAGGCGGCCGCATGGGCGGGCCGGCCCGAGGAGTTCGTCAAACGCGCCGGCTTTGCCCTGATGGCCGGCCTCGCCGTACACGACAAGGCGGCCGGCCACGACGAGTTCGTGGCGCTCCTCGAGCTCGTCGAACGCGAAGCCTTCGACGAGCGCAACTTCGTCAAGAAGGCGGTCAACTGGGCACTGCGCAACATCGGCAAGCGCAGTCTCGACCTGAACCGCGAGGCGGTGGCCTGCGCGCAGCGCCTGCGCGCCGCCGCCGACGAGCGCGCCGGCGGCCCGCGCGGCGGCGATGCGGCGGCGCGCGCCGGGCGCTGGGTCGCCACCGATGCGTTGCGCGAGCTGCAGTCGCCCAAGACGCGGGAGCGCCTGACCCGCCGGGGCGTCTGAACCGCCGGGCAGCTCGAACCTGTGGGTCGCTGGAACCGCCGAGACGCCCGGACCGCCTGGGGCGCTCGAACCTTCGAGGCGCCGGAGCCGGCGCGTCGCCGATCCTTGACCGTGGGCGTAAGCTGTTCACCGTGACGTCGGCGCACGAGGGCCCGTTCTGAGCCGACGCGCGGTCCGGCGGTCGGCAGCGAGAACTCCGCGACAGGCGGCCCGATGCCCGAAGAGACAGCCACTCCGGTGACGAGCGAACAGCGGCACCCGCGCCTGCTGCAGGCGATGCGCTGGTTCCAGCGTCACTCCCTGCTCACCATCGCCGTGGCGGCGGCGCTCATGGCCGGCGTGCTCGCCTTCGACCTGCTCACGCCGGCCGACTGGGTCGGCGGCGGCTTCTACCTCGTTCCCCTGGCGTTGATCGCGCTTACCCTGCGGCGTCGCGCGATCGTCGTGGCGGGTGCGATCGCCATCTGCCTGAGCGGCACCGTGATGATCGTGCAGCACGTCATCGCCAGCCCGCAGCAGCTGATCTATCTCTATCTGCTGATCGTCTCCGCGGCCGGTCTTGTCGTGGTCTCGCGCCTGCTGGCGCAGCTCGAACAGGTCTCGAGCCGGGCGCTCGCGAGGGCGCGGCTCGCTCAGGCCGAAGCCGACATCGTCGGACGCTCGAGCCGCCGGGGGGAGCCTCGCGAGCTGGTCGAGAGCGCGGTGCGGCGCATCGGCGCCGAGCTCGAGGCCGCCGTGGGCGTCGCCTTCGTGGTGCGCGACGGGCAGTGGTGCGGCGAAGCTGCGTTCGGCTCGGGTGCCGACCCGCAGACGCTGTGCTATCCGTACGACGCGCTCGTCCTGCTGCGCCACGCGCTCGAACACAACGAGGTGCTCTCGCTCCCCGACGTGGGCGCCTGGTTTGCGCAGCGCGACCTCACGCCCCCGGCGTACCTGCGCGAGTTCGAGCTCGAGTGCGTGCTCGTGGTGCCGCTCCGGGCCTTCGAGCTCGGCGTCGGAGCCATGGTCTTCAGCCGGCCGGCAGGCGCCGCGACGTTCACCGCCGAGCAGGTCCGCTTTGCCGGCAGCGTGGGCGGCCACATCGCCGTCGCCGTCGAGAACGCCCGGCTGATGGCCGAGCTCGACGCCCGGCAGCGCGACCTCTCGGTGGTCGTCGAGTCGAGCCTCGACTTCGCGTCGAGCCTCGAGGCGCACACCGTGATCGAGGCGGTCGTCGAACGTCTGGTCACGCTGCTCGGCGTGAACGCCTGCGACATCCATGTGCTCGAGCCGGGCGCCGAGGCGGTGCGCACGGTAGTGAGCTACGACCGCGAGCGCTTTGACTTCGGCGACGTCATCGGCCGACTCTGGCCGCTGGCCGATTACCCCACGACCGGGCGCGTCGTAGAGACCGGTCGCCCGGTCGCCATCATGAGTGTCGACGACCCGTTGCTGAGCGACCACGAACGCCAGCTGCTGCTCAGGAACGGCAAGACCAGCCAGCTCGGGGTGCCGCTCAAGGTGCGCGACCGCGTGATCGGTGTGGTCGAGCTCTTCGACGACAAGCCCTCGCGCGCGTACTCGCCCGAAGACGTCGAGCTGGTCGAAGCGATCTGTCAGTTCGCGGCGCTCGCCCTCGACAACGCCCACCTCTACGAGTCGCAGCGCGACTCCGCGGAGCGCCTCGAACGCATAGCGTCCCAGCTCGCCACCCTGCAGCAGGTCTCGCTCAAGATCGCCCACCTGCGCGACGAGCCGGGTGTGGTGCGCGAGGTGCTCGAGTCGGGCGCCGAACTGCTCGACGCCGACGTCGCGGCGTATGCGGTGCGCGACGGCGAGGTCGTCGTGATCAAGGCGTTCCACGACCGCCACGGCTTTTCGGCGCCCGATGCCTCGGCGGCCGAGAACGTCGTCGCGGTGCTGCGCGGCGGGCTGCCGACGATCGGCGCCACCGAGAAGGGCGACGGCGTCGCCCAGCAGGCACCGGCCGAGCACGCCTTCGTCTACGGGCGGGCGCTGATCGTGCCGGTCCGTCGTCGGCGCGCCGACGCGCTCAGCGCGCTCGTCTTTCAGCGCTCGCGCGAGGGCACGCTGCACGACGTCTTCGACGACGACGACTGCCGTCTGGCCACCACGCTCGCGGCGCAGCTCTCGCTCACGCTGCGCAACGTGCGCGCCTTTCAGCGCGAGCACGAGATCGCCGAGACCTTCCAGCAGGCGCTGCTCGTCGAACCGCCGTTGCTGGCCGGCGCGGAGATCGGCGTGAAGTACCGGGCGGCGGCGCACGCGGCGCGCGTGGGCGGCGACTTCTACGACATCCTGCAGGTCGCTCCCGGGCGCGTGCTGATCGCCGTGGGCGACGTCTGCGGCCGCGGGTTGCAGGCCGCCGTCGAGACCGCGCTGCTGCGCTACACGCTGCGCGCCTACGCGCAGGAGAGCTCGCCGGGCGAGGCACTCTCGCGCCTGAATTCGGCGCTGCTGGCTCAAGACCCCGACCTGCCTTTCGCGACGATCGTGCTGGTGTCGCTCGACGTCGGCCGCCGCTACCTCGAATACGCGGTCGCCGGTCATCAGCGCCCGATCGTGCTTGCCGGCGGGCGGCGCTTCGCGATCGCCCAGGAGGGCGGCTTTCCGGTCAGCATGTTCGCCGGCGAGACCTACCCCACGCACCGCTGCGTGCTGCCCGAAGACGCGACCATCGTGCTCTACACCGACGGATTGACCGAGGCGCGCAGCGACGGGCGCATGCTGGGTGAACAAGGCCTGCGCGACGCCCTCGAGCGGCACCTCGACGAGCCCGCTCAGCGGCTCGCCGAGTCGCTCATGGACCATGCGGCGAGCTACGCCGCCGGCGGCGCCGACGACGACATGGCCGTCGTCGTCGTCAAGCTGCCTTAGCGGCGCCCAGAGGGATCGGTGGGGGCGAGCGCCGTTACGACCCGCTGAAGAGCGCTAGAGGCCGACGCCGTCGTGGGCGGCGCGGCGCGGCGCCTGGCCGGTCTGCATATAGCGCCCGATGCTCATGCCGTCGATGAACCCCAGAAAGCGACCGTCCTGAACGACGGCAAGCTGCTCGGCCGCGGTCGTAGCCAGGCGGTGCAGGGCCGTCGCGGCCGACTCGTCGGGCGAGATCGTCTGCAGACGCCCGGCGTCGGTCATCGCATCCTGCACCTGGTCGACGCCCCAGGCGCTCTGGTCGACGCGCTGCAGGTCCGACAGGCAGATCATGCCTTCGAGCGTGCCGTGGTCGTCCTGCACCGGCAGGCAGC
>CAZFJE010000021.1:0-27300 GCA_964519555.1 uncultured Thermoleophilia bacterium
CGAGAAAGCGCGATGCCGCGACGTCGGCCGGGTAGAACTCCGGCTTCCAGGCGGGGTAAGCGAACCCCGATGTACCTGCATACAAGCGCGCCATGCCGTTTCAGGTACCCGCAAGGCGGCCGCCGCCATCAGGCGCCGCCGTTCGCAGGCGGAACGCGACGAGGGGGCGGGACGCGACGAGGGGGCGGGACGCGACGAGGGGGCGGGACGCGACGAGGGGGCGGGACGGCCGTACGGCCGTCCCGCCCCCTCGTCCCTCAGGTCACGCGGTCTATGCTTCCTGCGCTGCCTGGTCGTGCTTGCGCGCGCCGAAGGCGTGCTTGAGATCCTTCTCCTGCTCCGCGGTCAGGTTGGAGCGCACCAGCTTGGCGCCCGTACCCTGCACGGCGGCCATGAACTTGTCTTCGGTCATCTGGCTGATGAGCAGGAACCAGCCGGCCTTGCCCGGCGGTACGGCGTCGCCCATCTCCTGCAGCACTTTCGAATCGATGCCGGTCTTGCCGAGCTTGCCGAACAGGGCGCCCATGCCGGCGCCGATGGCGAGGCCCAGGAAGGGCACGAAGAACAGCAGGCCGAAGAGCATGCCCCAGAAGGCGCCGCCCATGGCGCCCGCGCCCACGAGGTGGGTGTCGTGCTTGACGTGCGGCTTGCCGTCGGTGTCGCGCACGACCTCGGCGGCGTCCTGCAGCTGGACGATCATGTCCTTCGACATCTCGCCCAGTTTGAGCCCGAAAGCGTCGGCCGCGGCCTCGTCTTCGAACCCCAGTACCATAAGTTCACTCATACGCGCCCTCCTCGACTGATTGGCCGATCTGCCGTTGCTATCTTTGAGTCGAGCGCCACAAGCTCCCGACCCGGCGTGACCGTAAGGTATCCACGGGGCCACAACGCCACACCGTCAGCACCGTCGAAGGTCGGACGCGCGCAACGGGCGTGCGGGGCCGAGCCCCATCGCGGCCGCGGCCGCCTTAGCTGAGCACGCGCCGCCGAAAGCCGTCGATGCCGACCCAGGTGAGTACGACGGTGAAGCCGATCATCCCCGCGTAGATGGCCCAGATGGGCATGTGCTGCACGCCCGAGGTGAGCGACAGGCGAAAACCCTCGCACATGTAGACGAGCGGATTGACGAGCACCAGGACCTGCAGCCAGCGGATCGGGGCGAGCGCCGCCCAGGGGTAGTACACGGCGCCCAGGAACGTGATGGGCAGCACGACGATGGCAAACAGCAACGGCACTTGCTGCGGCTTCACGCGAGTGCCCATCGTCAGTCCCAGCGCCGCGGAGAGCACCGCCGCGATCGGGGCGATGGTCAGCAGGAACACCCAGTGCACGTGCAGGTGTACCGGCGTGGCGGGAATGACCGCTGCCAGCGGGAATACGACGAGGCCGGCGATCAGGGCCTGCACGGCGCCCGCCGCGATCTTTTCGACCGCCACGCCCCACACCGGCATGGGCGCCATCACGCGGTCTTCGATCTCGCGCGTGTAGCCGAATTCCTGCACGAGCGGCAGGGCGACCGCCTGCACGCCCTGGAAGATCATCGACGTGCCCACCACGCCGGCCATGAGCAGGGTCGAGAAGCTCGCTTCGGACTGCGACGAGCCACCGACCCCCTGGCCGATCTTGGGGAACACATACGTGAAGACGAACACGAGCAGCAACGGCTGCATGACCGTGCGGATGGCGAACACGACGATCGTCTTCTGCAGCACGCGCAGGTCGCGCAGCAGCAGCGCCCAGAAGGCGATGAGGCCCGCGGCGCGCGTCGGGCGAAAGCCCATGGCCCGCCGTGTCTCTACGTTGGCGACGACGCTCATTCGCGCAGCTCCTTGCCGGTAAGGGTGATGAACACGGTCTCGAGGGTGGGCTCGCTGACCGAGAGGTCGGTGATGGCAAAGCCGCCGGCCTCGGCGTGCGCCACGATGCGCGGCACAACACCGTCGCCGCCCTTGAGATAGACGGTGACGACGCCGTCGCCGATCTCGGCGCGGGCGCCTTCGCCCAGGCCAGCGGTGAGGGCGGCGGCCAGCGCCGCCGGGTCGCCGGTCGTGGCGACGCGGGCGATCGTGGCGGCACCCACCGAGGCCTTCAGGCCGGCCGGCGTGTCGAGGGCGAGGATGCGGCCGTGGTCCATGATGGCGACACGGTCGCAGAGCTGGTCGGCCTCTTCCATGTAGTGCGTGGTGAGCAGCACCGTCAGACCCTCGCCGTGCAGCTCGCGCAGGATCTCCCACAACGCCAGCCGGCTCTGTGGGTCGAGGCCGGCGGTGGGCTCGTCGAGGAAGAGGATGTGAGGCCGGTGCGAGATGCTGCGCGCCACCATGAGGCGCTGTGCCATGCCGCCAGACAGGGCGTAGACGTCGGCCTTGGCGCGGTCGGCCAGGTGGAACTGCTCGAGCAGCTCGTCGGCCCGCGCCCGTGCGGCGCCCTTGTCGAGCCCGAAATAGCGGCAGTGGTAGTAGAGGTTCTCCCAGACCGTCAGGCTGCGGTCGAGCGTGTTGGACTGCGCGACCACGCCGATCGCCTGTTTGGCCAGGGCCGGCTGGGCGACGACGTCGACGCCGCCCACGCAGGCGTTGCCGGCGCTCGGCACGACGCGCGTCGAGAGCATGCCGACGGTCGTCGTCTTGCCGGCGCCGTTGGGGCCGAGCAGGCCGAAGATCTCGCCGGCGGCGACCGTCAGGTCGAGCGCCTCGACGGCGCGGATGCCGCCCGGGAACGTCTTCGACAGCCCGACCGTCATGATGACGTTGTCGAGGTCGCAGGCAAGGGCCTGGCCCTCGACCGGGTCGCGCGTGGGCGTGGGATTGCGGGTCGTGTTCTGCGCGCTCGTGGTGCTCCTCTCGTCCGGCCTCGATCTCAGGGGTTTGTCGCCCCGTGGGGCGTTCGGCAAACGCGAAGCACGGACTACCGGGCAAGCAGCCGGCGAACCGCCCCCTTGGGGTCGTCGAGCAGCGGCGTGCCGTGATCGAGACAGAGGATGGTGAAGGGCAGCTCGAGGAGCCGCTCGACGCTGCGCCGTGTCTCGGCTGGGTCCTCGTGATACTCGAAGGGCACGAAGGCAAGCTCGCCGCCGCCGCCGTGCGAGATCAAGTCGGAACAGAATAGCACGCCCGGGTCGGCCGCGCGCACGAAGGAGTAGTGCGGCCACTCGGGACCGGGAGTGCGTACCGCCACGAGGCCACCGGGCAGCGTGTCGCCCTCGCCGTAGCGGTGATCGGGCTCCTCGTCGGCGACGGCGGCGTCGACCGGCAGCCAGACCTCGGCGCCGAGCTCGCGGCGGTAGCGCCAGGCGGCGCGCTGGTGACAGCGCGCGCTGAGCAGCACGTTGCCCGGCGGCGGCCACGCGGCGAGGGCGTCGGCGGCCAGGCGCACCGGGTCGATCAGCACGCACGCGTCGCCGTCGACCAGGGCGTGCGAGCTCGAGATCGCGCCGCCGATGTTGCTGTTGTGGACGTGCCAGTGGTACAGGCCGGGGGCGACCTGTTCGGCCTTCTCGGCGATCTCACGGGGCTCGGTCATGGCGTCCTCCTGGAGGCCTGGCTACAGGAAAGCCGGGCTGCCGGCCGCCGTGAAGGCGGCCGGCGCCCGAGGGTCGTTGCGCACAGCCAGTCTACCGGCGCGCAACGAGGGCCAGGTCGGCTGTGAGCGTGGCGACGTCGATGCCGGGCGGGTCGTGGCGCAGCCAGGCCGGCGACAGCATGGCGTAGAGCTCGTCGCAGTAGGCAGTGTGAAACCCCCAGGACGCCTTCACGGTCGTACCCCAGGTGACCACCGTCGGGCCGCTTTCGTCGTAGGCGGCGTAGATCACGCAATGGCCGTTGTGGGGGTCGGGCGCGTGGCGCCTGCTGCCGTCGGGCACCACAGTCCAGGCCGGTAGCTCGCCCGGAGACTCGGGCAGCACGGCGGCGGGCAGCTCGACGCCCACGTAGAGGCAGCCGAACAGGTCGATGGCGAGCTTGGCGTCGGCTACCGAGCTTGTGTCGACCTCGACGAAAGCCGAGATGCTCTGGCGGTCGATGCCCCGCGTGCGCCAGTACTTGAGGGCGTCGAGCAACACCGTGCCGCGGTCGGTCGGATTGCCGCCGGGACCGTCGGCGCGCGGGTCGTAGCCGGTGACGGCCGAGTAGGCGTGCAGCACCTGCGCGGTCGTGATGGCCAGGGCGCGGTGCTCGGCGTTGGCCGCCCAGAGCATGTCGGCATGGGCCTGGCCGGCGAGGGCGCAGTCGCCGACCGTGTCGTTGCCGAGCATGCCCCAGGCCTTGACCGCCGCCGCGTAGTCGACCGCCGGCGGCGGGGTCGGGGCGGCCGGCGTGAGGTAGCTGGCCAGCATGAGGTTGCGGTCGTCGACTGCCTTGGGCAGCTTGCCGAGCTTGTAGACCGGATCTGGCATGGCGGTGTTCCTTTTCGCGGGTGCGGTCGGCCCATCGGGCCCGGATCAGGTGGTCGCGGCGACGGTCATGCGGGTACGTCGGAGGGAGATTGGCTGGTCGCACCGACACCGGCTTCGAGGTCGGCCGCCGCAGCCGCCGAGACCGCCGTGTCGGCGGCCGCGGTGACGCCCAGATCGGCTTCGAGGGTGGCCAGCGCCTTGCGCTGCTCGAGCAGCGCGACCTGTCGTTTAAGCGCCTGCAGCTCGGCGTACGAGCCCGCGGTCGCCTGCAGGCCGGCCTGGGCGATCTCCTGACGCTTGAGCTGGAGCTCGCGGGTGAGCACCGACAGACGCTGGTCGAGCCCCGCGCTGCGCAGCGCGGCGGTGCGTGTGACGATCTTGCGCGAGCGTTCCAGCCCAAGCGCGATGGCGTTGGGCAGCGCGCCGGCGGTCTCGGCCGCCGCGGCAGCCCCCGAGGTCGCCCCTACGCGCAGCGACTCGAGCGCGCTGCCCGCCGAGAACCCAAGTCTCACGGCGCGCTTGCCGAACAGCGTCTTGGTGAGCTCGACCGTGGTGTGCGGACAGCGTCCGTCCATGACGAGGACCGAGCTCGACGAGCGCTTGACGAGCTCGCCGCCGGCGGCGAGCTCGTACACGGTGAGCCGCACGCGGCGCGGCAGGCGCACGACGATCTCGTTCTCGGCGACGACGGGCCGGCGCGCACCGTCGGGCGACGGCCCGCCGTCGGACAGGGCCGCACCGTCGGCGGGCGGCGCACCCGGTGCGACCGGAGGGTCGTCGGTCACGACGACCATCACGCCCAGCGCCTCGAAGGCGGCCTGTACCGCGGCCAACGCGGCGCGGTTGCCGGAGCCGCCGGCGCCGGCCGAACGCAACCGGCCGTCGACCAGCTCGGGCAGCGCCTGCGCGGCCACGAGGGTGTCGAGCTCGAGCAGGAACTCGTAGTGCTCGAGCCGCGTGGAGACGGTGGTCGTTCGCCAGGCGCGGAAGTGCTCGTCGAGCGCGGCGGCCTGGGCGCGCGCCACGGCGAGCGCGTCGACGACGGCGCGCACGGCCTCGGTGCGCGCCTTGCCGTCGGCGGCGGTCGGCACCCGGCGCAGGGCTTCGGCCAGACCGCGCGCGAGCTCGGGGATGAGTCCGGCGCAGGTCTCGCGCGCCTCACTTTCGTCGGGATGGGCCACGCGATACGCGACGCCGACGGCCTGTGCGTCGGTGGTCGGCGCGTCGGTGGTCGGCGCGTCGGTGGTCGGCGCTTCGGTGGTCGGCGCGTCGGTGGCCGGCACTTCGGTGGCCGGCACTTCGGTGGCCGGCACTTCGGTGGCCGATGCACCCACGCCCGGCCGCGCGGCGAGCGCCGCCGGAGCGCCGGCGCGAGTGAGCGCCAGGGCGGGCGCGCCGAGCAGCACGCCGGCGACCGAGGTCGCGGCGCCGACGACGCCCACGGCCACGGCGCCGGCCCGCCCGGTGAGCTCGACCGAGCTGGTGACGAGGCGTCCGTCGTCGGTCCACTCGAAGCCGACGTCGGTGTCGGCCAGCACGCTCTCGGCGATGCGCAGCGTGGAGAGTTCGTCCTCAGCGATCACATCGAGGGTGACGGCCGCCTGGGCGGAGACGTCGTCGCGGGCCAGCAGCGTGTCGTGGACGAAGGCGCGCGTTCCGGCGATGCGCACACAGGACTGGGGCAGGCGGAAGGGCAGCTGCAGTACGGTCATGCGGCCTCCTGACGATGGCGGACGACAACCGGTCAGGCGCGCGACGCGAACGGCCTTGGTGCGACACGGGCGTCACCGCTCCTGCTCGTTGTGCTAAGCATAACCGACTACCAAAGAAGTACGGAACATCGTCTCACGCCGCCGCTGGGCGAGAGGGTCGACGTTCGCCCGCCACGCTTGCGGCCACGTCCACGGCCCCCTATAACTAGTCGGCTTGCAGCAAAGGGTCGGGAGAGGTCAATGAGACGACGCACCATCATCGGTATCATCGTGGCGCTCGTAGTGGCGGGGTCGCTGCTCGGCGGCGTGGTGCGGGCCGCAGCGACCGGCGCGACCGGAGTGGTCGCCAAGCCCACGATGAGGGTCATCGTCGTCCTCAAGTCTCCCGGCGACTCCGGCGAAGTCGTCGGCCGGCTCACCCGCGGCCACGCCACCGGCGTCTACCGCTACCGCTACTTCTCGAGCGTCGCCGCCACCGTTTCACGAGCCACGCTCGGCGCGCTGCTCGACGACGGCAACGTCTTGGACGTGGTCTCCGACCACAAGGTACGCGCTCCCACAACGCCCGCCATCGGCGCCACGGCGGCCACCGCCGTACGCAGCGCCGGCCGGGCGACGGCCGCGGCCGCCTCGGCGGCGCCCCTCGAACCCGAAGCCCTGCAGCTCACCCACGCCCAGGACGCCTGGGCCATCAAGGTGCACGGCCAGGCCGTCAAGGGTCAGGGCGTCCGCGTGGGCATGCTCGACACCGGCACCGACCCCTCGCACCCCGACCTCGCCGCCGCCATCGCCGACTACCGCGACTTCACCGGCGACGGCCTGCAAGACTCCGACGGCCACGGCACGGCGACCTCGAGCTGCGTGGCCGCGCAGGGCAAGCTCGTCTACAACGCGAGCACCGGCACCTCCATGCGCATCGAAGGCATGGCGCCGGGCGCCAAGGTCGTCATGGCCAAGGTGCTCGACGTGAACGGCGGCTGGGACTCCAACATCATGCGCGGCATCGAGTGGCTCATCGCCCAGAAGGTCGACATCATCTCGTGCAGCCTGGGCGACGCCTTCATCCCGCCGAACGGCGCCGACCCGCTGGCGCAGGCCTTCCAGACCGCGATAGACGACGGCATCACCGTGGTCAACTCCGAGGGCAACGAAGGCCCCGGGCAGGGCACCGAGGGCTCGGCGCCCGACCTCAAGAACGTGATCGCGGTCGGCGCCACCACCGGTTACCGGCTGTTCTCGCAGATCGGCTACCTCGCCACCGGCGGTTCCTACAGGGGCGACCAGGTCATCACCTGGTCGAGCCGCGGCCCCAACTCGCTGGGCGACTTCAGGCCCGACGTCATGGGCTTCGGCGCCTGGGGCTGGGCGCTGGCGCCGAGCGGCTCAGGCGACGCTTACGGCGACGTCGACGTACAGGAGTTCGGCGGCACCAGCATGGCGGCTCCGGTGGTCGCCGGCGACCTCGCCCTCGCCGAGTCGGCCTGGAAGCTCGCCCACCCGGGTCAGGTCCTGCCGGCGCCCGTGTACTGGAAGGCCCTGCTGGCCAACACGGCCACCGACCTCGGGTACCCTGCGGTCGACCAGAGCAGCGGCCTCGTGAACGCCGCCGCCGCGGTGCGTGCGGCCCTCGGCCAGGGCAAGGTGTTCCGGGCCACGGTGACCGCCGATCCCACGAGCCCCACAAGCTGGTCACCGCGCCTCGCCGCGGGCCGCCGCGCCACGACTTCCGTGATGGTCAAGAACACCGGCAGCGTGACCGAACGCGTGACCCTCACCCCGCGCCGGTTCGCCACCGTCCACACGCTCGACGTTCGGCGCTTCGTCGTGAGCGCGCCCGACTACAACGCGATCAAGCACTTCACCGTGCCCGCCGGCGCCCAGTTCGTGACGGTGCGGCTCACCTGGCCGTCCGGCCCCAAGGTCTCGCTCGACAGCGCGGTCTACGACTCTCGCGGCAACTTCGTCTCGTACGGCCAGACGAGCGGCGGCTACGGCCACCTCTCGTTCGCCCAGATCTCCCTCACCGGACCCAGCGCGCAGCGCCCCGCCGTCATCAAAGGCCGGCCCTGGGAGATCGACATCTACCCGACCGACGGCATGGCGCCCACCGCGCCGCAGGCCGTCAACCTGCGGGTCACCTTCTCACGCAAGACCACGACGCCCGTGATCGCCCTCTCCAGACACATCGTCACCCTCAAGCCCGGCCATTCGGTGCACGTGGCGGCGACCGTCACGGCGCCCGCGCCGGCCGGCAGCTGGATCTACAGCATCGCCGTCGGCAACGGCACGACGACGACCACCATCCCGGTCGCCGTGCGCGTACCAGTCACGCTCTCGGGCGGCCGCGGCAGCTTCAGGGGCACCCTCAAGGGCTCCACCGTCGAGTACTCCGGGGGCGAGCTCTACTTCTACGACGTGCACGTGCCCGCCGGCACGCACTCGCTCACGGCCTCGCTCGCCTGGCCCGACACCGGCAACCTCGTCGACCTCTACCTCATCGACCCCAGCGGCGACCTGCGCGACGCCAAGGGCGGCGACCTGCTCTGGTACCCCGACTACTCCTCGTTCACGGTGCCCGACGCAGCCTTCGGCCACCGCGCCGAACAAGTCGTCTGGGATGCCCCCGAGGCCGGCACCTGGCAGCTGATCGTCTGGGGCGCCGGGTTCAACGGCCGCTCGTTCGGCGAGCCCTACAGCGGCACGGTCACGCTCGACACGCCCGTCGTGGCGCCCACGAGCTGGACGGCCAGCGCGGCGCCCGGCACGCAGGTGAGCGCCGACTTCACCGTCTCAAACGGCGGCGCGACGGCCCTGCCCACCTACGCCGAAAGCCAGGCGACGAGCGCCGGAACGGCGCTCTACGACGACGTCACGCTCCCTCCGATCGCCGGTACGCTGACGCCCACGCCCAGCGGCATCTCCCCCACCGCCACCTTCACGCTGCCACAAGGCGTGACCCTGGTCACCGCACAGGCCACCTGGACCGGCGCCGACACGCTGGTAGACCTGGGGCTCTACGACCCCAGCCAGACCGACAAGTCCGAGAGCCTCGCCACCACGAGTGCGGGCAACGCGGTAGTCCTGGCCAGCCCCATGGCCGGACTGTGGACGCTGATCATGGGCTACGGCAATCCGGTGGCGGCGGCGACGAGCGCCGCCTACGCCATCACGGTCGACTACAGCGCGCCCCAGCCGGTCGCGGGCCTTGCGGTGTCGGCCACCGCGGCCGCGCCGCTCACGATCGCGGCAGGCGGCAGGGGCACGGTCCACGCCACGCTCGACGTGCCGGCCGACGCGCTACCGGGCAGCACGATCACCGGCACGCTGCACTTCTACACGGTCGGCGACGGCACGCAGGCCGAGGGCGGCGACCATCTGGGTTCGGTGCCCGTCACGATCACCGTGGTCGCGCCGGGCTGATCCCGATCGCGATGGCCGCCCGGGGGTAAGGCCGGCCCGCAGCGCGCACGAAACGGGCGGGCCGACCGGCCACCGCGGCCACTCCGAAGGCGCCCCGTCACTTACCTGTGACTGCCAGACCTTGTCTGCGGCGAGAGGCCGTTGGTCGCATCGGGAGGGCCCTCCGCCGCGGGCGGGTGCGTCTGCTCGGTCGGGCGCGTGGGTCGGACTGGCATGCCGCGGCGGCCGGGCTCGTCGGGTCGGGCAGGCGCGGAGTGGGCCGCAGGCGCGGTCCGTGCTATGTCGATGCTGCCGCACTGCGGGCACATCTCTACGCCGATGCGAGCGTTGATCCCGCGGAACGTGCGGCCACATTCGTGACAGACGAATCCGTGGTCGGTCATGGTCATCAACTCCTCGTCGAGGACCCTATTGTAGGACCTCGCCGGGCCGCGTGCAGCCGTCGTGGACGGCGCCTTGCGCCCTTCTTAACGCTGCAGCGCGGCAGCGAAGCCGGTGAGCGCGGCGCGAACCCTCAGCGTGTTGCGCGCCTGCACCGCCTGCGGGTTGCCAGCGGCATCGACCGCGGCCACGACGAACCGATAGGTACCGACCGGCAGCCTGCAGGTGAAGGCGCAGGTCAGCGTCGTGTCGACCCTGACGCCCCGCATCACCAGCTTCCGCACGAGCGCGCCGCGTGCGTCGCGCACTCTGATCGTGACGGTCGCCGTGGGCGCGCCTGGACGCCGGTCGGCGATCCGGAAACGCAGCGCGGCGCGCGCACCCCGGGTGGCGACGGCCGGCCAGTCGGCGATGGGCGTGGGGCGGCTCGTGTCGATCCCCACCACGGCGCGGCGCGCGGGCGCGACGTTGTCGGCGTTGTCGGTCGCCCGGTACAGAAAGGAGTGCAGGCCGTCCATGTCGTGATCGGCGGGCGCCGGCACCACGAACGACGAGCCGGTCGTCCACGTCGCGCCGTGGTCGAACGAGTGTGCGAGCGAGGCGACGCCCGAACCGCCCGCCGGGTCGGTGGCGTGCAGCGTGACGCGCGCCGCGCTACGGTGCCAGCCGGTGCCTGTGACGGCGGCGACCGGCGGGAGCGTGTCGGACCAGCCGGCGCGCGCGGTGGTGAGCATGGCGCCGGTCACGCCCGACACAAAACCATGCAGCGCGTCGGGGAACGCCACCGAGGCCAGAGCCTCGCTGCCGGCGGGGGCCGACTGCGCGCGCCAGGTGAGCCCGCCGTTGGTCGTGGCCAGCAGCACGCCGGCGTCGCCGACCGCCCAGCCATGGCGGCCGTCGGCGAAGCTCACGGTGTACAGGTCGGGAGCCTTGGCCGCCGCGCGGCGCGCGACCGTCCAGTGGACGCCGCCGTCGCTGGTGGCGAGGATGACACCCTTCTCGCCCACCGCCCAGGCGTGCAGCTCGCCGCTGCAGGCCACGCCGTTCAGATAGTCGCTCGTATGCGCCTGCTGCGCGGTCCAGGTCGTGCCGCCATCGGTGGTGGCGACGATGGTCCCGGCGTCGCCTACCGCCCAGCCGTGGGTGGCGTCGGCGAAGCTCACGCTGTAGAGGTCGGCGGTGGTCGACGAGGCTTGCGCGAGCCACGTCGTGCCACCGTCGGTGGTCGCTACGATCGTGCCGTCGGCGCCGACTGCCCAGGCGGCGACGCCGTGACTCGCTACCCCGATCAGGGGCGCGGCCGTTGCAGGCGCGGCCGGTGCGGGCACCGTCTGCGGCGCCCAGTGGGCGCCGCCGTCGGCGGTGGCCACGACGGTGCCGGCGTCACCGACGGCCCAGCCGTCGGCCACGTTGGAAAACGCGACGCAGTAGAGCTGGCTGGTGGTGCCGGGATCTTGCGAGCGCCACGTGGCGCCGCCGTTGCTCGTGGTCACGATGCTCGGCGCGGGACCGACCGCCCAGGCGTGGCCGGCGTCGGGAGCGGCCACCGACAGCAGCGGACCGAAGTCGAGGCGGTGGGTCGTCCAGCCCGCGCCCGACGCCGAGGCGGCCTGCGAGGCGGCGCCGAACAGCCCCATCGACGCAACGACGACAGCAAGGAATAGCGCGCGCTTCACGATCGACTCTCCTTGTCAGGGCGGTCGCCCGACCGCGTTCTGCAGGCTTCGACACTCACCCGGCGGCGTCCTTGTCGTAGACCCTGTTCTCAGACAGCGACTCTCGGGCCTGCGGCAAGCCAGACCCCAGTCAGTCGTTCGCGGTTGTGCCCAGGCCCTTGCCCCCGCCCGCGCAACGCCAGCGTACCACGCCGGCGCCGACGCGGAGCCCGCCCCGGCCCCGCCCCAACGCGGTTTCCGGCCGCATTCGAGGGGAAGAGCTAGGCGTGCAGGGCCTCGAGAGAGGCCGCCGGAAGCATGCCGCCACCGTGGCGGGAGCCCTGTCCGTCGTGTGCGCCGCGCACTAACGGCGACGTAGTCCCGGCAAGGGCGCACCGGTCGGGAAGGAGAACACGATGGGCTTGACGATCGTTGTGGGGTACGACGGTTCGGAGTGCGCGAAAGCGGCCCTCGACCAGGCGCTCGGCCTTGCCGGCGCGGCCGGCAAGGTGATCATCACCTACGCCGATGCGCCACCGCGCATAGGCGCCTCGTCGCTGGTGCCACCGGAGACGGTCGTAGAGCTCGGCCGCAAGCTCACGGCAGAGGCCTTGGCGGTCGCCCAGCAGCGCGGCGTACCGGCCGAGGTCGTCCTCGAAAACGAGCGCCCCGCCGAGGCGCTGCTGAAAGTCGCGGCGCGCACCAAGGCCGACATCATCGCCGTCGGCACCCGGGGCGAGTCGCAACTCACGGGCCTGCTGCTCGGCTCGACCCCCTATCACCTGGTGCACCGCGCCACCATGCCGCTGCTGGTCGTGCCGCTGGCCGGCTGAGAGCCGGCCGCGCGTCGCGCCGGACCCTGAGAGCGCGCACTCGCCGCGCGGCGGCGCGGGCCTCGCGCGGCCCGGCGTGAACCGCACTGTGCCCAGCATGAACCGCACGCTGTCCGACGTGAACCTCACGCTGCCCGGCGGCGTCTCCTTTGCCAGAAGCTGAAGAAGCGACTCGCAGGAGTCGGGCAAGGAGGGCACCGTGCGCCGCATCGTCGTCATCGTCGTCTCGCTGGCCGCGGTGTGCGCCGTCGTGGCCGCCGTGCTCGTGGCGACCCACCACCCCGCGCCGGCCGCCGCCGCGCCGCTTGACCCCGTTCGCGGCCGCCCCGCGGCGCTTGCCGACGCCGGGGTGCTCGCCGCGCCGCTCGACCGTTTTGGGCTCGAGCTGCTGGCCCGCGAGGCGCGCCGCAACGCAGACGGCAACGTCGTCATCTCGCCGCTCTCGATCGGCGACGTGCTCGCCATGATCCTGAACGGTGCCCAGGGCCGCACCGCGACCGAGATGCGCCGTACGCTCGGCCTCGATGGCCTGAGCCTGCCCGCGACAGACCAGGCGTGGGCCGACCTCATCGCCGCGGCGCAGGCCGGACGGCGGCCGGCGGTGCAGATCGCCGACTCGCTGTGGCTGCACAGCGGCGTCGCCTTTGCCCCGCGGTTCCTGACCGCCGGCCGCGACTACTTCGCCGCCGCCACGCTGCCGCTGCCCACCGACCCCGTCAGGGCCGCCGATGCGGTCAACGGCTGGGTCGACGCGCGCACGGCCGGCCTGATCAAGCAGATCGTGCAGCCCGGCGACTTCAGCGACGCCACCATCCTGGCGGTCGTCAACACCGTCCACCTGAAGGCAGCCTGGGCGACGCCGTTCGCGGCCGGCGAGACGGCCCCGCGGCCGTTCACGCTGGGCGGCGGCACCGTGGTGCGGGTGCCGACCATGAGCGGGCCCGTCACCGCGCCGGTGGCCCAGACGAGCGCCTACGACGCCGTGGCCCTCGCCACCAAGGGGCCAGTGACCGCCTGGGTGGTCGTGCCGCGCGAGGGGAAGACGCCCGAGTCGCTGGTCGCGCTGCTGGCCGCCCGCGGCCTCGACTCGCTCTACGGCGCCGCGCGCACGACCTCGATCATGCTCGAGCTGCCACGCCTGCACACAACCTTCTCGGAACCCGATCTGAAGACAGAGCTGCAGGCCATGGGCATGGTGTCGGCATTCTCGCCGCAGACCGCGGAGCTGCAGGGCATCGTCGCGCCGGGCACGCAGGGCCGCGTCTACATCGAACGCGTCGTGCACAAAGCCGTGCTCGACGTGACCGAGGGCGGCGTCGAGGCGGCCGCCGCCACGGCCGGCATCGTGGGCCTCTCGGCCGCACCGTACGCGCCCCTCACGATCAGCGCCGACCGCCCCCTCCTGCTGCTGCTCACCGACAAGCGCACCGCGGCGCCGCTGTTCATGGCGCTGATCAGAGACCCGCGGGCCTGAAGCGGCGCCGCAGCCGCGATGAAGCGGCGGGGACGACGCGCGGACCGAAACGACGCTGGCGAGGATGGTACGGGAGCCGAACGACGCGAGCCGAACGACGCGAGCCGCAGCCACACGGGGGGCCGGGACGAGCGTTGCTCGTCCCGGCCCCCCGTTGGGCCTCGTGTTTCGTCGGCGCCCGGTGGGCGCGTCAGTGCTTGCTCAGTGGACGGTCACCTTGATGACCGAGGTGAACGCCGTGAAGGCGTAGCCCCTGTACTCGACCACGTAGTAGGTCGTGCGCTTAGGGTGCAGCAGGCCCGTCGCGAACTTGCGCGAGGCGACCTTGTACGTGCCCAGCTTGGTCCAGCCCTTGGCCGCCAGGGTGGCGGGCTGGCCGGAGACCTTGTGGATGGTCGAGTAGAGCGTGACCTTACCGGCCGCCGCAGGCACCATGCCGCTCAGACGCACGGCCTTGCCGTGGCGGATCGTGCTCGCCGACGCCTTGAAGGTGCAGACCTGGTAGTAGTCGTAGAGGTCGAGGATCCCGTTCGGATCGCCAACGTCGCTACGGTAGACGTGCATCTGGTACCAGTCGACCGCCGCCTTGGGGGGAATCTGCAGCTGCTCCGTATGCGTCTCATTGATACCTGTCGATGTGAACAGAGCTTGGGGGTAGATCCACCCCTGCGTGTTGCTCTCCATGGTGAAACCGGCCTGCTCGGACTGGGGCCAACCGTGCAGCACAAGTCTCGCGATCGAGCCCGGCTTTCCGGAGTGCTGACACAGCGGACCCGCCAGGGCGGCATGCTGAGCCTGGCTCCAATCGAGTGAGACCGGAGTCGTGTCTGGCACGCCGGCAACAACCGCCGTATCAGACCCCTGCCACTGCGTCTCGGTCGTTAGGGCACCTTGGGCGGTGTAGAACCCGGCGACCACATCGTTGAAGCTGGACGGCATGACGAAGGCGGTGCCGGTGCCATTGGTCAGCGGCACACTCGTCTCGGCGGAGCCGAGGGTCCCAGCAGTCCAGACTTCCGGTTGGCCGCTTTCGAGCGCGCTACTGAGCCCGGTGAACGTCACTTGGACTTCTGACGGCTGCAGCGCGTAGCTGAACGGCGAGGGTAGCGTGCCGTTGTTGTCGACCGAGAAATCGTTGGCTGTGGAGTCGAGCAGCAGAAGCACGGGTCCATCAGGTTGATTGTAGGGGTCGTACGAGACTCTGAGGTCGTCGCTATTCGCGCGAACTGACGAGTTGGACGCGACGCTTGGTAGCGAGAAGGCCCCGGTGCTGCCGGTCGGTTCGGAGGAACCACCGTAACCATAGTTCACGCGATAGTCCCCGGTCGTCTTCCACCAGCCCCAATCAACATACGCCATGGCGGCGCTCGACCCGTCGAAGTTCCGGACGACGCCGCTGATGCTGAAAACGGGGTCAGCCCCGAGTCGCATTGCAGGCGCCGGCGCCAAGTCCGAGTGCCTTGTGCTCAGCGGGACGGCGTACTTGACCCCAGTCGACGCCAGCGCACCCGGCGCCAGCATCAGCCCTACGGCAAGCACGGCAAATGCGCAGAGCGCAAAACGTCTCATTGACCCTCCCCGAACTCCATTACGGCGCGCCGACAGCCGGGCCCGCGCGACCCCTCCGACCCTCATACTAGACCCAGCGAGGAGCAGCGCAAGCGCCGCGGCGGCAAATCCGTTGCCAGTGCGCCGCCCGGATGGCGCAAGCGAAGCCGGCAACGGCCGACCGTCCACGGCCGGCAGGGGTCGACCCTTGGCCGGCGGCGCCGGGCGGCGCCTTACTCGTACCGCAGCGCCGTGGTCGGTTCGACCGAGGCTGCCTGCACGGCCGGCCCGATGCCGGCGAGAATGCCGACCGCGCCGGCCACCACCAGGGCGAGGCTCACGGTGGCCGCCGAGAAGACCGGCGAGACGGAGAGCGCGGAGCCGCCGACGTAGGCGCCCCCTATGCCCAGAGCCAGGCCCAGGATGCCGCCGATCACGCTGATCACGATGGCGTACACCAGGAACTGCACCACGATGTGGCGCCGCGTCGCCCCCACCGCGCGCCGCACGCCGATCTCGCGGGTGCGCTCGCGCACGGTGACGAGCATGACATTGGCCACGCCGATGCCGCCCAGGATCAGGCTGATGGCGGCGATCGCCGCCATGAGGCGCGTGAGGGTCTTAGTGCTCGATGAGACGGCCGAGGCGATCGAGCTCGCGTTGACGATCTGAAAGTCGTTCTGCTCACTCCCCGTCAGGTCGTGCTGGGTGCGCAGGGTCGTCTGGACCGCGGCCTGGAATGTGTTCACGGCCGACGGCTCGGCCTGCACGCGGATCTGGGAGATGTCGGGGCGAAACGCGACGAGCTGGCCCTCGATCGCGCCCACGGGCACGAGCACACTGGAGTCGACCGAAGCGAAGCCGACCCCGCCTTGCGCGACCAGCACGCCGATCACCCGAAACCGCACGCCCCCCAAACTGACGACTTGTCCCACGGCGCGCAGCGGCGAGAGGTTCAAGTCGCTGGCCACCGTGTTGCCGAGCACGGCGACCGGCAGGGAGTGGCTGGCATCGAACGCGCTGAAGAAGGTGCCAGCCTCGATGGTCAGGTGGTCGATGCTCGCGATCTGGGGCGATGTGCCGCTGATCGTCTCGGTCGCGCTGCTGGAGCCCAGCGTCACGGCGGCATTGGTGTTCACCGAGGTGACGGTCGCCTTGACACCGGGGGTGGCGTCGATGGCGGCCACGTCGCTGGCACTCAGAGGCACGGCACTGCTCACGAACGGACTGTTCTCGACGGTGATCGTGTCGGTACCGAAGGCGTTGAAGCGGTTCTCGACCGCGCGGGTCGAGCCGCTGCCGATCGAGGTGAGCGCGACCACGGCGGCGATGCCGATGACGATCCCGAGGATGGTCAGTACGGCGCGCAGCGGATTGGCGCGCAGGCTCGAGAGCGCCATACGCAGCGACTCGAGGGCTACGATCATTGACCGCCGCCGCTCGTGGTGCCACCCGTGCCGCCGCCGAGGAACGCCCCGCCTCCGCCGCCCGTTGTACGGCGGAAACCGCTACCCCCGAGACCGCCCAGACCGCCGAAGCCGCCGGTGCTCGTGCCGGAAGAGGTCGACGCGGAGTTGGTGTACTGCCCGGTGACCACGACCTCGCCCGCCGTGAGACCACTCGTGATCTGGGTGAGCGACGAGGTCGCCATGCCGGTGGTGACCTGACGGTAGGCCGGGACGCCGTTCGTCATCACGCGCACGAACGACGCCGACGAACTACCGCTGACGGCGCTCGTCGGCACTACGAGCACGTTGCTGCGAGACGCGATCGTGACGGTGAGCGAGCCGGTCATGCCCGACTTGGCCAGACTCGGCAGGCTGCGCGGAGCAAGGTCGACCGTGTACTCGACGGTGCTCGACGAGCTGCCCGAGGAGCTCGACGAAGCGGGCTGGCTCGAGATCGACGTGATGGTGCCGGTGAAGGGATCGCTCGTGGCGCCGTCGATCGTGAGCGTGGCCTTCTGGCCGACCTTCAGCTCGGAGACGTTGGCCTGCGTCACGAGCGCCTGGGCGATGAGGTCGCGCGGGTAGTCGATCGTGGCCAGCGCGGTCGCGCTGTTCACGCTGCCGCCCAGGCTTACGTTCCAGGACTCGATGATCGCTCCCTTGGGCACCCAGACGAACTGCGAGGTGGTCACCTCTCCTGTCTTGGTCAGGCCCCGGGCTCCCTGCCAGTCTTCGAGCGCGGTCTGGGTGGTCGTGCCGAAGTCACCGTTGACCGTGCCCGAGAAATAGCCGGCCGCCTTGAGGGCGCGCTGTAGCGTCGCCACGTTCGACCGCTGAGAGCCCGATGCGAGACTTGTGGAGAGCGTCGTGTACAGCGGCGAGACGCTCACGAAAGCGTAGATGTGCTTGCCGGAGATCGTCAGCAGATTCTGGAGCGTGCGGGGCGTCTGGCCGGCGGCGAAGCGGATACCGGTGACCACTCCGCTTGCGCTCGCCGAGCTGCTCGCGCTCGACGAGCTGCTCGTGCTCACCGAACTGCCGCTTGAGACGGAGCTGCTGCCCGAGCTCACCGAGCGGCCGCTCGATGCCGTCCGGCCGCTCCCCCCGCTCGTGCCGCGCGTCGCGGTCGGTTTGGGAGTGGGCGTGTGGCTCGGTTTCGGGGCCGCCGTGACCGTGAAGGTCGCCGCGCTTGTGGCCACGCCGCCCGGGGTGGTGACGCTGAGCGGACCGCTCGTGGCGCGGGCAGGCACGATGGCCGTGATCTGCGTGCTGCTATTGACGGCAAAACGCGCCGCGCGGTCGTTGAAGTCGACGACTGTGGCCCCAGTGAAGCCGCTGCCGACCAGGGTCACGCTGGCGCCCACCGGCCCGGAGGTCGGGATGAGCGCCGTGATGGCGGGCACCGCGGCGTCGGCCAGCCTCACGCTGCCGGCCGCGGTCGAGCCGTTCCTGGTGACCGCGCTCACGGTGGTGATGGCGCTGCGCTGGCCGACCGCGCTCGCCGTCGTGGCCGCAGCGCCGGTGCTGCTCGAACCGGTCGATGAGCTGCCGGTGCCGCCCAGCGAGATGGTCTCGGCGTCGCGCGCGCCGGCCAGCGTGAAGTCAGCCTGCACCGTCTCGGCGATCGTGCCCGTCGCCGCGGTCGAGGTAAGGTAATGCACACCCGACGACTTGCCGCGGTCGAGCAGCAGAATGCCGGCGACCGTCGCCGCCGCGACCACCACCACGACGATCAGGGCGACCAGCCACCAGCGGCGCTTGCCTGTCTTCATCGGCCTTCGACTCCTTCGTGTCGCCGTGGTGACGGCGCCTGACGAGCGCGCCGGCCGTGCCTGGCGCCGCTCATGTCCCGCTCGTCGTGGTGCTTGACTGCCCGCCGTTCGTGAACCCCTGCCCGCTGCGGAATCCGCCACCCGGGAACCGGCCGCCGAATCTGCGTGTGTAGACCACGTTCTGGCCCGCGCTCAGCCCCGAGGTGATCTCGGACTCGCCCGCGACCTGCTGTCCGACGACGACGCTCTGCGTGCTGGTCTTGCCGCCCGCGAGCAACTGGACCGTGGCGCTGCTGCCGCTGCCCTTGATCGCGGCAGTGGGAATGATCAGCACGTTGCTGGCCACGACCTTTACCTGGATCTGAGCGATGCCCGTGTACTTGGATGTGACCCCCGAGGGCAGCTTGGCGATCGTGACCGTGGCCGAGACCGAGCCGTTGCTGCCGGCGGCGACGGCCGTCACCGTGCCTTGTGCCGTCTTGCCGCCGAACGCGCTCGAGCCGCCCTGACCGCCCTGGCCGCCCTGGCCGAAGAAGCCCTGACCGCCGGAGCCGTAGCCCGAGCCGCTGCTCGGCGCACCGCTCGCGCCCACGGTCGGTGCGCCGCTCGAGTTGGCGTAGGGACGCGGAGAACCCGAGCCGAAGAAGCGGCCGGCGCCGGCCGGCAACCGCACGAACATCACGGTGACCGGCTGCCCGACGGCGACCTGGGCCGCGTTCGTGCCGCTCGCCTGGACGACGGCCTTGACGTTGACCTTGCTCTTGGTCGAGCTCAGCTGAAGCCGCCCGGCCACGCTGTCGACCAGGTTACCGCGGCGCACCGTGGCCAGTACCTGAGCCGTGCGGCCGGTGGTCGCATTGGTCGATCCTCCGGGTGTGGCAGCGCCGCTCGAACCGCCGCAGGCGGCCAGAACAGCAGCCGCCACGATCATAGCGGCAAGAAGCGCGCCGAGAGCGGCGGCACGCCGCCGATTCGGCAGGCGCAGGTGGCGTGACGTCATCGTTTATCCCTCCGTCGGGTGATGGTCGTGCAAGGCCCCGTCGCGCAGCACCAGCCGTCGGTCGGCGTGGTCGGCGACGTCTTCTTCGTGGGTGATCATGACGATGGTGCGGCCCTGGTCGTGCAGCGCGTCGAGCAAGTCGAGCACCTCGTCGGTGGCCGCCAGATCGAGGTTGCCGGTGGGCTCGTCGACCAGGAGCAGCTCGGGGTCGCCCACCAGCGCGCGGGCGATCGCCACGCGCTGCATCTGGCCGCCCGACAGGCGACTGGGATCGTGGCTTTCGCGATCGGCCAGACCCACGGCGTCGAGCGCCGCATGAGCGCGGCGCAGGCGCTCGGCGCGCCGCACGCCGCGGTAGATCAGCGGCGTGGCCACGTTCTCGAGGGCGCTGGTGCGCGGCAGCAGGTTGTGAAGCTGGAAGACGAAGCCCAGCAGCTCGTTGCGCAGCCGGGCGCGGGCGGTGTCGTCTAAGTCGCTGACGTCGTGGCCGGCCAGCAGGTAGGTGCCCGAGTCGGCGCTGTCGAGCAGGCCCAGCACGTGCAGCAGGGTCGACTTGCCCGAGCCCGAGCGGCCCGTGCAGGCGACCCATTCGCCGCGGCGCACGTACAGGTCGAGGTCGTAGAGCACCGGCAGGGCGATGTCGCCGTGACGGTATGTACGTTCGATGCCGGTCGCGGCGAGGATGACGTCGGGGTCGGCAAGCGGGGCCGCGGATGCACTCGCGGGTGACGCTGCGGGCTCACTCACCAAGCTCTCCTTGTCGTTGAAGACGCGACGAGTCTAGAAGTACTGCCTGAGCGGAAGCTGGGTCGAAGCTGTGAGTATGCTGAGTATAGCGCCCGGCGGCAGGCCGAGCGGCGGCGCAAAAACAGGGTGTAGAGTCGCCGCCGGGACGGGCATAGTCACGCTACGGTGGGTCGACACTGGGCTGGCGGACCCCGCTGCGACCCGTGTCGTGGGGCCACCGCGCACTACAGGACCAAGAAGCGTGAGGGAGAGAAGTCGTGACCGACGTGCAGGAGCTGGCGGGAGCGCTGGCAAAAATGGCCACGGCAGGCCGCAGGAGCTTTACCTTCGAAGAGATCCTTGCCGCGGGACGACCGGCCATGTACCGGAAGTTCGGCGACCACCTGCTGTTCCTGAGTGGGCGTGTGTTCGACGTACGCGAACCGGGCGCGCCCATCGAAGTCGGGGTCGCAGCGCGGCCCGAAGAGCGCCGGCCGGTCGTCGCCGACCGTGCGCTCACGGTAGGCATCGAGTACGGCTGGCGTCACGCCGCCGACTGCCCGTGTTCCTACTGCGCGGGGTCGCGCGAAGCTGCCTGAATCCGACTTGGCACGCCGCCCCACGTGAGGCGGCGGCACGGCAAGGCCGGCGGCCCGCCACGAGCGGGCCGCCGGCCTTGCCGTGTTTACTTTACGGGCTCTTCGCGGCGACCGTGGTCGTCTTCACGGCGTCTTCACGCGCTCACGGGTAGACGGGGGTTGTACGGCAACGTGAGAGGGGGCGCCCGATGCTGATCGCAGGGATCGCCTACGTCGCAGCCCTGGGGCTGCTGCTGCTTGGTATCTACGAAGCGGCTGCCCGCAGGATCCGACACCACCACTAAGCCACGGTCGATCCGCGCCTCGCCGTCGCGCGCCTCGCCGGCACGCGCCTCGCGGGTACAACCGTCGACACTCAGCGCACGCGCGTCACCAGGGGACTGCCGTCGTCGGCCAGCCGGCGGCGCAGCGGAATGAAACGCGCCGACAGCCCCGTGAGCTCCGCCTCGACGATCGCCACCGTGGGACCGTCGTCTTCTTCGTCGGGGGCGCTCGCCGTACCGGGGTTGAGCTGCAGCGTGCCGTCGACCCACAGAGCCGACGGCACGTGCACGTGGCCGCAGACCGCAAGATCGGGCGGCGCCACAGCGCCGGCGTCGGCGGCCAGGCGCCCGGCGGCCAGGCGCTTGAGCAGCCGCTTGGGTTTGTGAGCCACGAGGAAGCGCACGCCGGCCACCTCGCCTTCGACCTCGCGCGGCAGCGCCGAGCTCAGTTCGTCGGGTTCGACATTGCCCGACACCACGGTCAGCGGAGCGATCGCCCGCAGCGCGGCGATGACCGCGGCGTCGCCCACGTCGCCGGCGTGGATGATGTGGTCGACGCCGGCGAACAGCGTGGCCACGCTGGGGTCGAGGTAGCCGTGGGTGTCGCTGATGACGCCGATGCGCAGCCGGCGCACCGGCCCGACGGCGCTCGCCGCCGCGCTCGTCGCCGCGCTCGTCGCGGCCCTGTGCGAACGGCGGCGGCGTTGCCGCTCGCGTGCCTCGGCGTGCCCGGCCGGCGCCTTGCCGCCGGCCGCCGCCGCGCGCGCGTGGCGGTCGTCCCCCTCAGCCATGCTGCCTCCCTGTGGACAGTGGTCGCGTCCGGTGTCGCGCGAGTCGCGAGCGGTCGTCGCCGTCGTGCCGTTGCAGCGCCTGCACGGGCGAGCGCCGACCCTCAGGCCCGCGGATAGATGACGAGCAGCACCGCGCAGTACACGATAAGCCCGCCGGCCACGCAAAGCACGGCCTGGCGCACCCGCCGTATGCGAAAGCGCTGCCCGATCGCCACCAGGAACAGCACCGCGGCCAGGATGACGGTGAGCCGCACGTACTTGTCGGCGGTCTCGCGCGCCGCGACCCCGTGGTCGTATGAGTACGTCGACTGGGTGCTGAAGGCGGCCGACTGGGCGGCGAGCGGGTCTCTGTACTGCGGCATGAAACGCGGCCCCGCCGGCGCCCGGGCACTGGTGAGGGGATCGGTCTTCAGCCAGGCGTCGAAAGCGACGCGGTAGTTGGGGGTGAAGCGCCGTACCAGGATAGCGGCCAGCTTCGTTTCGCCCGCCGTCACCGCCTGCATCCAGGTGTTCAAGGTGCCGGAGTTGTAGATGATGAGCTGGTTGCTGGTGAGCGACGCCTGTTCGGCCTGCACGCGCTCGCGCGACGCGGTGGCGTAGTCGCGGCCGCTCACACCGTCCCACTTGGCCGCCTGATAACCGCTGAGAGCCGTGGAGACGGCGACCACGGCCAGCAGGACGGCTTCGAGGATCTCGATGATCTCGAGACGCATGTGGCCCGCACCGCTGGACCCGTGCTCCCGCAGGTGCGAAGCGATCTCGGCGTTGATGTTGCCTTCGGGCACGTTGCCTGCCTGTCGCGGCTCGCCGTCGGAGTCGCGCTACTTTACCTGACGCGCGGGCGCCTCGTCGCCGTGCGCGGCGTCAAAGCTCAGCGCTTCGCCGGGCATGAGCAGGCGCACGTCGACGTCGGGAGCCCCCTCGGCGGCGAGTCGCACGAACTCCTCGGGGCGCCGCAGGGTGCGCTGGAACCAGGCGTACGTCGCCTGCTTGCCGGCGTAGGCCGAACCGGGCATGTACAGCGTGCCCCAATGGATCGGCACGGCCATGCGCGGCCGCAGCAGGCTGAGCGCGGCGGCGGCGGTGCGCGGGCTCAGATGCCGGCCTTCGGGCGGTCGCATGCCCCAGGTCTCGATCGGCAGCAGGGCCACGTCGATGCGTTCGTGCAGGTCGTCCATGCCGTCGAACAGGCCCGTGTCGCCGGCGAAATAGACCGTCGACGAGCCGTGCACGATGAAGCCGAGCGGTTCGGTGGGCGGCGACACGACCCAGCGCCGGCGCGTGTGTCTGGCATGCACCGCCATGACCTCGACCTCACCGAAGTGCAGGCTCGTGTCGCGGCGCGTCTCGACCACGGTCTTGAATCCGATGTGGCTCACGGTGCGGCCCATGTGCGGCGGCCCGATCACGACGGCCGACTTGGGCAGCAGCTTGAGCGACGACGTGTCGAGGTGGTCGAGGTGCAGGTGCGAGATCAGGATGACGTCGATGTGACGGCGCACGCTCACGTCGGGCAGGTCGCCGTAGCGACGCAACGGACCGACCCAGCGCTTGAGCACCGGATCGGTCAAGATCCGCATGCCGTCCATCTCGATCAGGACGGTGCCCTGACCGATGTAGGTCACTTTCGTCTGACCGGTGGGCTGCGCCCCGGGCTCGGCGACAGGCAGAGGATCAGCCACGGTCACGGTCCCGGTCCCGGTCCGGGGACGGTCGCTCGTTCTGGCAGATGGTCCACCTCGCTTGCTCGCTCGCGGTAGGGTCGCGGTGGTCGCACGGTCGTCACGCGATCGTCGCGCGGTCGTCGCAGGATGGATTCCCGCGGGCGGCTCTTCGTCAATCTATCACCCGGCCGACGCCGCCCGCGCAGGATGCCGCCACTCGCGCAGCACGCCGCCACTCGCGCAGCACGCCGCCATTCGCGCAGCACGCCGCCACTCGCGCATCTCCTCGCGCCGCGGCCGCCCTGATAGAGTGGAGCCGCCGAACAGGCGCCGCTCAACAGACGGGCGGCCCGAGCCAAGGGCAGGTGCGCCATCGCCACGACCGCACGACAGATCCGCCCCGCCACGGCCGCCGATGCGGCCGCCATCGCGGCGATCTACAACCAGGCCGTGCTGACGTCGACCGCCACGTTCGACCTGGAACCCGAGACGGTCGCCGCGCGCGTCGCCTGGCTTGCGGCGCCCGGCACGCGCCTCTGTCTGGTGGGCGAGGTCGCGGGGCGTGTCGTGGGCTGGTCGTCGCTCGTGCGCTGGTCGGCGCGGGCCGGCTACGATCAGACGGCCGAAGCCTCGATCTACGTCACCCCCGAAGCGCAGCGCTCAGGCCTGGGCGTGACCCTGGCCGCCGCCGTCCTCGAGGCGGCTCCGGCTCTTGGTCTGCACGTCGTGATCGCCCAGATCTGCGCCGCCAACGCCGCGGGGCTGGCGCTCGCCGCGAGCCTGGGGTTCGCGCGCGTCGGCACGCTGCACGAAGTGGGCCACAAGTTCGGGCACGTGCTCGACGTCGCGCTCTGCGAGCGCCTGGTCTAGCCGCTCTCGCGCGCCGTTCTCGCCTGCGCGCTCGTCGCTGCCGCTTCGCTTGCCGCTCCCGCTTCGCTTGCCGCCAGGGCTTCGGCGCGCGCCTTGATGCCGAGCAGCGCCTTGCGCATGAACGGAAAGTCGAAGGCGTCGACGGCAAGCTGGAACAGCACGTACGGCGACGTCCAGTCATAGTGGTCGCGCATGCGCGTGAGCAGGCGCGTGTGGCCCTCGTCGATCGGCTCGAGGTGCCACAGCCAGGTGCCCGACGACACGCCGCGGCGCCCGACGGCGTCGCTGTCGGCGTCTTTGGCGCGCCACAGCATCCACTCGTGGGCGCAAAAGTCGACGCAGACCATGAAGGTGACCGGGGTCATGGGGAACTCCTTGCCGACGGTCAGGTCCTGATGGTCGGACAGGATCTCCCGGCTGCTCGGCCTGCCGCCGTTGTCGACCCAGTCGTAGCCGTACCAGCCGGCGCGGCCCCAGCCGATCTGCACGAGGAAGGCCCAGATCTGAGCGGGCGTGGCGGCGACCGTGACGGCCCGGGTGGCGTTCCAGGTAGGCCGCTCGACGAGCTCGTCGCCGGGTAGGCGCCGTGTGACCTCGTCGTCACTTGCCCCCCAGCGTGTCTGCCAGGGCCGGTAGGCGCCGAAATACAGGGCTCCGCCGGCGCCGGCCAGCGCCGCAAGCGCCGCACCACGCGTGAGTCGGTCCATCGTCTGTCCCCTCCCTTGTGCGGCCGAACCGAGCCTCGACATCCTACCGCGCAACACCCTCAGGTCGAGTGCGGCCACGGCCGCCGGCGCAACGGCTTAGAAAGACCCCGACCGAGCAATGATGCTCGCCTAGGCGCACGCGCGGGTCGCCCGCGGCGAGGCTGCGAGCGAACGGACCTCGGCGGACAAGTCACGACGAGCCACCCGCAGCAAGCAGGCACCGCGGGAGGTCGGGGGATGGCAAGCCAGGTCGATACCGCACACGTCGCCGCCGGCCGCGACCGCAGCGGCCGTCTTCAAGCCGCGGCGCGGGCCCTCGCGCGGGCCCTGCCCGACCACGCACCGCGAGGCCTTGCGCTGCGCGCCTTGCTGGCCATCGTCGCCCTGGCCGGGGCCGCCTGGTTCGTCACCATCGCCGTTCGCGAGGCCGGCAGGGCCCTCGGCTATTCGCCAGCCGGTGGCGTGGCAGCGTCGGTCGCGGCCATCATCCTCGTACCGGCCGCGATGGGCTTTGCCGCGCCGCTGCTCGACGCCTATCTGACACTCATCCTGGGCAGGATCGAGCCCGGCACGTGGAGCCGGATCGCGGCCGAGTCGCTGGGCGCTCTCGTCCTGGCTTGCTGCGCGACCGTGCTCGATCCCCGACTCTGGCCCGGCATCGGGGTGCTGGCCCTGGTCGCCGTGCTGGGGGCGCTGTTCGGCCTGCGTCGCTGGCAGCCGCAAGTCGTGGCCGGCGAACGTCCGGCCAGGCTGCCACTCGTGCTCCTGCTGTTCGACGAGCCGCGCCCCGGCAGGCGCTCCTCGGGCGTTGCCTCGCGGCCCATGCCCTCGGAGCGCGAGGCCGCCTGAGCCGGGGGTGCGCATGACACCGCTCGCCACGAGCGACACGATGGGCCAGCGGCCGTGAGAAGGCCGCGCAGCCTGCTACGCACCGCGGGCGAGCCGCCGGTCCGGCCGCAGCACCATCGCCTGCGCTGGATCGTGCTCGGCCTGACCGTGCTGGCCGTGCCCGCCGTCGTGGCGCTGCTGGCCCTCGGCGGGTCAGTGCTGGGCCTTGCCAACGGCACGCCCGCCCTGGCCAGCCTGCAGCCGCACAACACCGCCCAGACGACGCTGATCTTCGATCGGCGCGGACACCTGATCGCTCGCCTGCACGGCGCCGTCGACCGCATCGACGTGCCGAGCGCCCGGATACCGCGCATCATCAAACAGGCAACGGTAGCCGTCGAAGATCGGCGCTTCTACCAGCACCACGGCGTCGACTTCCATGCCATCATGCGGGCCGCCCTCACCGACCTGCGAGCGGGGCGCACGCTGCAGGGCGGCAGCACGATCACCGAGCAGTACGTGAAGAACGCCTACTTGGACGGCGACACCACCCTCACCCGCAAGGTCCACGAGGCGATCCTCGCCTGGCAGCTCGAGGACAAGTGGTCGAAGGACCGCATTCTCACGGCGTACCTGAACACCGTCTACTACGGCAACGGCGCCTACGGCGTGCAGGCGGCCTCGCAGACCTACTTCCACAAGAACGTGGGGAAGCTCACCCTGGCGCAGGCGGCCCTGCTCGCCGGGCTGCCCGAAGACCCCAGCGGCTACTCGCCCATCTACGACCCGGCCGACGCGCTGGCCCGGCGCGATCTCGTGCTCCAGGACATGGCGAAGCAGGGCTACATCACGGCGGCTCAGGAGCGCACCGCGCAAAAGGCCAGGCTGCACGTGTTTCGCACCACGCCGCCCGGAGTGCTGCCGGCGGCGGCCTACTTCGTCGACTACGTCGAACAGCAGCTCGTGACGCGTTATGGCGCCCGCGAGACGTTCGAGGGCGGCCTGCGGGTGACCACCACCCTCGACCTGCGCATGCAGCAAGACGCGCTCAAAGCCATGAAGGGCACGCTCCCCGCGGGGCCGGCCGGAGCGCTGGTCTCGATCGACCCGGCGAACGGCTTCATCCGCGCCATGACGACCACGCTCACCTGGAAGAAGTCGCAGTTCAACCTGGCCTGGCAGGCCCACCGCCAGCTCGGCTCGGCGATGAAGCCCT
>CAZFJE010000022.1:0-22165 GCA_964519555.1 uncultured Thermoleophilia bacterium
TCCAGGCCTTCTCGAACCGGGCCCGCTTCTTGGAGAGGATCAGGCGCCCGTCGGCGTCTTCTTTCTGCATGACGAGCGCGTCGATCTCTTCGCCGAGCTGCACCTCGTCGGAGGTGTTCACGGACTTGCGGATCGAGAGCTCGCTGACGGGGATGACGCCTTCGGACTTGTAGCCGATGTCGACCAGGACTTCGTCCTTGTCGATGCGTACCACCGTACCGGTGACGATGTCGCCCTCACCGAAGATGTTGATGGTCAGATCGTAGTTGGGCACGATCTGGCCGTCGACCTCGGTGAGGTAGCCCTCGCTCTCGGCGATGATCTGGGCGTTCTCTGGCGAGATGTGAACGGGGGCGGCTTCTTGGGTGTTTTCGGTCATATCGGTCGCTTGCCTTCCTTTCCGGCGTGCAGCGGTCCGTCGCTTACGGAGATGAGCTTGTGACCCTGCAGGACCGCAAAGTGAGGGTCTCAAACCTAGGGATTGTACCACCTGCGCCGATTTTGAGGCGAGGGGGCCTCTCTCGCTATTTGGCCGACAGCCAGGTGTCGCCGACGCCGATCGAGACGTCGAGCGGCGGCTCCATGGCGAAGGCGCCGCACATCGCTTCGCGCACCAGCGGCACGACCGCGGCGAGCTCGTCGTCGGGACTCTCGAAGACGAGCTCGTCGTGGATCTGCAGCACGAGGCGGCTGCGCAGCCCCCGGGCGGCGAAGGCCGCCGTGACGCGCAGCATGGCGACCTTGATGATGTCGGCCGCGCTGCCCTGCAGCACGCTGTTGACCGCCAGGCGCTCGCCCAGCGAGCGCTCGCGAAAGACGTTGCTGCGCAGCTCGGGCACCGCGCGGCGCCGTCCGAAGACGGTCGTCACGTAGCCCTCCTGCAGGGCGTCAGCGATGACCTTCTCGCGAAAGACGCGGACCCGGGGGTACTTCGCGAAGTAGGCGTCGATGAAGGCGCGCGCCTCGTCTACGGGCATGTCGACCTGCTCCGACAGTCCGAACGCCGAAAGACCGTACATGATGCCGAAGTTGGTCGCCTTGGCGTGCTCGCGCTGGGTCTTTGAGACCTGCTCGACCGGTATGCCGGCGACCGCGGCGGCCGTGACGCGGTGCACGTCTTCGCCACGCCGGTAGGCGTCGATCAGGGCCGGCTCCTGGGCGAGCAAGGCCATCAGGCGCAGCTCGATCTGCGAGTAGTCGGCGACCACCAGGCGCATGCCGTCGGCGGCGATGAAGCAGTCGCGGATCTGGCTGCCGAGCTCGGTGCGGATGGGGATGTTCTGCAGGTTCGGGTTGGAGCTCGAGAGGCGCCCGGTCGCCGCGACGGTCTGGTTGAACGTGGTGTGCAGACGTCCGCTGCGCGGGTCGATGGCCGCCGGCAGGGGCTCGAGATAGGTGTTGACGAGCTTGGTGAGCTCGCGCCACTCCTCGATGAGCGGCACGATGGCGTGCTGGTCGCGCAGCGTCTTGAGCACACGGGCGTCGGTCGAGTAGCCGGTCTTGCCTTTGCGCACCGGCTGCAGCCCGAGCGTCGTGAAGAGCACTTCGGCGAGCTGCTGCGGCGAGCCGATCGTGAAGTCGCCGCCGGCGAGCGCGACGATGCCGTCGCGGACCTCGTCGATGCGGTCGCGCAGGCGCGCCGTGATCTCGCCGAGGCGGTGCACGTCGATGGCCACGCCCACGGCCTCCATGGCGGCCAGCACGCGCACGAGCGGCAGCTCGATGGTGCGGTAGAGCGTCTCGACGCCGAGCTCGGTAAGGCGCGGGCGCTGCTCGGCCGCGAGACGCCAGGTGAGCACCGCCCGGGTGGCGGCCAAGGCCTCGTGGTGCGGGCCCTCGGCGATGGACTCGTGGTCGACGCGCGCCAGCTTGAACAGGTCGTCCTCGGGGCGCTCGGGGGCCAGCAGGTAGCCGGCGATGTCGGTATCGAAGGCGGGGTCGGCCGCCGCCGCCGCGAAGCCCGGCAGCGCCTTGGCGTCGTGCGCCACGACGTGGGCGGCGTGACGCCACAGGCGAGCCCAGTCGCCGTCGCTTGCGACGGTGGCGGCGACGGCCGCGTCGCCGCCGTCGTAGACGGCGGCGATCCAGCCGTCGCCCTCGCCCGCCGCGACCACGCCGAGCGCCGCTTCGCCGCGCTCAAGCACGGCTTCGAGGGCTTCGGGGCCGGCGGCCAGGCGCACCTCGGGGAACACGGTGGCGAGCGCCGCACCGGCGGGCTCGGGGGCGGCGGCGGCCGGGCGCGCGAGGTCGCGCACGCGGCGCACGAGACTCGTGAACTCGAAGCGTTTGAAGAACTCCTCGACCTCGCGAGCGGGCAGCGTGTAGCCGGTGTGCGCGACCATCTTCACGATGTCCTCGTCGAGGGGCACGTCGAGCACCATGCAGGCGAGCCGCTTGGACAGGCGAGCCGCGGCTTCGTGCTCGGCGAGCAGCGCGCGGCGCTTGTCGGAGCCCACCTCGGCCAGGTGCTCGTAGAGGTTCTCGACCGTGCCGAACTGCTGCACCAGGGCGGCCGCCGTCTTCTCGCCTACGCCGGGGATGCCCGGGATGTTGTCGGAGGTGTCGCCCTTGAGACCGATGTAGTCGGGGATCTGCGCCGGCGTGACGCCGAAGCGCTCGACCACGCCGGCCGGCGTGTAGATCTTGACGTCGGTCACCCCGCGTCCGGTGGTCACCACCCAGATGTCGTCGTCGACGATCTGCAGGGCGTCGCGGTCTCCGGTGACCACGAGCGAACCGCGGCCCTGCCGCTTGGCCTCTTCGGCCAGCGTGCCGAGGATGTCGTCTGCCTCGTAACCCGGTTTGACCAGGTTAGGGATGCCGAAGGCGTCCATGAGGCCGGGCAGGTGCGGCCATTGTCGCGAGAGCGGGTCGGGCATGGGCGGCCGCTGCGCCTTGTAGCCGTCGAACTCCTCGTGGCGAAAGGTCTTCTCGCGGGCGTCCCAAGCAACGGCGATCGCCGCCGGCTCGAACTCGCTGACCAGCTTGAGGAGCATCTGGGCGAGGCCGTAGATCGCGTTGGTGGGAAAGCCCTCGCGCGTGGCGATGCCTTCGGGCAGGGCGAAGTACGCCCGGTAGGCGAGGCTGGAGCCGTCGATCAGGATGAGGCGGTCTTTGACCGCAGCGTCGTTCATGGCTTGATTCTACAGCGAACGACGGGGCCGCCGGACCTGCGGCACCAGGCGCGCGACGTCAGTCACGCCTGCCTGAGCGGCGACGACGTCGATCGACGGCACTAGTCGAGCAGCGTGCGGCGACGCAGCAGAGGCCCGCACTCCTGCGCGCTGTGTGAGCGGGCGAACAGGTAGCCCTGCATCTCGTCGCAGCCGTGCTCGCACAGTGTGGCGAACTGCTCGCGCGTCTCGACGCCCTCGGCCACCACGTTCAAGCCGAGACGGTGCCCCAAAGTGATGATCGAGGTCACGATCGTCATGTCGCGGTCGTGGTGCAGCATGCCGGCCACGAACGACCTGTCGATCTTCACGGTGTGGATGGGCAGCGAGCTCAGCAGGCTCAGCGACGAATACCCCGTGCCGAAGTCGTCGAGGGCGATGCGCACGCCGAGCCTCTTCAGCTCGCGCAGCGTCGCGCCGGCTTGCGCGGCATCGGCCATGACCGCCGTCTCGGTGATCTCTATCTCGAGGAAGCCGGCGTCGAGGGCGCTCGCCGTGAGCGCCCGCGAGACCTTGGCCAGGAGCTGGTCGTCGCTCAGCTGGCGGCTCGAGAGGTTGACCGAGAGGCGCAGCTCGGGCAGACCGGTGTCGTGCCACACCCTGACCTGGCGGCAGGCGGCCTCGAGCACCCACTCGCCGATGGGCACGATCAGGCCGGTATCCTCGGCCAGGGGTATGAACTCGGCCGGAGACAGAAGACCGCGTCGTGGATGGCGCCAGCGCACCAGCGCCTCGACGCCGACGACCTTCGCCTGGGCGCCGCGCACCAGCGCCTGGTAGTGGACTTCGAGCTCGCCGTCGTCGAGCGCGCGATGCAGCTCGCTCTCGAGGACAAGGCCTTCCGAGAGGCGTGCGTCGGTGGCCACGTCGTAGAGCCGCCGCGCGCCGCCGCCGTCGCGCTTGGCGCGGCGCATGGCCACGGTGGCGTCGCGCAGCAGCACGTCGGGTTCGTCGGCGTCGTCAGGACAGAGCGCTACCCCCATGCTGAACTGCACGTAGATGGGCTCGCCGTCGACCTTGACGGCGGTGCGAAAACCCGCCGTCACGCGCTCGCCGACGGCCACGATGTCGTCGGCTCCGGCGACGCTGGGCAGCAGCACGAGGAACTCGTCGCCGCCGCCCCTGGCGACGGTGCCGCTGGTGGCGACCAGCTTGGCCAGCCGAGCGCCCACGGCGCTCAGCAAGCGGTCCGAGGCGCGCCCGCCGATCGTATCGTAGACGTGCCTGAAGCGATCGATGTTGAGCACCAGAAGCGCGACCTTGTGACAGTTCATGTTCGACAGCGTGATGGCCTCTTGCAGACGGCAGTCGAACGCCGTGCGGTTGGGCAGGCCCGTGACCAGGTCGGTGAACGCCAGCCGGTCGATGCGATCGAGAAAGCGATGGCGCTCCGTGACGTCGGCGACCACGCCCATGCCGCCGTTCACCACGCCGTCGGCCGAACGCAGCGGCGAGGCGTGCAGGGTGACCATGAGCGAGGCGCCCTCGCCGACGACGTGAAAGGCGCCCTCGTAGCTCGTCGGCTCGCCGGCCATGGCGGCTTCAAGCGCCGCCACGACGCCGACGCCGGCGACGGCCCGCAGGTCGTCGCCAATGAGGCGCGCCGCCGGCACGCGCGTCATGCGGGCAAGCTCCGCGTTGCATTCGATGATGCGCAGCTCACGGTCGTACAAGAAGACCCCCACAGAGGCTTGTTCGAACAACGCCTTGTGGCGCTGGGCGGACTCGCGCAAGGCTTCGAGGGCGAGATTGCGCTCGTTCACGTTGACGCTGGTGCCGACGTACTCGACCAGGCGTCTCTGGTCGTCGAACACCGGCGAGCCGTGCACCGAGAACCACTCGTACACGCCGTCGCTGCGACACAGCCGGTACTCGTGCTGTACCTCTCCCGAGCGACTCACGGCCTCGTCCCAGAGCGTCGTCGTGGTCTCGCGATCGGCCGGGTGGACGGCGTCGAGCCAGCCCGAGCCGGCGAGGTCGGCGACGCTCAGTCCGGTGTAGTCGAGAAAGCTGTCGAAAGGCTCGAGCGGGCTGCCGTCCAGAGCCGCGGTCCAGACCCACGCCGACGCCGTGCGCGAGAGCGTGCGGTAGCGTTCGTCGCTGCGCCGCAGGGCTTCGACGGCGCGCTGCCGTGCGGTCACGTCGACCAGGATGCAGTGCGTCTGGAAGAACTCGCCGGTGACGTCGCGGGCGACGCGGCCGTCGAAAGCCACGGAGATCGTCGCGCCGTCGGCGCGCACCATCTCGAACTGGGTGCGCAGGTGGCCCCGGGCATGGAGACGCTCGAGCGAGCTCTTCGCGAGCGGCGCGTAGACGGGGGCCAGGAACTGGGCGAAGGCGTGGCCGAGCACGTCGGCGCGACGATAGCCGAAGGTCGTAAGCCAGGCATCGTTCACGGCGACGAGGGCGCCGTCGGCGTCGAGCGACTGGTAGGGCAGCGGGGCCGCGTCGAACAGCAGACGGAACCGAGCCTCGCTCTCGCGCAGGGCGTCCTCGGCGCGGCGGCGCTCGGTGACGTCGCGGTCGGCGCCGACCCAGCGCGCGACGGCCCCCGAGGCGTCGCGCAGGGGAACTGCCTGCGACGACATCCAGCGGTAGCCCTCGCCCGGCTTCTTCAGCCGATACTCGGAGCGATAGTGAGACCCGTCGGCCGCGGCTCTGCACCAGTCGGCCGCGGCGCGCTGGCGGTCGTCAGGGTGGACGACATCGAGCCAGCCGTCGCCGTGGAACTCGGCCGGCGTCTGCCCGGTAAAGGCGGTCCAGTCGTCGATCGGGCCGTCGGCCTCGCAGTCGGCGCCCAGGGTCCACACGATCTGGTTGGTGGCTTCGGCCAGCGTGCGAAAGCGCTCCTCGCTGGCGCGCAGACGCGCGCGCGCGTCGCTCAGCCCGCGGCGCTCGTCGGCTCGCCGCATCTCGCGCAGCACGACCGCCGGCAGGAGATCGAGGTCGGTCTTGAGCAGGCAGTCGGCTGCGCCCGTCCGCATGATGTCGAGGGCGAGGCCGTCGAGCTTCGCCGCGACGGCAACGACCGCCCGGTCGGCGTCGCCGTTGACCAGGCCGGCGACTGTCTTGAGGACGTCGAGCCGGGGCAGCCCACAGTCGAGGAGGACGGCATCGCAGGCGCCGTCGCGGAGGGCCTCGGTGAGGCCCCGCCGAGTAGCCACGCGCACGCAGCTCGCGACATGACCTGCCCGCGCGAAGGCCGCGACCACGGCGTCGGCATCGCCGGGCGAATCGCCTAGGAGTAGGATACGCGGCGTCACCGCCGCACGCGGATGCCTCGCGGTCATGCGGTCCTCTCTCGAGCCGTTGCGCGGATGTGACGGGGACGCGCCGCAGGCACGTGTTCGCCGAACGGTCCGGCGCCTGAAAGTCCCACCACCCGCACAGGAGTGGCTGTCGTCAGAAACGACGCCTACGAGAAGCCCGCTGAGGCCATACGTAGTCGGACACACGAGAGGAGCAGCAGATGAGCGGCATGGGGTTCGCGAACGGAAGAGCCATCGTGGCCCGCCTGACGCACGGGGCCGACCTGCTCGACGAGATCGTCGCTCTGGCCGAGCTCCACGGCGTGAAGGCGGCCGCGCTGCAGGGTCTGGGTGCCCTGCGCCACGCCCGGCTTGCCTACTACGACCAGGCCGACAAGAGCTATCGCGAGTTCGATCTGACCGGGCCGCTCGAGATCACGGCCCTGACCGGCAACCTCTCGCGACGCGACGGAGCGCCGGCGGCTCACGTGCATCTGACGCTCGCCGACGACCAGGGCCGCGCCTTTGGCGGTCACGCGGCGCCGGGCTGCGTCGTGTTCGCCTGCGAGCTCGTCGTCAACGAGCTGCGCGGACCGTCGCTGGAACGCGCCTACGACGCCGAGACGGGACTCCCTCTCTGGCGCGGCCTGTAGCCCGGGTCAGTCCGCGGGCGCCGTTGGCCGGCCGCCGTCGGTCGGGCTCAGGGCGGCCACGCGGGTGACCACCGCGATGCCGCCCACCACCGTGCCGTCGGCCTCGGTCACCGGCTGCGCGTGCAGGCCGACGAGGCCGCCGACGGTGCCGTGGGTGGGTGCGTACGCCCCACGGTAGGTCGAATCGAGGCCGCGCAGCGCGGCCTCGAGGGCCGGCGTGCAGCTCTGGTCGCGCAGCCCTCGCAGGTCGAGGCCGATGAGTCGTTCGCGCGGCAGGCCGGTCATGGCGACGATCGCGTCGTTGCAGGTCGTCAGTCGCAGCCGGTCGTCGAACAGGAACATGCCCACTGCCGCGCGCTCGAAGAACGATCGATAGAGCCGCTCCGAGCGCGCGAGCTCGTCGCGGGCCCGGCGCTGCTCGGTCATGTCGCGCACGATCACGACGGCGCCGCCGTCGGGCAGCGTCACGTGACGACCCTCGAAGCACGACGTGCCCACCCCGGGGGTCTCGAGGGTGACCTCGAAGGTCTGCACTTCGCGCGTCAGGAGCGCCTGGGCCCGCGCCTTGCGCATGCCGGCGGCCACCTCGGCCGGCAGGAACTCGTCGGGGCGGCGCCCCAGGAAGTCGTCGGAGGTGACGTGCGCGTCGAACCCCGAGCCGATGTTGAAGTCGATGACGAAGCCGTCGGGGTCGAGCCTGAAGTAGAGGTCGGGCAGGGCGTGCAGCACGCCGTGGAGCTCATCGACGACGCCGGCGTACAGCGTCTCCACGCATTTCTGGGCGGTGATGTCGGTCAGCGTCACCACCGCACCCGACGCCCGACCGTGCTCGTCGGGCGGTAGCGGGTGAGCGCTCACCAGGATCCAGTCGGGCTCACTGCGATCGTCGTGCCAGGCACCCACGACGGTGGGCGGTACGCTGCGCCCGGCGCGCAGCTCTTCGAGGCCGGTCTCGCCGAATCGTACGGCCGGCCGGCCGTCTTCGAAGAACGGCGAGGCGGGCAACCAGCCGAGGTCGGTGACAGTGCGGCCCTCGATCTCGTCGTGTCCCAGGCGCATGATCTCGGTGGCCGTGCGGTTGCAGTCGACGATGACACCGGCGGCGGCGCAGATGAGCACGCCGCTGGCGATGCGATCGGCGTAGAAACCGGTCAGGGTCTGCTCAGTGACCGGCGCCTGTAGGTGTTCGCTCATGCCTGCCGTAGCCCCCCGCCATCGACCGTCCAGGACGGCGCAAGCATCGGGCGAAGCGGTCCCCCGCACGCCCGGCGCATCTGTCCCCACAACAGATCATGAGCGTACTACAGGGGCGTCGCCACTAGCCAGCCAGTAGGCGCGACAGGGTGTCGGTGGGGGCCGCCGAGCGGCGGCAGAGAGGAAGAAAGTGGTGTCGGAAGGGGGACTTGAACCCCCATGAGGTAATGCCCTCACTAGGCCCTCAACCTAGCGCGTCTACCAATTCCGCCATTCCGACACGCGCACCCGGGACGCACACGCGCCCGGGACGAGAGAGTATAGATGCCCGGGTTGCAGGGGTCAACGCAAGGTCCGGCCCGGCACGTCACGCCGGCCCGAGCAGGCCGCACAGGCACGCGCCGGCACGAGGGAGACTGCCTGTCGGCGGCGCCAGACGGAGCGGACTCGAGTTGTGGGCGCCGGCGGACCAGCCGCCGTGTGCCCGCGCCGGGGCGACCCCGGTGAGGACCACTCATGTAGCGCCACAGTGCGCCGCCGACAGACTGGTTGGGCGCCTGATGGCAGACGACCTTGCGACCGTCGATCCGACTATAGGACGACAGTCGCGTGTTGGCAACGTAGACGAACAGGCCAACGCGCGGGCACCGTCCGCCGTGAGCGATAGACTGCAAGAGACGGCGGAGCCGGGGTCCGCGGCGAGCGGCACGGACCGACCACCCGGCACCCGGCATCGCGCCGGCAACGACGGTTGCGGTACGGCGGCCACGGAGGTCAAATGGCGCACACGCAGACAGGGCGTATCCTCGTCGGCAACTGCTCGTGGACCGACCCCACCCTCATCGCCGCGGGCAGCTTCTACCCGGCCGGCGTCTCGAGCGCCGCCGGCCGCCTCGGCTACTACGCCACGCGCTTCCCCATCGTCGAAGTCGACTCCACCTTCTACGGGCCGCCGAGCGAGCGCAACGCGCAGCTCTGGGTCGAGCGCACGCCGCCCGGCTTCGTCTTCGACGTCAAGGTCTTCGCCCTGCTCACGGGGCACGGCGCCGCCCCCGAGCGCCTCACGCCCGAGCTGCAGGCCTTCGTACCCCAAGCGCACTCCGGCAGGCGCAACGTCTACCTGCGCGACTTGTCGCCGGCCGCCGAAGAGCTGCTCTGGGAGACCCACCGCCGGGCGCTCGCTCCGCTCCAGGCGGCCGGCAAGCTCGGCGCCGTGCTGTTCCAGTTCCCGCCCTGGTTCACGGCGGGACACGCGGGTCGCGAGCACATCCGCAAGGCCGTGCGCGAGCTCGACCCCTTTTCCATCGCCGTCGAGTTTCGCGGCGGCGGCTGGCTCGGCGACGAAGCCGCCACCGCACGTACCTTGTCGTTCCTCGAGTCCGAGGGCGCAGGCTACGTGTCCGTCGACGAACCCCAGGGCTTCGCCAACAGCACGCCCCCGCTGTCGGTCGCCACGGCGAGCACCGCCGTCGTGCGCTTCCACGGGCGCAATCGCGAGACCTGGCAGATGCGCGGACGTTCCGCCTCGGACCGCTTCAACTACCTCTACAACGAGTCCGAGCTTGGCGAGTGGGTGCCACAGATCCGCGCCCTGGCCGCGCAGGCCGCGAGCGTCCACGTCCTGTTCAACAACAACTATCGCGACTACGGCGTGCGCAACGCCGCGCAGATGACGGCCCTGCTCGGCCTCGCCGCGGGCGGGCCCCCGGCCGCCGCAGGGCCGTCCGAGGCGGCCGACGCGGCGGCGACCGAACGCCGGCGCCCACCCGGCCAGGCAAGCTTGCTCTAGACGCGCGAGCCGCGCCGCCGCAAACCCGCTATCATAAAGAGCAAGCGGAGACGACGGAAAGGACGACGGTGCAGGTATCGGGCTTGGCGCGCGACGAGCGAAGTGCGCTCGAGCGCGAGACCGTCGGACTGCTTTCCGCACTGCTGCAGGCCGACACCACCAACCCCCCCGGCAACGAGACCCGAGCCGCCCTGGTGCTGGTCGAGTACTTCGCCCGGCACGGTCTCGAGGCGCGGCTCGTTGGCGACCTTCCCGACCGTCAGAACCTGATCGTGAGCCTGCCGGGCGCGCGTCCCGGACCGCGATTGGGACTCCTCGGCCACCTCGACGTCGTGCCGGCCGAGGCCGGCGAGTGGAGCGTCCCGCCGTTCTCCGGAGCGGTTCGCGACGGCTATGTCTGGGGCCGCGGCGCGACCGACATGAAGAACCAGGTGGCCGCCCAGGCCGTCGCCGTGGCGCGCCTGGCGCGCGCCGGCGCCCCCTTCGCCGGCGAGCTGCTCTTCATCGCCACCGCCGACGAAGAGCGCGGCGACTATTGCGGCGCGCGCTGGCTGGTCACGACCCACCCCGAACTCGTGCGCTGCGACTACCTGTTGAACGAGGGCGGCGGCACCTACTCGGTCGTCGGCGGCAGGCGGCTCTACCCGCTCACCGTCGGCGAGAAGGCCTTCGCCCAGTTCCGCCTGACCGTACACGGCCGCGGTGGCCACGGCTCAGTGCCGTTGCACGACTTGAACCCCGTCGAACGCCTCGGCAGGGTGATCGCTGCGCTCGCCGACCACGAGGCGGCGGTGACCGTGGCCCCGATCACGGCGCGCTTCATCGAGCGCCTCGTGGCCGACCCAGGGCTGCGCGCGCGGCTCAAAGACCCCGACCGGGCGCGCGCCGCCATCCGCGAGCTGCTGGGCCGCGACCCCGAGTCGGCGTACCTGATCGAGCCGTTGCTGGGCGTGACCTTCTCACCCACGGTGCTTCACGGCGGCGGCGAGGCCGTGAATGTCATCCCTTCGCACGCCTCTGTCGACATCGACTGCCGCATGCTGCCCGGCCAGAAGCCCGATGACGTGCGCCGCGAGGTCGACGCCGCTCTCGCCGGCATCGAGGGCTGGGAGTTCTCCTGGATCGACCTGACCGACGGCAACGAATCGCCGCTCCCCACTCCCCTGAGCGCCGCCGTCGAGCGTGTCATGAGCCGCCTCGTGCCCGACTCCGAGATCGTCCCCGTTCACCTCGGTGGCTTCACCGACTCTCGCTGGTTTCGCGAGGCGTTCCCCGACATCGCCGCCTATGGCTTCTGTCCCTTCGTGGCCGAAGACACGGCGACCATGGGCGGCCGCGAGCACGCGCGCGACGAACGCATCGCTATCGACGACCTGCCCTTCCAGGCGCGCTTCTTCGAGATGCTCGTTGGCGAGCTGCTCGCCTGACGTGCGTACCGCGACCGTGACACCCGCATGAGCACGTTCGGCGCCGGCCATGCACTGCCGCGGCCCGTGCCGCGCGACCGCTTTCGCGGTGCCCTGCTCGGCCTCGCCGTGGGCGAGGCTCTGGGCGCCCCCGCCGAGTTCCTGACCGCAACCCAGGTGCGGGAACGCTGGGGCGTGCTCGACGAGATGGTCGGCGGCGGCTGCCACGGCGTCTGTCCCGGCGAGGCCACCGACGCCACCGAGATGATGCTCGCCCTGGCCGAGAGCCTCGTGGCCGTCGGTGAGTTCGAACCCGAGGATGTCGTGTCGCGCTACCGCGCCTGGTTTGCCGGAGGGCCCCGCGACTGCGCCCTGACCACGCGCACGGTCATGCTCGCCCTGTCGTCAGGCACCCCCTGGGACGTCGCCTCGCGGCGCGCTCACGAGGTCCTCGGCTTCCCGCAGGCAGGCAACGGCAGCATCATGCGCTGCGCGCCGGTCGCACTGCGCTACGTCCGCGACCCCGAGGCTCGCCGGCGCAACACGCTGCGCGAATCGACCCTCACCCACTACGACCACCTCGCCGGCTGGTCGTGCGTGGCCTTCAACGAGCTCGTCGTCGCGGCCATGGCCGACAGCCTGCCCGAGAGCCTGCCGGCCATCGCGGCCGCCCTCGACGACGAGGACTCCCGCGTCGCCGGCGCCCTGCGCGACGCCCTCGACGCCGAGCCCGACGAGATCCACGCCACCTCATTCGTGATCGACTCGCTGCGAGCCGCGGTCTGGGCCGTGCTGCGCACCACTACCTTCGAGGACGCGCTGATCGAGATCGTCAATCGCGGCGGCGACTGCGATGCGGTCGGCGCCGTAGCGGGCGCCCTGGCGGGCGCCCGCTACGGCGCCGACGCCATCCCCGCCCGCTGGCTCGAACCGCTGCTGGTGCGCGACGCCGTCACGGCCGTCGCCGACGCCCTCGCCGACCGCGCCGACGGCTGACTAAACGGGCGCGGCCGCCCACCGGCCGCCGACCCGCGCCACCCGCCGGCCCGCCGGCCCTGTCCCCCCACCTCGCGACGCGCCGCGCCCCCTGCGCGGTCGGCGCCGTTCGGCGTGTGATAGATAGAGGAGACAGAAGGCAAGCGCGTCACCGCCGCACCGTGCGCCGCACCCGCCGCGCCGGTCGACCCGCGTCAACGTAAGGAGCCTCTATGCCCAAGACCGACGGTCATAGCGCCAAGGCCACTCGCAGATCGACCGCCAAACCGGCCGCCAAGCCGCGCGCCGCGTCGGCCGCCGGCCCGGCGCCGCTCACCAAAGCGAAGCTCGTCGACTACTTGAACGCCGACCTCGCCAAGGAGTTCCAGGCGCTGATCCAGTACGTGCAGCACGCGGCCGTCATCACGGGGCCCCAGTACGACGCCATCCGCGCCGAGCTCACCATCCACTCGAACGAAGAGCACGCCCACGCCCTCTCGCTGTCCGAGCAGATCGACTTCCTTGGCGGCACGCCCGGCGTCGACGTGGCCACTGTGCGCGTCTCCAAGGTCTCCAAGGAGATGCTCGAGCAGGACCTCGAAGGCGAGCTCGACGCCATCGCCCGCTACAAGGCACGCATCGGCCAGGCCGAGCAGCTCCAGGAATACGGGCTGCGCCGCGCCCTCGAAGACATCCTCATGGTCGAAGAGGAGCACGCGCGCGACTTGCAGAACGCGCTCGACCTCTAAGCAGCTCGGCGGCTGAGCCACGCTTGGCCTGGAGCATCCTTCGTCGGCGCCGCCCGGCAGCCCTGAGCTGCCGGGCGGCGCCGTTCTTCGTCAGTCGACCTCGGGCACGGGCCGGCGCCGCGCCGCTGCTTGCGACACCACCCGGCCGCGCAGCGCCAGGAAGAGGCCGGCGCCGGCGAGGCCCACGAAGAACACGATGGCGAACGTCTGGCGCCCGCCGATCGTCTGCATAGACCAGCCGCCGAAGGCCGGTCCCAGCGACGCGCCGCCGTTCCACACGATCGTCCAGGCGCCGTTGTAGCGGCCGCGGATGGCCTCGGGGGCAAGGTCTGAGACCACCGAAGCGGCCACCGGGCCCAGCAGCACTTCTCCCAGACTCAGCACGCAGACCAGCGCATAGAGCTGCCAGCCCGGCTGGGCGATCGCCGTGCCGCCCAGGCCCACCGCCACGAACACGCTCGACAGCGAGAGCAGCAGCATGCGATCGACGTGGCGCACGGCCCGCATGACGGGGTACCCCAGCAGCGCGACCACGGCGGCGTTCAACGCGAGCAGCAAGGCCCAGGTGCTGTTCGGCACATGCAGAAAACTCGTGATGAAGATCGAGTACATGGCCCCGAACATGCCGAAGCAAAAGACGGGCAGCAGCGCCACGGCGCAGAACAGGCGGAAGCGGCCGTCGCCGGCGACGATCCCCCAGCCGCTCCGCCCTGCCGCGTCGACGTGCCGTGCCGGGTGGCGAGCGCTCTCGGGGCGGGTCTCGCGCAGGAACACGGCGACGAGCACGAGGAACGACAGGCAGCCGATCGCCGCCGCCACGAAGAGTTGCCGAAACGAAGCTCCCAGCGCGAGCGCCAGACCCCCCAGCGGCGGCCCACCGACGACGCCGACGTTCATCGCCGTGCGCAGCACGCTGAAGGCCTCGGCGCGCTGCTCCTCGGGCAGCAGGTCGGCCGTCATGGCGTTGGCCGCCGTCTGGAACAGCGGCCAGCCGAAGGCGCCCTCCATGCCGACCAGGATGGCGACCTGCCAGGCGTGATGGGCGGCCGCGAAGCCGAGGAACCAGATGGTGGCACTGACGGCCGCTACGATCATCATGCCCTTGCGGCCAAAGCGGTCGGTGAGTGTGCCGCCCAGCACCTGGAAGGGCATGACGGCGATCGTCACGAGGCCGAACACCACGCCGATCACGGTGAGCGAGATATGCAGCGTCTGGCGCATGTAGAGGCCTTCGAACGGAAAGCCCAGGGCGGCCGCGCCGGTGTAGACGAAGGTGCCGATCACGAGCAGCCAGAACTGTCGAGGGAAGGCGTGCAGGTCGTGAGACAGCCGCGACATCGCCGCCCTCACGCCCTGCCACCGTCTGCTCAGTCGCCCCATCTTCCCCGTCCTGCGTGCCCGTCATGGACCGCGACCCGTGGTCGCCGGCCACGCAATCTCTTGAGTCGAAGGCCGCTCTTCTCATGCTATCGAAAACGCCGCGAAGGCGGCGAGCCCACGCAGCGGCGGCGCGCCGCAAAGGTCCACCCGAAGGGCCGGTCCCGCCCGCGCCGTCGCCGTGGTAGGCTCGCCCCATGCCCCGACCGCCCGACCAGCTCGTCGTCATCGACACCGAGACCACCGGGCTCGACCCGGCCCGCGACCGCGTGATCGACATCGGCGCCGTGCGCCTCGACACCGATCTGCAGGTGACCGGCTCGTGGAGCACCCTGGTCGGCCCCGCCGACGCGCTGCCCCTGCAGATCACCCGCCTCACCGGCATCACGGCCGACGACCTGGCTGGCGCCCCGCCGTTCGCCCAGGCCTACGACCAGCTGCGCGAGTTCGCCGGCAACGCCCTCGTCGTGGGCCAGAACATCGCCTTCGATCTGGGCATGCTGAACGCCGGCGCGGCGCGCTGCGGCGCGCCGACGTGGCGTGCCCGCTCCTTCGACACGCTGCACGCGGCGCTGCTGCTGTTTCCCGACATCGACCGCCACGGCCTTGGCTCGATGGCGGCCTCGCTCGACCTCGGCGAGCCGCCGCACCGCGCGCTGCCCGACGCTCAGGTCACCGCCGCCCTGCTGCGCGCCCTGCGCGGCCGCGCGGCGGCGCTCGCCGCCGACGAGCGCCGCCTGCTCGAGTCGGCCGCCTGGGAACCCCTTGCCGTGCTCGACGCCCTGGGCGGCGCCCGCCCTCCCGGCGCCGCCGCCCACGCCGCGCCCCCGGCCCGCGATACCGAGCCCCCGGCCGTCTCCGCCGACGGCCGCCCGACCGCCCTGTCCTGCGCGGCCGGCGACTGGCGCGCCGCCTTCGCACGGGACGGCGCCCTGGCGCACGCGCTGCCGGGCTTCGCCGAGCGACCAGGCCAGGTCGAGCTCGCCGCCGAGATCGCGGCGCTGCTGGCCTCTGGGGGCCTCGGCCTGCTCGAGGCCGGCACCGGCATGGGCAAGAGCCTCGCCTACCTGCTGCCGGCCGCCTTCCGCGCCGCGGCCAGCGGCTCGCGGGTGACGATCAGCACCAAGACCAAGGCCCTGCAGCGCCAGCTCGCCGAACGCGAGCTGCCGCTGGTCGCCTCGTGCCTGCCCGACGGCTTTCGCTGGACCCTGCTCATGGGGCGCGAGAACTACCTCTGCCGGCGCCGGCTCGACGAGGCCGTGGCCGGGGCCGGCGACCGCCTTCCGGGTCCCGACCGCCTGCTGGCACTCGCCTGGCTCTGCGGCCGCGCGCGGCGCGCCGAGGTCGACGTCTCGGCGCTGCCCTACGGGGCCACCATGGCGCTGCCCGCCCTCGCCGAGACCGCCCGCGAGCTGCGCGCCCACGCCGCCGCCTGCCTGGGCGGGCGCTGCGGCAAGCGCGCGCAGTGCGCCTGGCGGCGGGCGCGCGCCGAAGCGCGCGCGGCCCACCTCGTGTGCGTCAACCACGCCCTGCTGCTCACCGGCGGCGACACCCTGCCCCCCTTCGACGACTTGATCGTCGACGAAGCCCACCTGCTGCCCGACGAGGCCGTCTCGACCTTCACGCAGCGCGCCGAGCGCGCCACGATCGACGACCTGCTCGCTGAGGCGCGCGGCCGCCACGGGCGCCGTCCGCTCGCGGCCGTCGCGCGTACCGCGGCCGCCAAAGCGCCGGCCGACGTCGCCGCCGGGCTCAACCGGGCCGCCGACGGCTTCGAACGCGCCGCGCGCGAGCTGCCCGGTCTGGCCGACGACCTGGGGGCCGCGCTCGAAGGGCTCATCGCCGCCGCCGCGCCCGACGCCGAGGCCGGGGCGGCCGAGCTCTACGGGCGCACGCTGCTGCTCACCGCCGGGCTGCAGGAACAGTCCCTGTTCGACGGCTTCGCCGGTGCCTGCGGCGCGCTTGCCGAAGCCCTCTCGGGCCTGGCCCAGGCTGCCTCGGCGGCCGCCGATGCGCTCCCCGAAGAGCACCGCGAGCGCCCCCGCGCCGTCGCCGTTGGCGTCGACGCGGCCGCGGCCGCGCGCCTGCTGACCGACGTCACGCGGCCGCCACCCGGCGATCTCGTGCTGTGGGCCGAGCACGCCCGGCGGCGCTTCGGGTCGTCGGGGCGCGGCGGCTTTCAGGCGCGCCTCTGGTCGCTCAACCAGGCGCCGCTCTCGCCGGCGCCGATCGTGCGCGAACGCCTGTGGGACAAGCTGCGCAGCGGCGTGCTCATGAGCGCCACGCTGAGCGTCGCCGGTTCGTTTTCCTACTACCGCGGCGAGGCCGGACTGGCGGCCGATCTCGACGTGCACGAGCGCATCTACGCCTCGCCGTTCGACTACCGCCGCCAGGCGACGCTCGTGCTCGAGCACGACCTCGGCACGCGCTACGACTCAGGGCAGCAGCCCGCGCGCCTGGCCGAGCGGTTGCGCCGCCTCACCGACCTGACGGGCGGTCGTCTGCTCGCCCTGTTCACCAACAAACGCGAGGTCGAGGCGGTCGCCGAGCTCATCGGCCCACACGTCGAAGACGAGGGCGTGGTACTCCTCGCGCAGGGAGTGCACGGCGGCGCCGCGGCGCTCGCCGAAGAGTTCCGCAGCCATCCGGCCACGGTGCTGCTCGGGGTCGACGCGCTCTGGACGGGGCAGGACTTTCCGGGCGACGCCCTGGTCTGCCTGGTCATCGCCCGCCTGCCGTTCCCCCGCCAGGACGCCCGCTTTCAGGCGCGCCGCCGGGCCGCCGACGAAGAGGGACGCGACTGGTTTCGCGGCTTCTACCTGCCCGAGGCCGTCCTGCGCTTCCGTCAGGGCTTCGGCCGCCTCATCCGCACCGAGTCCGACGCGGGCGTGATCGTGGTGCTCGACCACCGCCTCACCCAGAAGGGCTACCAGCGCGAGTTCCTCGAGAGCCTGCCCGAGATCGAGATCGTGCGCGCCGCGCCCGACGCGCTGCCCGACGCCGTGGCCGCCGCCCTCGCCCGCCTAGGCATAGCGGCGCGGCCGGCGGCCCGCTAGATCTCCCGTCGGGCCCGCTCGGATCCGCGGGCGCCCCATCGCGTCGGCCGGCGTTTGCGCCGTGCCCGGCTCCCTGCGGCAGCGGCCAGCGATCGCGCCCGCAGCGACGCCTTGCGGCGTGGGCCGGCTAGCGCTTGCGCCCGCCGCGGCGCTGCTGCGCGCGCGGCTTGTCGCGCGTAGTCGCGGGGCGTGAGCCGGCACGCGACTCGTAGGGCGTGACCGCGGCGGCCTGGCCGGGCCGCGCCTTGATGGCGACCGCCCGCGTGCGTTTGTCGCAGCTCGGGCAGGTCAGCGACTTCCAGGTGTTCCAGGTGCCGTCGGAGTTGCGACCCATGCCCGACAGGGTCAAATAGTGCACCAGCAGCGGCGCCTTGAACAGGTTGCCGCAGTTCAGGCAGCGATACAGGTAGCCCCGCGAGAAGGCGCGCACCAGCATGATGGTGAGCACGAACATGACGAACAGCGAGAAGGCCAAGCCGTAGCGCGGATAGATGAAGAGGGTGACCATGGCGAAGGCCACGGCAAAGCCGAGGGCGGTCAGTATCCGGCCCATCATCTCACGAGGGCGGTAGCTTTGGTTCACGTGGGCATCACTCCCAGCGGAAGAATCGGACAGAACACGCGAAGAACACCGCGATCACGGCGAGCAGTATCAGGATATCCCAGCGCACGGTCCAGAGTGCGAATCCTTTGATCATGACGTCGCGCATGGCATTGGCGAGGTAGTACAGCGGCATGGCCTTGACGACCGGCTGGATCCAGGCTGGGGCGTTGTCCATCGGAAAGAAGATCCCCGAGAGGAACATCATGGGCGTGCGGCTCAGCCACGGGCGGCCGGACCGGCGGCGGGATTGCAGCAACGTGTGTGGACCAAGACCGCTCCCTCGTGAGCATCGGCGACCACAGAAGTATAGCGCGACGCGCCGGACCGAGGCTCGGCCCGTGGAGCTCACGGGGCTGCGCGGCCGCAGCGTACGGCGGGCCTTGGCCCGGCCCCTGCGGGCTTACGCCGGCGGCCGCGGCGGAGTCGGTGGCGTCGGCGACCGCACGTCGGACGCTGTCGGTGTGTCGGGCGACCACGGTTCCTCGCCTTCGAGTGCGGCGGGTGGCCCGGACGTCGGCGCCGTCGCAAGGGGCGGCTGCGCGGGATCGGCGAGCGGCGGTGGCGCGTAAGCCAAGGGCGGCGCCGGCGGGCCGTAGCCGGGCGGCGTCGCGGGATGGGCGGCTTGTGGGGGCCCGTAGCCGGGCGACACGGGAGAAGCTGCCGGCGGCGGGTACCCGGGCGGCGTGGCGTAGCCGGGCGGCGGTGGGTACCAGGGCGGCGGCGGGCCGTAGCCGGGCGGCGGCGGGCCGTAGCCCGGAGCGCCGTAGGGCGCCGCAAGGCCGCCGAACACGCCGCCGCCCTGCCAGGCTGACGACGGGGTCGCGAACGCCGAGGGCAGCAGGGCGCCTTCGCCCGCGGTCTGCAGGTACATCGACGTGTAGGCCGCCATCTCCCACGGCACGAACAAGAACGTCAGGAGCCCGGCGAGGCCTAAGGTGAAGAAGGCGAGCACGAAGCCGGCGATGGACGCGGACAACGACACGAGGACGATGGTCACGAGCGTCATCCAGAACCCGCTCTTCATAACGAGCGCCCGGCTTTCGCCGAGCGCCTCGATCACGGTCCGCCGGCGGTCGACCATGAGGATCGTCCAGTACACCCAGACGGTCGCCAGGTAGGCGAGCACGGCCGCCGCCGCGCCGGCGGCGAGCAGGAGCAGCACGACGCCGAGCGCGCGGGCGCCCGAGTTGGGGATCACCAGCAGCACCGCCGGCAGGCCCACGACCAGGACGAGCGCGGCAAAGAGCACCAGCAACAGCAGGTAGGCGACGACGTACGCGCCGAGACGGTCGAAACACGAGAACACGTCGCCCGCACGTGCCTTGTGGCCCTCGCGCACGCGGCGCAGAATCATGTTGTAGAGGCCGGCACTCAACACGACCGACAGCACTCCGAGCGTGACGATGCTGAGCGCGACGGTGATGAGCGCCGCCAGGACAAGAGCGGCCCAGTCCCTCGCGAAGATCGCCCACGAGTCCTTGAGCACCCGGCCGATATCCATGCAGACCTCTCGCGGTCGTGTGGTCGTGCGCGGCCGTCGGCAGCCGCTCACGCGGTACCCTATCATCGGCGGCTCGCAGCGCCTTCCCGGCGCCGGCGGCGGCGCCCTTTGCAGGGCGCCCTCGCAGCGCCGACCGACCGGACCCCGGCTAACCAGCCGCGAGCAGCGCCTTGAGGTTTCGCGCCAGCGTCACGCCGAGGAACGCGTCGTCGTAGCGCAGCAGACCGAGCTCGCCGAGTTTCTTGCGCAGGCCAGGCTCGCCGGCCAGCAGGTCGTGGCCGACGCCCTCGAGCAGCAGGGCGGTCTCACGCCCGTCGAAGGCGGCCGTCTCGGCCACCGTGTCGCGGTACGCCATATCCTCGGGACAGACGCGCTGGCAGCGCAGGCAGCCCCAGAGGCACCGGTGCCAGGCGGCGGCGATCCACGACGCGAACGGCTCGTCGCTTTCGTTGTGCAGGGTCAGGCAGAGCTCACCGTGCAACAGGAAGCGGTCGTCGCCAATGGCGCCCGATGGACAGGCGCGCCGGCAGGCGTCGCAGGTCTCGCAGCGCTCGAGCGCGCGCAGCCCGGTCCACGGATCGGTTCGCGGGACGAGGTCGGACACGCAGACGGCGAGCTCCACGAAGCTGCCCGAGCCGTCGACGTAGGCGATGTTGTTGCGGCCGTAGCGCGCCACCCCGGCGCAGACGGCGAGCAGCTTCTCGGGCAGTCTCATGAGGGCCGCCGTAAGACCGGCCGGCGCCAGCACGGCGGCGAGAGCGGCGGCCACCTCGCCTTGGATCTCCTGATGATGGCAATAGGTCGTCGGAATGGGCACGGCGATCGCCCGGCCGTCGACCGTGACCGTGATCCGCGCACAGGCGTGCGGCACGGCGACCACGATCAGCGAGTGCGGGTCCGCGACGGCGGCGGGCACGGCGAAGTCGAAGTTGCGATCGACCACCGCAAGCACGGCCGCCGCCACCTCGCCGCGACGACCGTCGATCTCGGCGCGCAGGTCGTTCAGGCGGGCCAGCGGCAGCACGGCCGCGTGCCAGCCCATGGCCGCGAGATCGTGCACCAACTCCGTGCTCGTCAAGGTCATCGTCGTCCTTTCGGTGCCTTCTCGGGCGCACCCGCGGTCGACTGTATGTCGGTCACGTTCCAAGGTTAGCCTCTTCGCTGAGCCCCGTATACGATGTACACATGCCCGGCTCGCGCTCGAGGATTGCTGGCAGGCCCCGGCCATGCGCGGCGCCGTCGGCACCACCATCGCGCCCTCGCGGTAATCCCCCACGGCCATCCGGCCGATACCGGTCTGCAGAAGAGGAGCCGACCGGTGACCACACCCGCCGCGCGGCGGCGACAAACGAAGGGGATGCCCTCATGCACAGGACCTGCCGACTGCTGGCTCTGGCCTGCCTGCTCTGCGCGGGCGCGGCGGCGATCGCCGGCTGCAGCCTGACGAGCGTCTCGAGCAGCCAGGGCTCCAAGAGCATCGACGTCACGATGGGCGGCCACGTGACGACCGACACCACCCTCGACTTCAAGGCCGTGGGCTACGCCGCCGGACAGCTCCAGATCGAGAACACGGGGACCTCGCGGAACCTCGAGATCGGGCTCGGCACGCCGATCACGAGCGGCGACGGCACGGTGGCCGCGAAGGTCGTGGGCGCCATCAGCATCCCGCCGGGCAAGGTCGGCGCGCTGGCGCTCGACCGGCAGCTCTCGCCGGGCATGGAGTACTACCTGGGCGCCAACTCGAGCGGCACGCCCAGCGTCCGCCAGATGTTCATGTGCCCCGGCGACGCGGCCGGCGGCGCCGCCGTGCCCGATGCGACCGAGTCGCTGCCGGCCGAGTAGGGCGCGGCCGCGGCCGGGCGCGGCCGCTCGACGTTTCGTAGGATTGCCGCTTTGCCGCCGCCTCAAGCCGCCGCCTGCAGGTCGCGCGCGGTCCGCGCGCGACCTGCAGGGGCACCCCGCGACGCGCGTGCGGGGCGCGTCCCGTATACTGGTGGCCCGTGACCATCGTCTCCTTCGACAACGTCTCCAAATCGTTCGGCGGCCAGCAGCTGTTCAGCGGCGTCTCGTTCGCGCTCGATGAGCACGACCACGCCGTCCTGGTCGGACGCAACGGGAGCGGCAAGACCACGCTCCTGCGCCTCATGGCCGGCGGCGAGCACGCCGACGCCGGCCGCGTCTCGAGCGCCCGCGGCCGGCGCATCTGGCTGCACGAACAGACCCCCGAGCTCACCCGCGACCGGCCCGTGCGCGAGTACCTCATGGAGGCGTTCGCCGAGCTGGTCGGGCTTGAATCGGCGGTGCGCGCGGCCGAACAGGCCCTCGCCGGCTTAGACGAGCACAGCCCCGGACTCGCGGCCGCCATGAAGGACTACCAGCAGCTCCAGCGCCGCTTCGAGCTGGCCGGCGGCTACCACTACCGCACCGACCTCGAGGGCGT
>CAZFJE010000022.1:22265-26822 GCA_964519555.1 uncultured Thermoleophilia bacterium
GGCAAGACGACCCTCGCCGAGACCATCGTCGGCCTGCGCACGCTGGCCGACGGCGTCGCTTACCTCGGCCACAACGTGCGCCTCGCCTACTTCTCGCAGCAGGGCCGCGAGCTCGACGAGACGGCCACCGCCCTAGAGTCGGTGCTGCCGCTCACTGGCCACGACGAGCAGGTCGCCCGCGGCCTGCTGGGCCGCTTCCTGTTCACCGCCGACGAGGTCCACAAGACGGTGGCCCAGCTCTCGGGCGGCGAGCGCAGCCGCCTGCGCCTTCTGACCCTGCTCACCGGCGACGCCAACTTCCTGGTGCTCGACGAACCCACCAACCACCTGGACGTCGACTCGGTCGAGGCCCTCGCGGCGGCACTGGCCGACTACACCGGCACCGTGCTGCTCATCACCCACGATCGCCACCTGATCGAGAACGTCGCCACGCGCGTGCTCGAGATCCACGACAGCAGGCTCGTGAACCACCTCTCCGCCGAGCGCTACTGGGAGGCCCGCACGGCGCGGCGCGCGGCCGCCGACGGAGTGGCCACCGCGGGCGCGCCGGCAACCGCCGGGCAGACGCGCGGCGCCGCGGCCGGCGCGGCGCCTGCGGCGGCTTCGGCGACGCGCGCCAAAGAGGCCGCCGAAGAGGTCCGCCGGCGGCGCGCCCGGCAGCGCGGCGTCGAAGCCGACATCCTGCGCACCGAAAAGCAGCTCGGCGAGATCGACGCGCGGCTGGCCGATCCCCACACCTACGACGACCGCGCCGGCGCCGCCGATCTCGCCGCCGAGCGCCAGCGAGCCGAGAGGCGCCTCGAGAAGCTCTACGGCACCTGGGACGAGATCGCCGAGTGAGAGGCGCGCCGCCTCCTGTCGGCGCGCGGCGCTCTCCTGAGAGCCTGGGCGCCCTGCAGGAGCGCCTGCTCGCCTGGTATGCGGCCCACGGCCGCGACCTGCCCTGGCGCCGCACCACCGATCCCTACGCCGTCCTCGTGAGCGAGGTCATGCTGCAGCAGACGCAGGTGTCGCGCGTGGTGGTGCGCTATCTCGAGTTCCTGACACGCTTTCCCGACTTGGAGACGCTGGCGACCGCGCCCCTGTCCGACGTGCTGGCGGCCTGGCTGGGCCTGGGCTACAACAACCGCGCGCTGCGCCTGCGCGAGTGCGCCCGCGCCGTGCCCGGTGGCCGACTGCCGAGCGACGTCGAGGGGCTGCGGGCACTGCCCGGCGTGGGCCCCTACACGGCGCGTGCCGTGCTCATCTTCGCCCGCAACGCCGACCTCGCTGCCGTCGACGCCAACGTGCGCCGCGTGCTCACCCACGAGCTCGGCCTCACGCCCGACCTGAGCCCCGCCGCGCTCCAGGCAGTCGCCGACGACGCTGTTCCTCGCGGGCGCTCGCGCGATTGGCACAACGCCCTCATGGACTACGGCTCGCTCGTGCTCACCGCGCGGGCCACCGGCATCGCGCCGCTCACCCGCCAGACGCCCTTTGCCGGTTCGCACCGCCAGCGCCGCGCCTGCCTGCTGCGCGCGCTGGTCGAAGGCGGCGCGCTCACCGTCGACGAAGCCGCGAACGAACTCGGGGTCTCCCCGGCCGAGTGCCGCACGGTGATCGCGAGCCTTGCGGCCGATGGGCTGATCGCCGTGCGCGACGGCGTCGTGACAGTGCCCGGCGCCTGAGGCCTACTTCGCTACGAGCGGGATCGTCACGGTGTGCAGCGCGGCGCCGTTCTCGGCCGAAGCATCCCATACGACGAGCTTGCCGACGCCGTCGCCCGGCAGCGGCAGACTGAAGGCGAAGACGCCTCTCGTGCCGCTGCCCGAGCTCGCCGTCACGGTGAGCGTCCGGGCAGCCGTCCCGACGACCAGCCGCGCTCGGAAGGTTGCCTCGAAGACGTCGGCCGTGCCCGACACGCGGGCTGTCCCCCACACCGCGTCGAACGGCGCCGGGCTCTCAACCAGGATCGGCGGCGTGACCGCCTCGAAGTCGGCGCGGCGCTGTGGCCGGGCGAAGCTTACGCCGGTGGCGCCGAAGGTCGCCAGCGGCGTGCCGTCGACCTTGAAGAGCACGCCCCTGACCCCCGCGAAGTGCGTGAGCGTGTAGACCACCTGCGCCAGTCGGGCGGTCATCGCCGCCTTCGTGCCGGTCGCGGCAAAGGCGCTCGAGAGATCGACCGTGGCGACCCCCCCGGCGATCTTGACGCCACGCAGGGTCGTGCCGGCCGGAACGTCGCTCGTCATGCCTATGGCGCGTTCGCGCGCCGTCGGGCCCGCGAGCAGGGCGCTCATGGCGGCCTTGGCTACTCCGAGCGTCACGGGGACGAAGCGGTGAGCCGTGGCGACGAACGGCCCGCGAAGGGGCTGGGCGCCGCCTATGGGGCGCAGGAAGTAGACGGTCAAGGTGCTGGTCACGGTCGAGGACGGCGACGCGCTTGGCGTCGGCGAGACGGAGCCCACCGACGCAGTCGCGCTCGGCGACGCCGTGACCGTGGCGGTGGCCACCGGCTGGGGCGCCGCGCTGCCGCCGCAGGCTGCCAGGGCGACCGCCGTCGCGGCCAAGGCGACAGTGGCGAGAAACGACCGCGTGCGGCTCGACGACAGACGCACCCCGGCCCTCGTGCTCGACGTTCTCATGTCGACCCCCTCGTCGTTGGCGCGCAGGGCGCGCCGGCCGAAGGTCAGGTGCGGAACATGGTGAGGCAGAAGACCAGGTCTTCGCGTGCCCGCACCGCGTGCCTGAGCTCAGCCGGCATGTAGTAGAGCATTCCGGGTCGGGCCTCGTGCTCCTGCCCGGCGAGCTCGACTGTGCCCGCACCGCTCACGATGTGGATCGCGGCCGGCACGCTGGCTGTGTGCTCGGAGAGCTCCTGGCCGGCGGCGAGGGTGAAGAGGATGATCTTATGGTGGTCGTTCTCGACCACGCTCTTGCTCACGATGCCGTCGCTGGCGAACTCGCTCATGGCGGCAAGGTCGGCGGTCACCGGTTGCGGCTCAGTCATGCTCGTCCCTTCGCGTGTGGTCGGGCGCCGGGAGCGGCTTTAGAAGCAGGCGGGGTACCGCCGCACCGGCGTCTTACGGTGCTGATAGGTGCGCGCGAGCTCGAGGAAGATGCCGATGTCGCGTTCCATGTCGCTCTGCGTGCCGTCGAAGTAGAACGTGCGGATCGGCAGGCCGTCGTAGTCGCGGCTCACGGCCGGATAGATGGCTTCGGTCACAATGCCGTTCATGCACGTGAAGGGGCTCACGTCGATGATGCCGTCGGCGCCCTTACTGTGCAGGTAGATCGCCTTGCCAGTGCTCAGCACCATCTCGCCCAGGGCCCCGTCGTAGGGCAGATACGGGTAGCTCAGGTCGAGCACCTCGTGTACCGACTGCGCCTCTTCGTAGCCCAGGAAGTCGTCGTGGTAGGGCCCCGCGATGGCGTGCTCGTCGCGCGCCTGCACCTTTGACTTGATGATGCGCACGAGGTTCTCGCGCGAGACCTTGCGGCCTTCTTCGGTGAGGCGTCGGCCGTGCTCGTCGTCGACGTACCAGACCCACTCGGCGATGTCGGCCAGCCAGCACTCCCCACCCTGCTCTTCGACCAGGCGGATGAGGTCGGCGTTGGCGAACTGGTTGAGGCGGCAGAAGATCTCGCCGACCACGCCGATCAGCGGGCGCGAGCGGTCGTAGCGCGCCGGCACGGCGCGAAAGCGATCGCGCGCCGCGGTCATGGCGCTCACGGTGGCCGCCAGCCGCTCTTTATGCGAGACGTCGCGCAGCGACAACGCCAGGCCGGCATCGCGCAGGCCGTCGAGGTAGACCTGGTCGGCCGCCCCCGGCTTGAGTTCGTAGGGCCGCACGCGCAGCAGCATCTTCATGAGCGTGTCGTGGGCCACCACGGCGCGCCAGGCGGTGCGGATGAGGTCCTGCGAGTACTGGCCGATCGACGAGTAGCCGTCGTTGGAGGTGATGCTGAGCACGGGCACGTCGGTGTAGCCGAGGTCGTCGAGCGTGCGGCGGATGAGGTGCAGATACTGGCCGAAGCGGCAGGGCCCATTGGCTTCGGGCATGAGAAAGGCGACCTTGTCGCGGCCGAGCTCGTCGATCATGCGCAGGAAGTCGCCCACCGTGATCTTCTGTGGATAGCACTCTTCGCCCGAGGTGACCTTGCCGCCGAACTCGAGCGTGCGCTCGTCGGAGTGCGTGGTGGGCCAGCAGTCGAAGCCGATCGAGCGGATGGCCGCGGCCAGCAGGTAGCTGCCGCCGTAGGGCATGTGCGGCAGGTACAGCGTGCGGCCCTCGAGGCCGAAGTCGGCGACCGCCTGCACGACCCGCGGGTCGGTCGGCGGCGCGGGCGCTTCGTCGCGCCTGTCGCCCGTGACCACCAGTGAACCGTAGTCGACCACGCCGCCCTACACCCGCGCCGGGGCGCCCGACAGCTCGTCGGCCGCCACCGTGGTCGTCGGGGCGTCGCCGCCGCCCTGGGACCACCAGCGCAGGAAGCCCTTGCTGTCGAGATAGGCCTCACAGCGGGTCATGGCGCCGGCGTCGTTCTGGTGCTCGTCGAACTGCAGCGTGAGGAAGGGCT
>CAZFJE010000023.1:0-25701 GCA_964519555.1 uncultured Thermoleophilia bacterium
AGCGACTTCTGGTGGGCCGCCGGAGGGTCGAACTCCGGACACCCTGATTAAAAGTCAGGTGCTCTACCAACTGAGCTAGCGGCCCAAGTTGGGGGATTGTATCACTCGCCGGCGGCCTCCCCGAGCCGGCTGGCGGTCCCCTTGGCCGGGCCTCAGCTCTTCGCGGCGGCCAGCAGCGCGGCGCGCAGGCCGGCGCTCAGCTCGGTGCTGCGCAGCTCGACCGTGACGACCGGCACGTGGTAGCGCGCCGGCACGAACTCGCCGAGCGATCCCGTGATCGAGGGGTCGTAGCTCAGGCGGCCCACAGGCAGTCCGCAGAGCTTCGACATGCGCCGGCCCAGGGCGCGCGCGCCGGGGCCGTCGCAGTCGAGTATGCCGGCGCGCGAGTGCAGGCTCACCACCGCGGCAAAGCCGGTGCGCAGGTAGGCGAGCAGGGCCTTGGTCTCGGGCTCCGAGCCGGGGCTGCGGCCGCCGGTCAGGCCGGGGTTGCCGGGCTCGTCGCCGGCGCTCAGCAGGTGCGTCCAGTTGGCGGTGGGCAGGTTGCGGTTGAGATCGACGTGGCGGGCGTTGCCCCGCGTGCCGTGGGCGTAGCCGTCGGGGTTGGCGCAGCGGATCACGTCGATGCGCGCCCCCGCGGGCACCGCCCCGGGGTGGGCCGCCAGATACGCCGCAAAGCGTTGCGCCACCGCCGTGCCGTACTCGTTGCCGTGCACGCCGCCCACCACGAGCAGGCGCCGCCCCCCCGTGCCGAAGCGCGCCACGACGATCGCCCGGCGCTGCACGGAGTGGCCGATCGTGTGCCACTAGGGCCCCTTCACGACGACCTTGGCAGGCGTGGCCCCCCGCTGCGCGTTGCCGGCGAGGTCCCGCGCGCTCACGGTGTAGCGGTAGGTGCCGGTGGCGCTCGGCGTCCAGGGCGTGGCGTACCAGGCGTTCGCGTTCTTCGTGCCCAGCGCGACGCGCCGCACGACCTTGCCCCGGCTGTCGGTCAGTACGAGCGCGACGGCGCCGACCTGAGGACTGAGCGCGTCGAGCGCCTCGTAGTCGAGCTGTACGGCGTGGCCGGTGAAAGCAGTGACGGTCTTGCCGATGGTGGTGGGCCCTGTGGTGTCGATGCGCAGTACGGCCGTCTGCGGCGCCTCCCGGTTGCCGGCGTTGTCGACGGCGTACCAGGTGAGGGTGTGGATGCCGTCGAACGAGCCGTCGGCCGGCGCCGGCACGGCGAGCTGCGGGCCGCTCTGCGGCGTGTTGTCGTCGAGCCACGACCAGACGGTCGCCACGCCCGACGCGTCGTCGTGGGCCGTGAAGGTGACCGTGAACGGCGCGTTCTGCCAGCCGCTGGGGGCGTCGGACGTGCTGGTCGGCGGGGTCGTGTCGGTCGGCGCCGGCGTGTCGCTTGTTGTTGCCGCCGGCGCGGCGAGGACCGGCGCGACGTCGGGCGATGCGTCGGCCCACGCCGCGCAAGGAACGGCCAGCAGCGCCGCGCAGGCGAGAGCGAGCGTCGCCACGCACGCGAGAGCGAGCAGCGCCATGGCAAGCAGGATTGGCAGCGTGCGTACGGCGCGAGAAGTCGCCGGCGCCGCGCCGGTCCCTGACACAGATCTCGCTCGCATCGTCTGCCCCCCTTGCCTTATGGCGGCCTCCGCAGCGCGGACGCCGCAAGCCAAGGCTATCGCCCGGGCAACGGCGGCGGCCTGCGGCGCGCGCTCCCGCGCAGCGCGCGGTCGCGCTTCGTACCCGCGCCCCCGCGCATCGCGCCGCTGCCCTTCGCGCATCGCGCCCCCGCGCGCAGCCTTTGTTGGTCGCCCTGCTCTCGGCGTGACAGAATCGGGAACATGTCCGTGAACGCGCATCGCCGAGCTTCGTCTACGCCACGTTCGGGCGAGCGACCCCGCTCTTCGGGCGGACAGCGCCACGGGCGGACCCTGGGCCTGCCCGACTGGGGCCTTGCGCTGGCGGTGGCGCTCGTCAGTCGGCTGGCGGTGCTGGTCGTGGGCTACGTGGTCACCGGGCGACGCCGCGTGGGCGGCGCGCCGCTGCACTGGAGCTTCGTGGCGCGGTTCACTCGGGAGTGGGCCGCCAAAGACGGCGGTTCGTTTATCGCCATCGCGCGCGGCGGCTACTGGCGCCCGCACAGCGCCGCATTCTTTCCCCTGTACCCCCTGGCGCTGCGCGGCGTGGCCGTGCTCACCGGTGGCGATTACGCGCTGGCCGGAGTGCTGCTGTCGCTCGCCTGCTACGCGGCGGCCATGGTGCTGCTCTATCGCCTGACGGCTGCCGAGTTCGACACGCACACCGCCGCCCTGGCCGTGGTCTTCATCTCGGTGTTTCCCACGGCGCTCTGCTTTGGCCTGGTCTACAGCGAGTCGCTGTTCCTGCTGCTCACCGTGGCCGCCTTCGTCTTTGCCCGCCGTGGGCACTGGGCGGCGGCCGGGGTCGCCGGCATGCTGGCCGTGGCCACGCGCAGCAGCGGCCTGGCGCTCCTGCCGGCGCTCCTGCTGCTCTACGGACGGCAGCAGGGCTGGAGCTGGCGCAGCGTCTCGCTACGCTGGCCCCGCGATCTGCGTCTGGGCTGGCTCGCGCTCGTGCCGGTCGGCCTGCTCGCCTTCATGGCCTATCTGTGGTGGCGCCTGGGCGATCCTCTGGCCTTCTCGGTAGCCGAACGCTTCTGGGGACGGTCGCTGGCGGTGCCCACGGCCGACATCGCCCACGGCTACCGGGCCGCGGTCGCCGCGTACCACACGTTACGGGCCCACAGAGGCGGCCTGCCGCCCTTGCTGCTGCCGAGCCCGGGAGGGCACGATCCCATCCTGGCGCTGTTCGGCTTTGCCACGTTGCTCTTTGCCGTGGCCTGCGTCGTGGCCGCCTGGCGCCGCCTGACGCCGGCCTACACCGTGTTTGCCATCGCCAGCCTGCTCGTGCCGCTCTGCTTTCCGACGCGGCTGCACCCGCTGTACTCGTTCCCGCGCTTCACCCTGGTGATCTTCCCGCTCTTCATGGCCCTCGCCTACGCCATGCGCAAGCGCCCGGTCCTGGCTTGGGTGCTCATCGCCTGCTCGTTCGTGGGCATGCTCTGGCTCACGCGGAACTTCGCGCTCGGCATACCGTCGGTGTAGAGGCGCGGAGCAAGCGCCGAGGGTCGAGACCTAGTGGACGGCGACCAGGCGGGTGCGGCTCGTGACGACTCCGAGCCAGGCGACCCGGTAGTACGTCGAAGCCTTTGGCCTGACCGAGACTGAGTAGGCCCCGGTCGCCGGGGTGGTGAGGGTCTTGACGGTGGCCCAAGGGTGGCCGACGCGGTGGCTTTGCAGGACCGGCTTGGCGACAAGGCCCGTGCCCCTCCAGTCCAACTGGCCAGTGAGCTTGGCCGCTGCGCCCCGCTTGACCGACGTGGGCGTCTGGATGGTGAGCGAGGTGCCCCCGGCAAACACATACCAGGCGCGCTTGTGGGCGCCGCTGGCGGTGTCGAGACCGGTGTAGAACCCGTTAGAGGCTGGGGTGGGCGGCGCCGGGGCTTCGTCTTTGAGCAGATACCACATGAGCAGCTTCACCTGCTTGTATTTGGCCACGTAGGCGTAGGCGCGGCGCAGGTAGTCGGCCTGGGTGGCCTGGTCGACATGCTGGTTTGAGAACGCCGCGCACGCCGCCGTCTGCACGCCGTACTCGGTCAGCAGGAAGTTCTTGGTCGGGAAGATCTTGAGCAGCGTGCCGAGGTTCTCGAGGGTGACAGTGGTGCTCGGGTAGGCGGGAGCCGCTTCGGGCCACAGCCGCGGTGAGGCGCCCGGCATGTAGGGGTGATGTGAGTAGTCATTGAAGAAGTTGGTCACTGTGCGGTGGCGGGCGGCAAGCTCACTGGCAAAACGCTGGGGCGAGGTGCTGCTCGCGTTGTTGCTGCCGCGCGGCGCGGTGGCGCCGGCGACGATGAGCGGCGCCGGCTTCGACGTGTTGCCCGCGAGGATACCGTTGTGGCAGGCCTGCAGCATCTCGAAATAGAGGTCGACCGCGAAGTTCGCGTTGCCCGGAACGGTCTGGGGGGTCAGGAACAAGGCCAGGTTCGGCTCGTTCCAGCACTCGTAGGCGTACACGTTGCCCTGGATGTCTGTGTATGCGGCAAACGCCTTATAGAACGCTTGGAGACTGGGGAGGTACTTTGTGTCCATGGCGCCGCTGCTCTTGTAGGAGCCGCTCGAGTACTGCCACAGCGACTGGTCGGACGCCCACTCAGGCACGGCATAGAAGGTGATGATGACCTTCATACCCTGAGCGGCCGCGGCTTCGACGGCCGTGACGATCTGCGCCATGTACTGGGGGTCGAGGACCGTGTACTGGGGATCGGGGACCTGTGGGTCACCACTCGGACCGACAGGCATGTTTGGTTCGGCCTGCGCCCACGAGACGATGAAGCGCACATACGGAGCGTTAAGCCCCTGCGGACCGAGTTCGTGGAAGGCGTCGGCCCGCGAGGAGGCATCCATCCAAGGGATGTTGGGCTCGCAGATGCCGCGGGCGACCGCGGCCTGCGCAGCCGCGGGGCGGGCGGCGGCGCCCGCCGCCACGAGGCCGACGAGCAAGACGAGGGCGAGCGCGCCCGCGGACGCACGTGACATGCGGGTGAGCAGCCGGAAACCTGCGCGCTTCATAGTCTGAAAATAGCGAGCGCTCCACGGTGTGTCAAACCACGGCCGGCCCCGGGGGGGGCGGTGCGCCGCCCGCTGTGGAGCCTGAGCGGGGCTTTAGCGTTCGATCACGACCGGGCTGCCGGTCGGCACCCAGCGGCTCACCTTGAGCACGTCGGCATTGCGCATGCGGATGCAGCCGTCGCTCACGGCCTGGCCGATGATCGAGTCGTCGTTGGTGCCGTGAATGGCGAGCGCGCCTCGCGTGGGGAGCCTGGGCTGAAAGCCGCTCAGGCCCAGGGCGAGCACGCCGTACGGGCCGCCCGGCGAGGGGACCGTCTTTTCGTTGACGAAGTAGAGACCAGGCGGCGTGGGGTCGGCCGCCGAGCCGACAGCCACGGTGAAGCTCTGTATGCGCCGGCCCCCGCGGTAGACGGTCAGCCGCCGCGCCGCGACGTCGACCACGATCCTGGAGGCCGTGGTGTAAGTCGCCACGCTGCTCGCCCGCACCCAGCCGCTGCTGAAGTTGGGCCGCTTGGCGAGCCAGACCTGGTACCAGTCGGCACCGCCCACCCGGCGAGTCTTGCGGACGAGCATGACGGTGGGGCATAGGTGCGGGTTGAGCCTGGAAAGCGTGACGGTGACGGAGGCCGCAGCGCTAGGCTGCCGATGCACGACCGTGGTGGCGAGCACCTTGGCGACGAGCCAGCGAGTCGTCGGCGCGGCTGTCTTTGGCGCGCTGGGCGAGGCCCCGGGGGCCGGACTCGACTGGGCGACGGGGGTTACGGGCGGCACGGAGCCACTCGCGCCTTGGCGCGCGTGGACAACGAGGTACCCGGCGAGAGCCACGGCGACCAGCAGCCCGACTGCTGCGGCGACCCATAGGTTGCGGCGGTTGTGTGACGGCACGCGCGCTCCGTCTAGGGGGCAAGACCTGGCCCGAAGGATAGAGGATGCCGTTCGGACTGTACATCGTCGCCGTACCCCTCCGCTGCCGACGGCCCTGTGGCCCGAGGACCCGCGCCGACCCCGACGGCCCCGCGGCCTTTCGGGCGTCCGTTGCCACGCATATAATCGTCTTAGCCCAGTGAAGCGTCTCCGGGGGGGTGACAGCGTGGAAGGCAAGGCGATCGGGCCGGGTTTTGCCGTCCGCGAAGTTCTGCTCGATCGCGACCTGCGTTGCCCCGAAGTCCTCTCGCGCTCCTTGGGCTCGCGCGCCTTCCTCTTGCGGCGCAGCGCGAGCGTCGTCGGTCTGGCGCTGATCGACGTCGGCTCGCTTTGGGCGGCGGTCATGCTTGTGCCCCGCATCGTTGCCGCCCTGCGTGGCGCCCCGCGTGTGTTCCAGCCGCTCCACCTGGTGCTGGTCGCGGCCGCTATGGTGGCCGTCTTTGCCCTGCACCGGCTCTACGGCGTACGCGCCTCGCGTCACAACCGGCGCCGCGAGCTTCAGGCGGCCTGCTGGGTCCTGGCGATCGCGCTGCTGCTCAACGGACTGGCCAGTGTCTGGGTGCCCCTCGACGTCGTTGCCTCCTGGCTTGTGGCCATCGGCCTGCTGGCCTCCGGTCGCGAGCTCTACGACTTCTGCCTCAAAGTCATGTTCGACCTCGACTTCGAGACGCGGCGCACGCTCGTACTGGGTTCGCCCGCGACCTTTGCCGACTTCGCCGACCACCGGCGGCGGCCTTCGCTGCGACCGCAGTCGACGATCATCGGCATCGTCGGCGACGAGCTGCCGAGCGCGGCGTGGCAGCAACAGACCGGGATCCCGGCGCTGGGGGTGCTAACCGACGTCGAGCGGATCGTCAAGCGCACGCGCCCCGACGAGCTTGTGATCGTCGATCGCGAGCTTGAAGCGCGCCACATGGCCGAGCTCGCCGGGCTGTGCCGCAAGCACAAGCTCACTCTCAAGCTGGCCGACCTCGAGATGCGCTACAGTCACGCGGGCTTGAGTCTCGTGCCCGGGCTCGACGAGCCCCTCTTCGTGGCGGCCGCGTCGTCTCGCAGCGGAGTCGGCTGGCTGCTCAAGCGTGGCGCCGACCTTCTGGTGGGGTCCGTCGTACTCGCCTGCCTCGCGCCGTTCATGGCCGTTGTCGCCATTGCAGTAAAACTCACCTCGCCGGGCCCCGTGTTCTACGCCTCCGAGCGCGTGGGGCTGGGCCAGCGCCGCTTTGCCTGCTACAAGTTCAGGACGATGCAGGCCGACGCGGCCGCGCAACAGGCCGGGCTCGAAGCGCGCAACGAAGCCGACGGCGCCATCTTCAAGATCAAAGACGACCCGCGCGTCACGCCGCTCGGCCGATGGCTGCGCGCGTTCAGCATCGACGAGCTGCCGCAGCTCTTCAACGTGCTGCGCGGCGACATGAGCCTGGTCGGCCCGCGCCCGCTCCCTCTGCGCGACACCGACCGGCTCGCCGCCTGGCACGAGCAGCGCCACGTGGTGCTGCCGGGCATCACCGGGCTCTGGCAGGTCCGGGGTCGCAGCGACGCTTCGTTTGCCGACATGATCCGCCTCGACATGACCTACATCGAATCGTGGTCGGTCTGGCTCGATCTGGCGATCATCTTGCGCACCGTTAAGACCGTGCTGAGCTCTCGTGGCGCCTACTGACGCCTAGGCACGGACGCCGCACCACGCATCCACAGGCCGGAAGGAGTCGCACGTGCCAACATCTGTCGTGACTGGAGGGGCGGGCTTTCTCGGCTCGCACCTCTGTGAGTACCTGTTGCAGAAGGGCCATCGGGTCGTCTGCCTCGACAACCTCGACACTGGGTCGCTGCAGAACATCGAGCACCTGCGCGACGAGGCCTTCGAGTTTCAGAGCGTCGACGTCAGCGAGTTCATCGACGTGCGGGGCAGCGTCGACTACGTCTTCCACCTCGCCAGCCCCGCCAGCCCCATCGACTACCTGAGGTTGCCGCTCAAGACCCTCAAGGTGGGCTCTTACGGCACCCACAACGCCCTCGGCTTGGCCAAGTTCAAGCGCGCCCGGTTCCTGTTGGCCTCGACCTCTGAGGTCTACGGCGACCCGCTGGTTCACCCGCAGCCCGAGGGCTACTGGGGCAACGTGAACCCCATCGGACCGCGCGGCGTGTACGACGAGTCAAAGCGCTACTCCGAAGCGATGGCGATGGCCTACCATCGCCAGCAGGGCGTCGACACGGCCATCGCCCGTATCTTCAACACCTACGGCCCGCGTATGCGGCCCAACGACGGCCGCGCCGTGCCCACCTTCGTGCGCCAGGCCATCGCCGACAAGCCGATCACCATCTTCGGCGACGGCACGCAGACCCGTAGCTTCTGCTATGTCTCCGACCTGATCGATGGGCTCTTCCGCCTGGCGACGAGCGGCGAGCACGTGCCGATCAACATCGGCAACCCCACCGAGACGACGCTTCTCGAGCTCGCCGACACGATCGTCGCGGCGACCGGCAGCAAGAGCGAGACCGTCTTCGAGGCCCTGCCGGTCGACGACCCCAAGGTGCGGCGGCCCGACACCACGAGGGCCAGCAGCCTGCTCGGCTGGGCGCCGACCGTCACGCTCGCCGACGGACTCGCCAAGGTGATCGCCTTCGAGCGCAGTCACCCCTCGCACACGCTTACGGCTCTCTGATCCGGTCGCGTCGCAGCCGGCACCTGAGGTCGCACGTCGGCGACTACTGATGCCGCAGGGCGCGACCGCTGTGCACAAGAACGCGTGTGAGATCACATGCGATGAATGGCAGGAGCGCCGTGCGAGGGCAAGCGAGCCGCGCGAAACGCACGCGATATCGGATCGCGTTCGCCGACCGTCTGCTCCATAGCGCGCGCAGTACGAGCGGCGGGTCGCCCCCGCTGTTTGCGTGAAGGCCCGTGGTCTCGGGCGACACTTCGAGCTCCGCCTGCGTGGCGACGAGCAATCTCCAGCCGCGCCGGGCTGCCCTGACCGAGAACTCGTAGTCGGCGGCGTAGTGGGGCAGACGTGCCGCATACGGACCGAGCTCACGCAGCGCGCGGACGGGTACCAGAGTGCCCTTTCCGCTCAACGCAGCGCTGTCGAGCACGCTCGGTGCTCGACTCCGCAGGGATGCGAGGTCGGCGCCCCGATAGGGGTCGGAGTACTTGGCGGTCCACCAATCGATCGAAACAGTCGCCGACTCTACACGCTTCTCTGGCCCCGCGACGGCCACCGAGCCAACCAGAGCCCGGGGATAGGCTTGCGCGGCAGTCTGGAGCCGGGCAAGCCAGTGGGAGCCCGGAACGGTATCATCGTTCAGCGTGACGACGGCATCCGTATCCTTCGCTCGTTCGAGGGCCCAGGCGCAGCCCAGATTGGTGGCGCCCGTCCACCAGAGATCGCCTCGCCCCTCAAGGACGGTCACCGTGGGAAATTCGGTGCTCAGCATCCGGCGCGTACCGTCTGTTGAGCCGTCGTCGACCACGATGATTGTCGCGTTGCGGTAGGTCTGAGCCTGCAGCGCACGAAGGCACGCTCTGGTCAGGCTGCAACGGTCGCGGACGGGGATCACGATGTAGAGCCAAGGATCGGCGACGGTGATCACGTGGCGTCGGCCGGACCCGTTACGGCGCTATGCGCCGCGCAGGCGCTCGGGCGCCCTCGTCGCCGCCGCGCCGAGCGCGAGACCGGCCCACAGGAGCGAAGTGTAGGCGAACGAGTACACGACCATGAACAGGCTGGCCGAAATGATCGTGGCGACACCGGCCGCGAGCAGGAGCGTGGTAACAGGGCTGCCTGAGGTTCGAGTTCGCCGCCAGGCTCGAAAGACGAACAGAAGGGTTCCGGCAACGCTCGCGAGGTAGAGGAGAAGCCCGATACCGCCGGTCTTCAGCCACGTCTGCAGGTAGACGTCGTGCGGCTGCGTGGTTACGGGGAACTTACTGATCGACGGTATGGGGAAATCCCAGTACCCGCCGAAACCGACGCCGAAGACCGGAACTGGACGGATCTGGTGCAGGGCCGAGTGCCACACTGCCATGCGCCACGAGGAATCGGCGTCGGCAGACGGGTCGACATAGGCGGTGCCCCTCGCCTGAACATAAGACAGGGCGCTCGAGTTGGCCGATGCCGTCGAACTGCTCGCCGCGGGGACCGGGAGACTGACAAGCGCTACCCACGAGACAGCAAGTGATACACAGAGCGCGGCCGCAATGGCCACGCCGTCGCGGCGGATCGCCCGCCGGGGAAATGCCCGGAGTAGCAGGGCGATCGCCACGGCGGCAACAGCAGCCATCCAGACAGAGCGGTGTCCATCGAGGAACAGGAAGACTCCGGCGGTGCCCACGATCGCGGCTACCAGCCAAGTCGGCAAGGCTACCACCTTGCGGGCCTTCGCGAGTGCCAGGGCGCCGGCGCCGTAGAAGATGCCGAGCGAGACGCTCGCCGGGAAGAAGCGGCTGTAGGGTCCGACTGACCAGCCTTTGATTGCGCCGATCACCGGCACCAGGGCCAGGGGAACGAAGAGGGTCCCTACGAGCATCACCCAGAGCAGGCGACGCTGAATCCCGGCGTCGCGCGCCGTGACGCAGAGGTAGGCGACTACCGCGAGCTGCAGGTACTGAAAGCGAAACTCGCCGGGCGCTGAAGCGCCGTAACGGCTTACGTTGCGCACGACCTCTATGAAGAGCCAGCAGGCGAACAGCACGGCCGGGAGCCACGCCGTGACCGGCACCCGGCGATTCGCGCCCGGCTCGCGCGCTGCGCGCCCGAGCCGCACCAGGATTAGGCAGGTCGCGGCGAACATGGCGAGCAGGACGACGTCGGAGAGCTGTAGCCCCGCGAAAGGTTGGCCCCAGGTGCCGGAGTTTTGGCCCTGTAGAACGCTGACTGGCGGACGAGCGGCGGCATTGATGAGTGTGTCCGGAAGGTAGGCCGCACCTAGAAACAAGGCGAGCGCCAGTGAAGGCCAGTAGAGCGCGACCGCTGTCACTGCTCCGAACAGGAGCAGGCCAGCGCCAGCAGTCCAATGGCCCACGACTACAAGCCCACCAGCCGCGGTCACGAAAAGCGCCAGCACAGCGATCGACGCGCGAGGATACTGCAGCAAACCGAGCATCTTTCTATCGGGGATCGTTCTCGCTCGCTCCATCCTATCAGGCCTCACCCTCGCTCGGGCGGCAAGCCGCGAGCCGGTCGATCGCGGCCACGAGACGGGACGCGACGGTCACCCTGTCACCGAGAGTGGGTGCTATCAGCTCCCGCGCGTCGGCCCACACCCGACCGTGGAATCCGCGAAGCAGCACAAGCCCCGTCACGAGAAGGCCGGAAGCCAGTTGCGCAGCGATCGCGGCGAGCGGGGAGATTGCGCCGGTGCGCTCGGCCATGGACAGCAACAGGCAAGCGGCGCCGGTGAGAGCGCCAGCCGTGGCCCCTGGTACGAGTGGCCCAATAAGACTCGACACGCGGCATCGCAAGACCCTGCTCATGGAGTACATGTACCAGCCGAACGCCCAAGTTTGAGCCAAGGCGATAGCCGCGGCGACTCCGACGATGGAAGAGTGGCCGAGAAGCACCAAGAGCACGACAAGGAGAGCAACCTGGGATCCCGAGATGCGAAGCTTAGTACCCAATTCAGCGGTCGCCTCACACACCATGCCGGAGAGGCAGGCGGCCAGCCAGAGGGGAGCGGCGAGGGCCAGCACCGTCACAGGGGCGGCGGTGGGCAACCACCGCGAACCGAGAAGGACGAGGACGAGATCGTGAGAAGACCCCGCAACCCCCCAGAACAGCGGGCAGGTGATGGCCACAAACACGGTGAGGACCGGCACGAACACGCCGCGTATGCGGTCCCTCTCGAACTGTATACGGCTGAACGACGAGACGGCGACTCGTGTGAAACTCGACCACGTGTAGAAGACCGGCACGCTGACGAGATTGTAGGCCCGGTTGTAGAAGCCGAGCCTTGTGGTCCCCAGCACGCGCGCGGTCCAAAGGGAGTCGAGGTTTCCACAAAGGAACTCGAGAAATCCGATGACCGACACGCGCGAGCCGAACGCGTACAGTCTTTGGACGACAACACGGTTCCAGAGGGGTTTCACCGGGTGGCGCGACACGGCGTAGTACGCTGCGGCAGCAAGGAAGCTCTGCGTGACGTAGCCTACGACCAGGCTCCACGCTCCGGCCCCGAGGGCGGCCAGAACGAGTGCCGGCACCGCGTAGCCGAAAGCAAACGACGAAATGTCGATCACGGTCAGCGTACGAAAGCGCAGAGTGCGCCTCAGCAGCGCCGACGACGTGACTGAGAGAGCGCTGCCCACGAAGACGAGCCCGAGGACGCGAAGGATAGACACAATCGCCGGGTCGCGAAACAGCACGCCTATCCATGGCGCGACCAGCCAGCACACGGCGTAGAAGGCGAATCCCAGACAGAGTGCAGAGACGAAGGCAACCCGTATGTCGCGATCGTCGATGGCGGCCCGCTGCACCAGTGCCTGGCCGAGTCCCATCTGCGCGAAGTACTGGCCGAATCCGATCACGGCGTTGGCGGCGGCCACAAGGCCGTACTGGGTGGGGGTCAAGAGCCGCGCGAGGACGACGGTCAGCAGAACGACCAGCCCCACCTGCAGGGCAGTCGCTCCGTAGCTCCATTTGAGACCCCGGGCCGTTTGGCCGCTCAAAGATAGAGAGTCACTCACCGGGTCGGCAGTCTAACACCCATGGAGTCCTGGGCCCTAGCTGCGCCCGGCGGTCGGGGGCGACCACGGCCGGCGCCGCTGCCTTCTATCCCCCGCGCCGGTAGATGGCGTCGTACTGCAGGAGCCGGCCGGTCCTGGGGTCGGCAAAACCTTCATCGAGACCCACGAGCTCGAACCCCTGCGAGCCAAGGAAGCCGGACATCTCGCCGGACAGGGTCTGTCCCTCGTAGAGGGGGACGAGCGACATCTCGAGCTCGAGAAGCTGCACGTGGGTCAGGGCGCTCTGCGCTCCCCTGAGCACGTCCATCTCGCCCCCTTGCACGTCGATCTTCAGGTACAGCCTGTCGCCCCGACCGAACCCGTCCGTCCAGAGAGAGTCTAGGGTCACCACTGAGACGGACTGCTCGCCGACGTAGGTCGAGTAGGGCGCCGCCTCGGCATGGGCAGGGGCCATGGGCAGGAACGAGCTACTCGTCGAGTTTCCGGCGACGTGGATGACTCTCTCCTCGATCGTCGCGCCGAGACCCAGGTTGTGCGCATACCAGTCGTGGTCTCTCGACGACCGCCGGTACAGCCCTTGATAGGCGTCCGCGAGCGGCTCGAACGAATGAATCACGCCCACGTAGCCGTCTTTGCGCAGGCGCTGGGCCCACTGTCCCTCGTTCGCGCCGACGTCGAGTATGGTGTCGACGCCGAGGTTTCTGGCCAGGAGCACCCGGCGACTGCCGAGGTCGGTGGGCTGACGGCGTCGAATCGCGAACCCGGCCGCCCAAGCGGCGTTCTTGACGAGTGAGGTCACGGCGGTCCTTGTCGTCATCTGGGACACCCCCATCGTTTCGGCGCGCAGTCGGTCAAAGCGTCTGCCGGTCGCCCGGTGGTGCCGACCGTCACACAATGGTACCAGCGGCCCGGTTCACTCGGCGCAACAGTTGAGCGCATGTTGTAGCATCCGATCTTGTGAAGCCGCTCATCGTGCAACCGTTCCCCACGCATTACACGGTCCCGCTCCTGCGGATCTTGCAGCGCGACCTGGGCGCCGACGTCATCTTCTTTTCCGAGGGAAACGAGCGCTACTGGCAGTCGCACCTGAACCTCCAGGTGGATGGCCTGACGGCATCGCGATGCACTGGCAGGACCCTGGGAGGGGGCCTTACGGTCAACCCGCAGTTGCTGAAGGAACTGTCGACGCGCAGATACGATGTGCTGAGCATGACGATCGACGGCCGCACCGAGCTTGCGACGTGTTTCGGGGTCGCCCGCGCTCGCAAGATCCCGACGGTTCTGTGGACCGGGATGTGGTGGCACCCACAGACGTCCTTTCACCGACTCACCTGGCCCGCCATGCGGAGGCTCTACCTGAGCACGGACGCGCTGGTGGTCTACGGCAGTCACGTGCGTTCGTTTCTCTTGCAGGTCGGAGTGCCGGCGGAGCGCATCTTCGTCGCCGAGCACAGCGTCGAGAACGACCTGTACATGCGGCACGTCGACGGCGCGGCGCGGGCTCGCATACGTGAGCGGGTGGAGATTGCGCCCGACCGTTCGCTGGTGATTTGTGTTGGCAGGCTTGTTCCAGAAAAGGGCCTCGGTGTCCTGATCAGCGCGATCGGTGCGCTGTCGCCGCCTGCGCCGGTCTTGGCCGTGGTGGGCACGGGGCCGTGCGGTCCCGAGCTCGAAAGCCTTGCTCGCGACCTCTCGGTCGACCTGGTGCTGCTCGGCGCCGTGCCGCCGAACGAGCTGCCCGACTTCTACGCGGCGGCCGATGTGGTCGCACTGCCCTCGGTGACCACCCCGGTCTCTCGAGAGCTCTGGGGAGTGACCGTAAACGAGGCCATGTGCCAGGCCAGGCCCGTGCTCGTCACCGACGCGGTGGGCGCCGCTGCCGGTGGGCTTGTCGTTGATGGAGTCACCGGCCTTGTTGTGCCCGAACAGGATGTCGCGGCGATGCGGGGGGCTCTGGAGCGCCTGCTTGTCTCACCAGAGCTGCGGGGCCGCCTGGGCGCAGCAGCTCTTGAGCGAGTTGCTCGGAACACCCACGAGCGCATGGCGGCCGTCTTCGCCGACGCGTTCGCGTGGGTCACCCGTCCGGGGCGATCCGGTACCTTTTGAGGTCGCGCAGCGCCAGCGCCAGGGCCAGGCGCGGCAGCGTATTGCCGGCGCGCAATGGAGTCGCCGAGACCGACTCGGGGACTCTCACCGCCAGCTCGTGCTCGGTCGCGCGCAGTTCTTGCAGGTATGGTCGGTATAGGATGGTTCGAACGGAGCGGGGCATGCGGCCGTAGCGTGCAAGGCGTGCGTCGTAGAGGTGCGAGCCGTAGAGGCGCAGTCCGTGGTAGTGGTAGGCGATCAGGGGCTCGCCGTCGACGGTCGGGCCCTGCGGAGACTGGCCGAACGAGTAGTTCATCCAGTTCCACGGCGCGACGCCGATGCCTTTGCTCTCCAGCACCCGTATGCCGTCGAACAGTTCGACAGCGGTGTCGAGGTACTTCTGGTCGTTGTAGCGGTCCTCTTCGAGGCGGTCGTAGCACCATTCGATGCATCTCTGCCGCCACCAGGCAAGGACGTCGCCGGCGCGTTGGTCGTTGCGGATGGCGATGATGCCGACGTTGTAACGGCCGTAGGCCTCGCGACTGATCAGCTCTGGCGGAAACCGGTGGCCGATGATGCCCAGCGACGCGTCGCTCATCTCGCTCCACAGTACTGCGGGATCGGCGAAGAACAGGTAGTCGGCATCGACGTAGGTGAGCTCGTCCATGCCGTGCTCACGGAGCAGGTAGAGCGGCCACGACGGTGAGCAGGTGAAGTAGTACTCAACGCGGCTGCGACCGGCTTGTGCGGCGACAAGCAGATTGTCGCCGCGCTCGAAATCGGTGGCCACGATCGGCCGCAGGGCGGGATCACCCAGTTTCGCCAGTGTGGCCGCGGAGGCGTTGTCGAAACACAGGGCCCAGAGGACCGCCTCGGGACAGTGACGACGCAGCGACCGGTACATCGTGAGCGCTCTCGCCAGGTAGTTGACGTCGAAGTAGGTGCAGAAATGGCGCTCCACCGCTAGCCCGACACCGCCTTCGTCAGAGCGTGTGCCGCGTGAGCGGCGCGTTCGAGACCGAGCTCGGGAAACATGGGCAGCGACAGCACGCTTTCGGCGGCCTCCTCGGTCACCTGAAGCGCCGACTCGCCATCGGGTGCGAAGCGCGCGAACGCCGGCTGCCGGTGTGCCGGCACCGGGTAATGGATTGCGGTCCCGACCCCCGCGGCGGCGAGCGCATTGACGACGGCCGGTCTGTCCGCGCAGCGCACCACGTATTGATGATACACGTGCCGGGCTTCGGGCCGCTCGCGCGGCAGCACAAGGTCGGGCGATGCCAGCTTGCCCAGCGACAAGGCGTACACGCCGGCGATCTGGCGGCGCGCGGCGAGGTCGTCTTCGAGATGGCGCAGGCGTGCCCCGAGAATCGCGGCCTGCAGTTCGTCCATGCGGCTGTTGCAGCCGTCCTCGACGCTGACGAATCGTGGTTGCCACCCATACTGGCGAAGCCGGCGGACGCGATCGGCCACTGCGGCCGATGGTGTGACCACGGCGCCGGCGTCTCCGAGCGCGGCCAGGTTCTTGGTGGGATAGAAGCTGAACGCGGCGGCGTCGCCGAACGTGCCGACCCGTCGCCCGCCCAGCATCGCGCCGTGGGCCTGGGCGCAGTCTTCGACGACCATCAGGCCGTGGCGCTCGGCGATGTCGAGGATCGCGTCCATGTCGCAGGGGTGGCCGTAGAGGTGCACCGGCACGACCGCCTTGGGCTGGGGCGTTTGTGCCGGCCAGCTGGTCAGCAGCGCCTCGAGCTGCCCCGGGTCGAGGGTCATCGTGTCGGGCTGAATGTCGACGAACGCCGGGACGGCGCCGCTCCGGCGAATGGCGGCGATCGTGGCAGACGCCGTGTGGGACACCGATACGACGACGTCGCCCTCCTTTACTCCGCACGCGCGCAGGGCGAGCTCGAGCGCGTCGGTGCCGCTCGCCACGCCCACGCAGCCGAGCTGAGGCACGGCTGGGTCGTCGGCGCAAAGGTAGGCGGCGAAGTCGTTCTCGAACGCGGTCACCCGTGGTCCGAGGAGATACCAGCCGCTGCGTACCACGGCGAGGACGGCATCTTCAATCTCGCCCTCGTATGCGCGCACACCGGCCCCGGGGTCTGCCTGCGGAATACAGTCGTGGCCGGAGCCGCTCACAAGTATTCTTCGAGATTCTCTCGACAGTAGGCGATCGTTGCAGCGAGGCCCTGTCGCAGTCCGACGCTCGGGCTCCAACCGGTGGCTGCGCGCAGCTCGTTGTCGTCGGCAAAGTAGTCACCGATGTCGATGCGCTGCCGATCGGCGGGGAACTCTTTGACGACACACGTGCCCTGCCCCGCGATGGACACGACGAGGTCGGCAAGAACGGCCAGGCTGACAGGCGGGTCGAATCCGCCGACGTTGAGCGCGCGGCCCTCGGTGGCCGTTGACAGTCCGGCGGCGAGTAGGGCGCTGACGACGTCGTCGACGTAGGTGAAGTCTCTGAGCTGCTCTCCGCCCCAGACCTCGATGGCGCCGTCTTCCAAAACCCGGCGTATCCAGATGCCAAGGAAGGTCTGGCGCGCGTCTTTGATGCGCATGCGCGGACCGTAGGTGTTGGTCAGCCTAAGAGCGCAGGCGCGCAGGCCGTAGACGTTGTTGTACACGATGTGGTACGACTCGCCGGCCATCTTGTTGATCCCGTTGACGTCGACCGGGCGCACCAGATGACGTTCGTCGACGGGCAGGTAGTCGGGGCGGCCGTAGATCTGGCGCGTGCTGGCGAAGACGATCTTGATGTCGGGGCGGCGCTTCCGACAGGCCTCGAGGATCGATAGCTGCGCCCGCGAGTTGATCTCGAGATCGGTGTAGGGGTCTTCCATTGAGTCCATGTGACTCGTCTGGCCAGCGAGGTTGAACAGGTAGTCGTGGCCCTGCACGAGATAGAGCATGCTCTGCTCGTCGCGCACGTCGGAGATGTTCACCTTCACCTGGTCTTCGATGTCGGCGATGTTGGCCAGCAAGCCGCCGTACTCGGGAATGAGGCTGTCGACGAGCGTGACCAACGCCCCTTCGCGTACGAGCGCGGCGGCGAGCGTGGAGCCGATGAAGCCCAATCCCCCCGTGATTAGCACCCGCCGCCCCGCGTAGCCGCCGTGGCCCCCGGCGCCGCGCTCGATCATGGGTTCTCCTCTCGAGTCGCTTGCGCGCGCGCCGGACCGGCGTTCGGCGCGGAGCGGCGAAAGAGAAAACCCCGATACTCGCCACGCTCGGGCGCATGCCGTACGAACGGTCGCTCCCCCTCGAGAAACTCGCGCTCCAGCTCCATGCCGATCGACGCCATGCGGCCCAGAAGCTCTGAACGGTTCAGGAACCAGCCGACGTAACGGGTCTGGTAGCCATAGCGCCGCGGGTCTTGGACGACAGGGAAACTCGACGCCGACAGCACGATCGGCAGGCGCGCCAGGTAGAGCCAGGGATTGGCTGCCGCTGCCAGTTCGCCAGCGACTCGCCGCCAGTCCTGGGCGTACTGCAGAGAGCTCGATGCCATGACGAGGTCGTACCGCTCGCTCAGGCAGGCGTCGTCGTCGACGAAGCGGACGTCGGGCACGAGCTTTGCGCCCTGCTCGCAGATGGCGGCCACGTCTTTACAGGTCCAGCGCAGCTGGATATCGGGCCAAAGGGCCCGCGCCAGTACGTAGTAGTGTCCGAGCCCTCCGCCCCAGTCGAGCACGCGCAGCGGGTCGGTTCTCGCCCGTCCGACCACGTAGGCAAAGGACATGACGGTGTTGTGCGAGTCGCAGTCGTCGCATGCCATACGGGCGGCCTCGTGATTGATGCCGAGGGTGCCCGACCCGCTGGCCGCCGCCACGAACGCGGGCCACTTGGCAACCTGGGTCAGCGCAATGCTGGGGTCGTTCCAGCCGTGAGCGAGGCCCGATCGGGCATTCCACCCCAGAGGCTTGAACTCCCACTCGCGGCCGCCGAACAGGCCGAGCGCACGGCCTACGTCGACCAGCGCGTCGGGCACAAACCGCTTGGCCGTTGCCCTCATATGCGCGGAGCGAATGGGCAGATGAGTCGTCAGCATGGTCCTCGAAGCCGGGCCCCGTTGCACGAGGCGACCACTAAGAGCCGGCCTCCACGTGTTCGGCGGGTTGCCGGCACACCCCCGTCCGCCGGTCACGGCGAACTTCCATAGCGTTGGTATTCTAGCAGATAGTATCCTGAGGTCATGATCTCCGACGCCCCAGTGCTTGGCGATTGCGCGCCCCAGGGCCTGCCGTTCCGGCGTGTGCTGGGCATGCGCGTCGATCAGATCGACTCATGCGAAGCCAGTGACAGGATCATGACTTTGGCAGCGGCTGCCGACGGATCATCGCGAGGGTCGTACGTGTGCGCGGCCAATGTGCACATGACGATGGAAGCCCACGACGACCACGGCTTTCGCGCAATCGTGAACGGCGCGGATCTCGTGTTGCCCGACGGCCAGCCGATGGTCTGGGCGCTGCGCGCTCTCGGGGCCGGGCAACGGCACAGGGTCCGCATGACGCCCGATCTGGTTATCGACGTACTCGCTGCTGCCGAGGCGCAGGGAGTAAGGCTCGGACTGTATGGGGGCACAGAGGCGACGCTCGGCGCCTTCAGCGACCTGCTGAGCGAGGCGTACCCCGGGCTCACCGTGGTCTACGCCTGGAGCCCGCCGTTCAGGGCGCTTTCGCCCGAAGAGGACCGGCAGGTCGCCGCCGCGATCGCCGGCAGCCGAGTCCAGTTGCTGCTCGTCGGCATCGGCTGTCCAAAGCAGGAAAAATGGATGGCGGCTCACGTGGCGCCTGGTCCCGGCGACATGCCGCGCGCGTTGACCTGCGCCATGGTCGGGGTGGGAGCTGCCTTTGATGTGTTCGGCGGCCGGACCCGCGAGGCGCCGCATTGGACGCAGGGGATCGGGCTCGAGTGGCTGTTCAGGCTGGCGTGCGAGCCGCGCAGGCTCTGGCGCCGACAGCTGCATGCCAACCCGCGGTTCATCGCCCTCTTTTTGCTCCAGCTTGTCGGAGCGTGCGCCCGTGTCCGTGCGGGGGTGCGAGGAGCGTCGTGAAGGCGCGCACGGCAGAATCGCTCTACCGCAGGCAGACCCGGACGATCGTGGCTGCCTACGGGCTCGCCGGCCATGTCTTTCGGCAACGGCGGATGAACCGCTTCGCCGAACGCTTCAGGCCGACGGACGCCACCACGATTCTCGATGTCGGCGGCACACCGCAGACGTGGTTCAGGCTGCCGGTCTGTCCTCAGGTGACCATCCTCAACCTGAAGATCGCAGAAGACGAGCAGCAGCTCCCTGCGGGAATGTCCCTCACGATCGGAGACGCTACCCGCCTGCCGTTTGCCGACCGCTCATTCGACATCGCCTTTTCGAACTCAGTGATAGAGCACGTCGGTGGCTTTGCCGCTCAGGCGAAGATGGCCGCAGAGTTGCGCCGCGTCGCCGCCTCGTTCTATCTACAAACGCCGGCCCGACGTTTCTTCGTGGAGCCTCACTACATGACGCCATTCGTCCATTGGCTGCCACGATCGGCCCAGCGCCGTATCCTGCGGAACTTCTCGCTGTGGGGCTGGATCACGAGGCCTTCCCAATCGTACGTAGACGAGGTTGTGTCTTCAGTGCGGCTGCTGTCGCGCCGGGAGTTGCAGAGCCTGTTCCCAGATGGGGTCGTCGCACCCGAACGTGTCCTGGGGTTGACGAAGTCATGGACTGTCGTCCGCGCTGGATCGTAGCGGAGCGCGCGGTTCGAAGCGTCGCTACGGACGCGTCGCCGACGTGCGCCGGCGCAGCGCCCAGCCCGCGCCGACCAGCGCGCCGCCGAGGCCGAACAGGAGGAGCGGCTGACCCCCCGTGTAATCGAGCTGCCCGGTGTAGGCAGTGGAAGGCGACGCCGCGGTCGTGGCACTCGTGGTGGGCTGGGTCGCTGCGTGCGTGGTCGTCGGCTTCGGCGTGGGCGTGGCGGCCAGCAGGCTCGCGAGGTAGCTTTCGATGACGCCTTGGATGTCGCTGTACTGCGAGTAGGCCGGGTCGTTTTCAACGACGACCAGGGCCGCTCTGACTTCGGCTACGGTGTAGTGGCCGTTGATCGTGCCGTCGGAGGCGTCTTGAATGATCGCCGCCGTCGTTGCGGAGCTCGCCCAGGCGGGCGGCGCGAACACGGCGGTCGCGACGAATCCCGTGGCGCACAGACCTGTTGCGACAAGGGCGAGGATCATGACGATGACGATGCCCGGCTTCATGGCCCGACCTCTCTGGTCGCCTCGCGCGGGCGCGCAGACACCGCGCCGCTGGCCCGCTTATACCACGGGTCCGACGTCCTGCTCAAGGTGTTGCCGCGGCTCGGTCGGCTTATACTGCAGGTTCCGTGTCCGGACCGGCCTGTGACCGGCCTTGTGCACGAACGGGAGCGCTCCATGGACCGCCACCACACCGCCGACGAGTCTGCCACATCTCGACGACTCGCCACATGACCGACACAGCGACGACTCACGAGCCCGCCGGCCCAGCCGGCGCGGCTCGTTCGTGCGACGTGACCGGCGCGCCGCCGACCTCTCGACGTTTTGCCGGCGCCACCCATGCGCGGGTCGCGCGCGCGCTGCTGGCCACGCTCGTGGTGCTCGCCACCATCGCCGCCCTCGGGGCGCGGTCGGGCGGCTACATCTTCACGCGCACGACGCCGGTGGCCCTGGCGTTCGCCGGCCTCGTCGTGGCCGGCGTCTGGCTGGTGCGCCGGCCCGAGCGGCCGTCGCGCGCGCAGCTCGTCGGCTTTTGCGCCTTTGCCGCCTTCGTCGCGTGGACCGGCCTGTCCGTGCTGTGGTCGGTGGGCCCCGACCTCTCCTGGGTGGGTTTCGACGTGGCCGCCTTCTACCTGCTGGTGGCCGTGGTGTGCGGCGCGCTGCCGGGAGGGCGCGCCCAGCTTCGGTTCGCCACTTACGGGCTTGCCATCGTGGTGATCGGCCTTGCCGGCTATGCGCTGCTGGGCAAGATCGCCCCCGATGTTGTGACCGACGCCCATACGTGGGCCCGATTGAGTGGCTCCATAGGCTACTGGAACGTGCTCGCAGTGCTCATTGTCATGGTCGTTCCCATTGCGCTCGAGGCCGCCTCGCGTATGGAGTTACCGGACTGGACGCGCGGTCTCTCTTCGAGCGCCCTTGTGATTCTGTTCTTCACCCTGTTCTTCACCTTCTCGCGCGGCGGGTTTCTGGCGCTCGCCGTGGCGCTGCTCGTGTTCTTCGCGCTTGCGACGCGACGCTTGTCGAGACTCCTTTCGCTGGTGGTGCCTGCGGTGCTCGTCGCGGCAGTCCTCTATCACCTGCGCCACCTTGGCACCCTCTTCAACGCGACCACCAACGACGCCCTGCGGACTTCCCAGGGCCACACGCTGGCCGGATGGGTCGTTGCGGCGGCGGTCGCGGCTTTCGCCGGGCAGGCACTGATCGCGCTTGCTCAGCGGCAGCGGCCGCTACGCGCTCGGACGGCGCAGTGGGTGGGTGTCGCCGTGCTCGTCGTCGTCGTGGCGGCGCCCCTCTGTTTCGCCGCCTACTACCTTCCGCGTCACGGCGGCTTCGAGGGCTGGTTCCGGGTCCACTATCATGAGGCGCTGTCGAGTGCGGGACCGGGCAACAGTGCCGGAAGGCTCGTCTCTCTGGGCAGCAGCGAGCGTGTGCCCTGGTATCGCGAGGCCATCAAAGGCTTCGACGCCCGCAAACTGGCCGGCACTGGGGCCGGCACCTTCAGCTTCACCAACTACCTCTACCGCCCCCAGGCCTGGGTGGTGCATCACAGCCACAGCCAGTGGCTCAACGTGCTGAGCGAACTGGGGCTCGTAGGCTTCGTGCTCTTCGCGGTCGCCATCGGCGGGCTCGTGGTCGCCGCCCTGGGCCGGCTGCTCAAAGACCGCGCCGACCCAGAGCGCTCGCTGCTGGCGGGCTGTCAGGCGGCCGTGGTGGTCTTCGTGGTGCACATGTCGATTGACTGGGACTGGGACATGGCGGTGATCACGCTCGCCTTCCTGCTGCTCGCGGGGGCGGCTGCCGGGTATGTGCGCCAGCGCGACCGGGCCGACGCGGAGGCCGCCGTGCTGGTCGAGCACACCCTTTCGCCGGCGGCGCAGGCCGAACCCGCCTCGCCACCGGCCGCCCCATCGCGGTCGGCGCAGCCCGCCCGGTCGCACGCATTCCCGCTCGCGGCGCGCATCCTGGTCACCGGCCTCGTCGTTCTGGGCGCGGTCGCCTGGGGGCTGCCCTACCTGTCGCAGCGCGCCGCGCTGGCTGCCGTCGACGACGCCAGCCTCGGCCGCCTGACCCAGGCGGCCTCGTCGGCGCGCCGCGCAGGCCGGCTCGACCCGCTGGCCGTCGACCCGCTCATCACCCTGGCGCTCGTGCAGGTCGAGCAACGCCACGCGCCGGCCGCGCGCCAGACGCTCGAGCGGGCCGTGCGCCTGCAGCCGCGCAACTACGAGCCCTACTACCAGATGGGCCTGCTCGAGCTCAACAGCTTCGGCGACCAGGCGGCGGCCACACAGTGGTTCCGCCGCGCTCTGGCGCTCGATCCGCTCGACGCCCTGACGCGGGCGCAGCTCGCCGCGCGCTGAGCGCCTTGCCAGCCCAGACAACGCCGTGTGGCCCGAGGCGCGCGCAAATAGGGAGCCTTACCTATCGGAGCCGGGAAGAGCGCGGTCGTTATTATTGGTAACGATCGAGGTGCCAAAGGCCGATCGGCCTCTGGAGCTCGGGTGGCGACGGATTCTGCGGCCCGTCGCTTGCCACGGTGGGGTGGGGCCGCAAGGCCCCCGACCGAAACGAGCGGCGTTTGGGATCGGCCTTGGTGGCATGCTCGATCGATGTACACGGCTGACAGCGCGCCCGGCAGCGGCGGCGTCCTCTTCGCAAGAAGGCGGGGCGACACTCCGGGCGCGCTGTCGGTCGTCTTGCGGTACGCCGCCGTTCTTTTCCACCGTCTTGCGGTACGCCGTCGTTCTTTTCCACCGTCTTGCGGTACGCCGCCGTTCTTTTCCACCAACGCTGGGCGCCGACTCGGTTGCACGTCGGCCGCGTTGCCGACCCTGCGTGGCTCCGGTCGCGGCCGGGGCTTACCAGGGGCGCGGCTCGCCGGCGAGCAGCGAGTAGACGGCGTGGTCGCCAAGGTCGCCCTCGCGGCCGTGGTCGGAGCGCCGCAGGCCTTCGAGCGTGAAGCCCAGGCGCGTCGCCACGGCGCACGAGGCGGCGTTGCGCGTGTCGGCCAGGATCTGCACGCGCGCCATGCCCAGCACGTCGAGGCTCCACTGCGTGACCAGGCGCGCCGCCGCCGTGGCTACGCCGCGGCGGCGCGCCCACGGCATAACGTGGTAGCCGAGCTCGGCGACCCCGGCCCACGACTCTTCGGCGCGTAGCGCGACGCCGCCCAGCAGGCGGTCGCTCGCGGCGTCGGCGATGGCGTAGAAGGCCTGGTGCTCGCGCTCCCAGCCGGCGGCAGTCTGCGCCAGGAACTCGCGCGCATCGCGTTCGCCGTAGGGGGTCGGCAGCATGGACAGCCAGCGCCGCGACTCGGCGTCGTTGCAGGCGCGGACCAGGTCGGGCACGTCGGCCTCTGCGTAGGGGCGCAGCAGGACGGCGCCGTCGCCGAGCAGCGGCGGCGTGGCCGGCAGGGCGGGCGTGGTGGCGCGGTAGTCGCTGCGCGCCGCGGCGAGGGCCGGCAGGAGCGCCTCGTCGGGCGGGGCGGCCGCGGGCCGGCCCTCGCCGCGGCCCTCCGCTCGCGCCGCGTCCGATACTCGCGCCGCGCGGGACGCGCGCCACTCGTCGACCAGCAGCGAGTAGACGACGCAGTCGGTGCGCCCCTCTCCGAAGGCCCGGTAGCTGCGCAGCAGGGCTTCGGGGCGGTAACCCAGTGCCCGCGCTATGCGCCGCGAGGCTGCGTTGGTCACCATGGTGCCGATCACCAGGCGCTGCAGGCGCAGCGTCTCGAAGGCCCAGTCGGTGAGCAGCGCGACGCCGGCGCCCCCCAGGCCGCGCCCGCGGTCGTGGGGCATGACCCAGTAGCCGAGCTCGGCCGCGCCGGGCCACCTGTCCGTGCTGAGCGCGCCCACGGCGCCCACCGGGCGCTCGTCGCCGGCGACCGTGAGCGCCAGGTGCAGCCAGCCGTCGCGCGACCAGGCGCGCGGCGCGTCGACGATGAAGTCGCGCGCCAGGGCGACGGTGTAGCCGGCCGGCATCATGCAGAACAGGGCGATCTCAGGGTCGACGCAGGCGGCTGCCATGACCGGGGCGTCGTCGAGCCGCCAGGGCCGCAGCTCTGCGGGGCCGCCGCTCAGGCTGACGGTCTCGTAGGCGGGGCACTCGTCGGCGCGCCACGCCGTGCTTGGCTGTTCGGGCTCGTCGGTCCGCCACGCCGCGCTCGGCTGTTCGGGCTCGTCGGTCCGCCACGCCGCGCTCGTCTGTTCGGGCTCGTCGGCCCGCCACGGATCGGTCATCGCCATCCTCCAACAGCAGAGGGCCCGCGATGCCTGCGCAGGCCCTCTGGTGGTACGTTCCCTGTCGCTCGCGTTCGCTAGTGCAGGAAGTGGCGGCGGCGCGAGAACACCATGGCGGCGCCGCGGTCGTTGCAGACCTTGACCGAGAGGTCGTCGCGCTTGGAGCCGCCGGGCTGCATGAAGGCGGTGACGCCGGCGTCGATGGCGAGCTCGACGGCATCGGGGAAGGGGAAGAAGGCGTCGGAGCCGACCACCGAGCCGTGCAGGTCGCCGTGGGCCTTTTCGATGGCCAGGCGCGTGGAGTCGACGCGGCTCATCTGGCCGGCGCCGACGCCCAGGGTGGCCAGGTCTTTGGCGATCACGATGGCGTTCGACTTGACGTGCTTGGCGACCCTGCTGGCGAAGATCAGGTCGCCCCACTCAGCCTCGGTGGGGTGGTGCTCGCTCACGACCTGCATGGACTCGCGGTCTTCGAGGTCGGCGTCGCGGTCCTGGATGAGCAGGCCGCCCAGCACGCGCTTGTAGTCCATCTCGCCGGGGCTGCCCTTGCGGCGCTCGTTGTCGACCAGCAGGCGGATGTCGGGCTTGCGGCTGAGCAGCTCGAGGGCGGCGTCGTCGTAGGACGGCGCGAACAGCACCTCGATGAACAGCTCGGACATGCGCTGCGCGGTCGCCAGGTCGATCTGCCGGTTGACGGCGACCACCGAGCCGAAGGCGGCCACCGGGTCGGACTCGAGCGCCTTCAGGTAGGCGTGCTCGAGGTTCTCGGCCAGCGCCGCGCCGCAGGGGTTGTTGTGCTTGATGATGACGCAGGCCGGCAAGGTGAACTCGGTGGCCAGATCGCGGGCGGCGTGCAGGTCGTAGAGGTTGTTGAACGAGAGCTTCTTGCCGTGGAGCTGGG
>CAZFJE010000024.1:0-25557 GCA_964519555.1 uncultured Thermoleophilia bacterium
CGAAGTCCTGCTGGTCGCCCTCGACAACCTAGACCAGATCATCTCGATCATCCGCCACGCGGCCGACGTCGAGACCGCCCGCACCGCCCTCATGGATACCTTCGAGCTCACGCTGCCCCAGGCCCAGGCCATCCTCGACCTGCGCCTGCAGAAACTCACCAGCCTCGAGCGCGACAAGGTCAAAGAAGAGCACCGCGGCCTGCTGGCGCGCATCAAGGAGCTGCGCGAGCTGCTCGGCGACGAAGACGCCATCTACGGCGTCATCAAGACCGAGCTGGGCGAGCTCAAACGTCTCTACAACGACGACCGCCGCACCGAGATCGTGCCCGACGAAGGCGACCTCGACATCGAGGACCTGATCGCCGAGCAGCAGATGGTGATCACGGTCACCAAGACCGGCTACGTCAAGCGCCTGCCGACCGCCACCTACCGCCAGCAAAAGCGCGGCGGCGTGGGCATCGCCGGCATGGACCTAAAAGAAGAAGACGAGGTCGAGCACCTCTTCATCACCAGTACCCATCACTTCCTGCTGTTCTTCACGAGTGTCGGCAAGGTCTACCGGCTCAAGGTCCACGAGCTGCCCGAAGCGGGCCGCAACGCCCGCGGCAAGCACCTCTCCAACCTGCTGCCGCTGCGCCAGGACGAGCACGTCTGCGCCGTCATCAACACGCGCAACTTCGACGTCGCCGAAGGCAAGTTCCTCATGTTCTGCACGCGGAAGGGCATCGTCAAAAAGACGCTGTTCGGCTCGTACAACACGCCGCTCAAGTCCGACGGCATCATCGCCATCGACATCCGCGACGACGACGAACTGATCGCCGTGCGTAACACCACGGGCGACGACGACCTGCTCCTGGTGAGCCGCCTCGGTCAGGGCATCCGCTTCCACGAAAGCGACGTTCGCCCCACCGGTCGCAACACCTCGGGCGTGCACGGCATGCGGCTGCGCAAGGGCGACGAGCTCATCAGCATGGACATCGCCCGCGACGACTCCGACCTCTTCCTGGTCACCGACAACGGCTACGGCAAGCGTACGCCCATCATGGACTGGCGCGTGCAGGGCCGCGGCGGGCAGGGCGTGATCGCCATCAAGCTCACCGACCGCAAGGGCTACCTGGTCGGCGTGCGCATGGTGCGCGACAACCACGAGCTCATGCTGCAAAGCCGCGAGGGCGTCATGATCCGCATGGCGGCCGCCGACGTCAGCCGCCAGGGGCGCACCGCCACGGGCGTGCGCGTCATGAACATGCGCGAGGGCGACGTGGTCAGCGCGATCGCTCGCATGGTGGTCTCCGAATCGGGCGCGACCGACGAAGAGATCGACGCCGAGTAGCGGCGCCGGCCTGCTGGACTGAAATAGCACCATGGCGACCGACTCCGACACGCATCGCGCCGCACCGCAGGCAGGCTCCGGCCCGGCGGCCGGAGCCGCGCCCCAGACGGGGTCCGACCCCGTCGCGGCCGCGCCGGCTCGCCGGCCGCGCGTCTTCAGCGGCATCCAGCCGACCGGCGCGCTGCATCTGGGCAACTACCTGGGGGCCATCCGCAACTTCGTCGCCATGCAGGACACGCACGACTGCGTCTACTGCGCCGTCGACCTGCACGCCATCACCATGCGCCAGGCCAAGGCCGACCTCAAACGCAACACCATCGACACGATCAACATGTTCCTGGCTGCCGGCGTCGACCCGCAACGGTCTATCGTCATCGTGCAGTCGCACGTGCCGCAGCACTCCGAGCTCGCCTGGATCCTCAACACGGTGGCGTATGTGGGCGAGCTCAATCGCATGACCCAGTTCAAAGACAAGACCCGCGGCGGCGAGGCCGAAAGCATCGGCGTCGGCATCTTCGACTATCCCGTGCTCATGGCGGCCGACATCCTGCTCTACCGGGCCGACGCGGTGCCCGTCGGCGAAGACCAAAAACAGCACGTCGAGCTCACCCGCGACCTCGCCGAGCGCTTCAACAACGCCTTCGGCAAGACCTTCGTCGTGCCCGAGCCGATCATCCGCACCGAGGGCGCGCGCGTCATGGGTCTCGATGATCCCGCCAAGAAGATGAGCAAGAGCGCCGACTCGGCCTACAACTTCATCGCCCTGACCGACTCGCCCGACGACATCCGCCGCAAGATCAAGCGCGCCGTCACCGATTCGGGCGCCGAAGTGCGTCCCGGCCCCGACAAGCCGGCGCTCACCAATCTGCTGACCATCTACAGCACGCTGGCCGGCGAGACCGTCGATGCCGTGGTCGCCCGCTACGAAGGCCAGGGCTACGCCCAGTTCAAGCAAGACCTGGCCGAGGTGGTCGTCGAGGCGCTGGCTCCCTTCCAGCGTCGCATGAAGGAGCTCGGCACCGACAAGGGCTTCACCCTCGACGTGCTGCGCGACGGCGCCGAGCGTGCCGCGGCCATCGCCGAGCGCACCATGCAGAAGGTGCGCGACCGCATGGGGTTCGTGCCCCGCCCGTAAGGTCGCGTCCGGCGCCCGCGCCAGACGCGACGCCTCTCGCCGTCGATCGTGCCAGTGACCAGCGCTCGTCGAACGACGGCGCGGATTGCGGTCAGCCCTCCGACACCCTGCTCGCGGCCACCGCGGCGCTCCAGCGCGCAAAGCGCCAGGGCGTGTAGAGCTCGTAGAGCAGGCGGCCCGGGTGGGGCGGTCGCGTGTAGTCGTGAGCGGGGAGGGGGCGGGCCGGTTCGGCCCGCCCCCTCCCCGCCAGTCGCGCCACGCCGAGCAGGGGCAGCAGCGACGGCACGAGCTGGCTTGCATTGGCACGCGCCAGCAGACGGCGCAGAGCCAGGTCGCGGCCGTCGAGGGGCAGCACCACCAGGGGCTCGCGCGCCGTGCCTGCCGGCGGCAGGGGCGAGGCCGCGGTCAAGCCCAACGGTCCGCGCCGGTAGAGCGGGAACTCGACTACGCGCAGGCCGGGCCGCGCCGCTGCGGCGAGCGCCGCCGCGGCGTTGACCGCGTCGTGGTCGGGGTGGCCGCCTTCATAGGCCGGCACGTAGACGGTCGCCTGGGCGGCGCGCACACCTTCGCGGATCGCATCGCCCTCGCTCGCATCGGGCAGCGGCGCCCCGTCGACCAGCAGCCCCACGGCGGCCGCGATGGTCGCGACGTGCTCGACGGCGTGCTGGTCGGCAAGGCGAAGGTCGCTGCCCGTGGCGCCCGTGGGCTTGAGGACCTCGAGCACCCGGGCCCCTTCGGCCACGCGCCGTCGGGCGGGGGCCAGGCCGCCGGCGGTCGCCCAGAGCAGGTGCACGCGGCCACCGCCGGCGAGCGCCCGGCGCAGGTGGCCGGCGCAGAACACCTCGTCGTCGTGATGGGCGAGCAAGAAGAGGTCGACTGTGGCCGCGGCCGGGGAAGTCGCCATGAGATCGCCCGCGGCTCGCCCGCCCTACCTGGTCGGCATCGCGCGGTAGACCTCGCGCATGTGGGCGAAGGTCGCCGGCCAGCTGCGCTGCAGGGCCCGCTCGCGGGCGGCGACGCCCATGCTGTGGCGCAGCGCTTCGTCGTCGAGCAGGCGGGCGAGGCCGGCGACGAAGCCGCCGGCGTCGCCCGGAGGCACGACCAGGGCCGTCACGTCGCGCGCCACGTTCTCGTCGACGCCGATGCCCGCGGTCACCACCGCCGGCAGTCCCGACGCCGCCGCCTCGAGGAGCACCTGGCCGAAGGTCTCGGCCCGCCCCGGAAACACGAAGACGTCGGCCGAGGCGTAGATCGTGGCGAGCTCATCGCCGGTGCGATAGCCCAGGAACGAGGCGCCGGGCAGCAGGCCGGCGAGCTGCTCGCGGTACGGCCCGTCGCCCACCAGGACGAGCTGCACGTCGTCGCGCTCGCGGCGCAGCCGGTTATAGGCGAGCGCCAGAAAGTCGAGCCCCTTCTCGGGCGACATGCGCCCCACCCAGAGGATCACCTTCTTGCCGCCGCCGAGCACGCGGCGCACCTCGTCGTTGCGCCGTCCGGGGGTGAAGCGCGTGCTGTCGATGGCCTGGTCCAAGTTCTCGAAGCGCACCCGCACGCCGTGCTGGGTGAGGTCGTCCTGCACCGCGCGTGAGGGGCAGAAGACGATCTCGGCCTGGTTGTAGAAGCCGCGCACGTAGGTCCACAGGGCCTCGCGCACGATGTGGTCGGAGGTCAGGAAATAGCCCAGGCGCGGCAGATCGGTGTGGTACGAGGCGACCAGCGGCAGGCCGAGGGTGCGCGCCAGCAGCGCCGCGACCATGCCCAGCGGACCGGGGGTGGCGGCGTGGATGACATCGACGTTGTTGTCTTCGCACCAGCGCAGGAGCTCCAGCACGGGCGGCACGAACAAGGGGAACTCCTCGTAGACGTCGAACCGGAAGCGGTCGAGCGCCGGGAAGACCTCGTGGGTGGGCTTGCTGACGCGCGCGTCGCCGCACGAGATCATGGTGAACGGCCAGCCTTCGTCGGCGGCGAAGGCGACCAGCGGCTGGAGCACGGCCGCAACTCCGTTGATCTCTTCGATCGTGTCGGTGAACATGGCCACGTGCGGCTCGGGCGGCATGGGCCAGGGGTCGAGCAACCCGGCGTCGGACAGCTCGTGGTGCACGTCGCGGGCGTGGGTGCGCTGGCGCGCCAGCGAGGTCGCCGCCAGCATGTAGGGAGCGATCAGCGTCTGGGCCTGGCCGAGCGTCTTCCACGCTTCGAGCGAGTCTTTGCCGAAGCCCTTGCCGCGCAGGTCCTTGAAGCAGTCGCGGACGGTGCGCTCCCAGGTGGTCTCGGCGATCGCGGCGAGGCGTTCGTGGTGCAGGCCGCCGCCCACCAGGGCGCCGCTGCGAATGACTTCGGCGGCGCCGCTGGCGGCCGCCCTGCGCAGTGCCCCCTCGCGGCGCCAGGGCGGGTCGATCGCCAAGCTCACGAAACGCCCGGCGAGCTGCCGGCTGCGCTGTCCTTCGAGCACGGTCCAGGGGATGCTCGAACGCATGCCGCGGCGCAGCAGCGTGCGCGACAGCCAGTTGCGCGAGTCGCTGTCGCCGCCGCGAAACAGGAGGCTGATGGCGGTGTGTGCGGTCTTGGCCGTCGAGCCCTGGGTACCGCGCAGGGCCGCCTTACGGCGCAGCAGGGCGGCGAACGGGTCGGTCTCGCCTGCGTTCAGGGTGATCTGCGTGAAGGTGCCGCCCACGTCGAGGCCGCCGTGGTCGTCGGAGCCCGCGACCGGACGGATGGCCGCGGCCACCGGCTCACGGCCGTACTTCTCGGCGAGCCGCGGAATGAGGGCGGCCGAGGCGGCGACGAGCTCGGCGCTCATCTGGTTTTCGACCTTGGTCGAGCTGCCGTTGCGCGTTTCCCACAGGGCGAACAGCAGCAACAGCTGCTCGTAGTGCTCGACCCGCAGCTCGGAGACGACCGACATGGGGTGGGCGAGCGCGTGGGCCAGGCCCTCGCCGCGCAGGTAGTCGGCGAGCTCGAAGATGTTGAAGCGCAGCTCGGTGATCTCGCGGTGCTGGACCTCGTTCAGGCCCCAGACCAGCACGTGCACATGGAGGGCCTCGGTCGGGAAGAAGGCGCTGATCTCTTCGCCGATCGTGAAGTCGGGGTAGTCGGCCAGCTGCAGGGCGCCGGTGATGGTGTCGTGGTCGGTGAGCGTGACGTGGGTCATGCCGCGGGCCTTGGCTTCGCGGTAGACGAGATGCGGGTCGGTGAAGCACTCGCGCACGCCGAACGTGCGGGCCAGGTAGAGCTCTGAGCGGGCGGAGAAGCGCGAGTGACAGTGCAGGTCGACGCGAGCAACGGCGGGTGTGCCGGGCTCTGCGTCGTTCAGCGGTTTGCTCATCGGCCTCGGTTGTCGGTCGCCATGGGCAACTCCTTTGCCCGCCGAAGCGGACGATACGGCGGGCGCCGCAGCGGTTCAGGGTACCATAGAACCAACACGGCCTGAGACCAACGACACGACCAGCATGCCATGATCTTAGACAAGGCGACACACGACTACCTGCACACCCTGCGGCGGCCGTCCGACCCGTTACTCGCCGAGATGGAGGCCTATGCGGCGGCCAACGGCGTGCCGATCGCGCCTCGCGAGACGGCCGCTTTGCTGGCCATGCTGGCCCGTGCGGCCGCTGCCAGACTGGTGCTCGAGATCGGTCTGGCCATCGGCTACTCGGCCCTGCACGTGGCCCGCGCGCTGCCCGACTACGGCAAGGTCGTCTCGCTCGAACGCGACATGCACATGGCCGCGCTGGCCCGACTCTACCTGGCACGCGATCCCGCCGGCGCCAAGGTCGAGGTCCTGCTGGGCGATGCCCACGACACGTTGCCCGGCCTGCGCGAGACGTTCGACATGGTCTTCATCGACGCCGACAAGGTCGGCTACCCCGGCTATTTCGACCTCGCGCTCGACCGGCTGCGCAAGACCGGGCTGATCGTGATCGACAACCTCCTCATGAACGGCCGCGTGGCCACCGGCAGCGGCGACGACCACTGGGCGCAGTCCTCGGTCGAGGTGGCGCTGGCGCTCAACCGGCGCCTCGCCTCCGACCCGGCTCTCGACTACGTGCTGCTGCCGTTGGGCGACGGCGTGGGGCTCGTGCAGCGCCGCACCGCGTAGGCGAGGCGCTCGTGCAGCGCCGCACCGCATACGCGCGCACCGGCGCACCGGTGTCCGCCAACCGGTAAACTAGGCATTGAACGCGCCGTGCGGCGCCGGCGGCCACGGGAGGACCCATGATCTCAGCCGAAACCATGAAGGCGCGCCTGCAAGAGGGCAAGCTCGTCGCGTTCGACTTGATCTTCTGGAAGGGCACCGGCCGCGTGGTGAGCGCCGCCGACACGCTCAGCCTGCAGGTGCGCGGCAAACGCGCCGACTACACCTGGGAGCGCGTGCGCGACGCCTGGCTGCGCCTGCAGGCCAACCAGGCCCTGACCGTCGACGAGCTCGGCGGCGGCCACGACGCGGTGGGCCTGGTCTCGCTGTTCGCCGCCCTCGGGCAAGACGAGATCGACGTGGCGCCGGTCGAAGGCGTGCTCAGCCTGCCCAGAGCCGGCGGCCGTCCGGTGCGGCCCCACCCCGGCGCTCTGCAGCCGCCTTCGTGGGCCCCCCTGCAACGCAAGATCGACGGCGACTGACCGCCGGCGAGCCCCCCGGCGACCGCCTACTGGTGCCCGCTGGCGACCGACCGCCGACGGCTCTCAAGCCGAAGCGCCCGCGCCGGTCGCGTGCCGGTACCCTCGCGGCGTGCGACAGCGCCCAGCTCATAAGAAAAGGCGGGCGGGACAGCTGCAAGCTGTCCCGCCCGCCTTTTGGCGTCGGCGTCCTGCGGGGGGCGCCGGGTGTGCTGGGCGAACGGCTGAGGCGCATGCAAGGCGCCGGCGAACGCTTTTGGTGGGCCGCTAGTTGATCCTCGTGTTGACGCAATGGGTGACCGGCATCTCGCGACGGCCGAGCTCGGCGATGAAGAAGTCGCGCGCCGGGCGGTCGAGCAGCTCGGGCGCGATGACGCCGGGCTGGTCGATCTTGCCTTCGACGATCATCTCGGCGTAGACGGCGGCCGGCGTGGAGGTGCCGTACGACACGCAGGTGGCGCCGGGGATGAGCTCGTTGACGCGTTTGATGTCGGGGCCGACGACGGTGTAGTTGATGGTCGTCGGCTGGCCCGCCTTCTCGCCGATGCAGTCGACGACCTGCACGCCGATGTCGAGGATTTTGCCGGCCAGGGCGAGCTTGGCGAGCTCGTCGGCGGGCGGGTTGGGGGCCAGTGTCGCGACGTAGACGTCGATCGGTCGTACCTTGGTCCCGTCCTTGAGCGTGACGGGGTCTTTGCTCGTCATGCCGGTGCCCACGAAGGCGGCGTCGCCGTCGATGGCGACCTCTTCGGTGCCCATCTTGAAGTCGACGTAGCGCAGGCCTTTGTTGCCGAACTTCTTGGGCAGCAGCCGGGGCAGCGTGGTGACCTCTTCGTGGTCGTGGCAGATGCAGGGCCCCAGGCCGAAGGGCTCGGGGAACTGGTAGAACTCCTTGCGGCCGAAGATCTCGACGCGCTTGAACTCACCGTCTTCGTAGAGCAGCGGCGGCTGGGCGCAGTCGGTGTAGTAGGTCTCCTGTGACCACACCTGCAGCGGCACCGGCGAATCGAACAGGGCGTAGTCCTTGATGCGGATCTCGAAGCACTTGTCGAGGTCTTCGTAGCCGTTGGCGGCGAAGGTGTTGGTGACGCCCGGGTCCATGCCGCAGCTCTGTAGCGCAGTGAGGCCGGCGGCCTTGAACTCGCCGTCGAGGGCCGACTGCTCGAGCCAGGCCTCGTCGATGGTCTGCGTGGGAGTCTGGCCCGAGGCCATGTCGAGGTAGCCCGCGCCGGCCTTGAGGCAGGCGCGCAGGAGGGCCATGTTGAAGGTCGGCACGACGGCGTTCACGACCAGCGTGGCGCCCTCGGCGGCCTTGGCCACAGCGTCCACGTCGGAGGCGTCGATGAACATCGCCCGCGCCTTGCCGTTGCCCACCTGCGCCGCTACAAAACGAGCGCGTGATTCGTCGAAGTCGGAAACGACGATCTCGGTGACGGCCGGATTGCGACCCAGGTTCCAGGTGAGGACCTGGCCCTGCATGCCCGCTCCCACGATGAGAACTCTCATGCCTCTCCCTCCTCTCGGTCCCAGGCTCGCCGACGATAGCCGGACGGCCTTCGAGCGGGGCCGGATCAGCTGTGCGGTCCGCCTCTCCAGGAACGAGACGGCACGCCGCCGCGGCGACGTTCCGGCGATTGTGTCAGACGATCGGCGGCGTCGCCAACGGCGCGGAGTCCAACGAATCCGGCCGCGGCGGGCCGAGTCGTCCAACGCCTCGTCGCGCGCGGCTGAGCGTGGGGCTCCTCAGGCGCCGCCGGCGGCGGCGCTCGGCTTGGACGCGGCGACGAGAAAGTACGAGCGCTGGGGCTCGAAGCCCAGGGCGGCTTCGGCGCGCGCGAGGGGGCGGGCGGCGGCCGTCAAGGCCGCAAAGGCGGCCTTGCCCGCCGCCGCCCGCCCCGGATTGCGGCGCGCCGTCAGGTTGAGGCGCTGCTTCTGCAGGCCGGGAAACAGCGAGGCCGTCCAGAACGCGGGGCTGTGGCGGCGCGAGTACGGTTCGGTGGCGACCACCCGCAGTCCCGCGCGCTGCGCCGTGGCGGCGAAGGTGCGCGGCTCGAAGTGGTAGAGGTGGCGCGGCAGGTCGAGCCCCATCCAGTCAGAGCCGAAGAGCCGCGCCTGGGGCGAGTCGAAGCGCGGCAGGAACAGCACCGCCAGCAGGCCGCCCGGCGCGAGCAGCGCACGGGCGCGCATGAGCGCCGCCAGCGGGTCGTGTAGGTGCTCGAGGGCGGCGGCGAAGACGACCGCCTCGCAGGAGCCCGGGGCGAGCACGGCGTCGTCGAAGGCGGCGGTCTGCACGTCGAGCCCGCGCTGCCGGCGGGCGATCTCGGCGCCGCGCTCCGAGGGCTCGACGCCGCTCACCGTCCAGCCGTCGGCGCGCAGCGCTTCGAGCAGCTCGCCGGCGCCGCAACCCACGTCGAGCAGGCGCCCGCGCGTGGGTCGCAGGGCGGCGAGCCAGCCCACGACTTCGCCGAACTGGCGCCGCCGCCAGGTGTTCTCGAGGCGCTGCACCGCTCCGCCGGCGCCGCGCGCCGTGTGGTAGTCGTCGGGGTAGTAGCGGCCGATCTCGGCGGGCGTGGGTCGCGGGTTCAGGTAGGCGAGGCCGCAGCCGGGGCAGCGCACTACGGTGAAGACCGGGGCCTCGCCGTCGCCGCTCGTGGCGCGCGGGCCGCCGGGCGTCGCCGTATCGTCGCCGGGCGCCGCCGTTGAGGCGTTGCGCGCGCCGGCCAGACGGTCGACCGAGTCGCGCACGGGGCGCGCGTCGCCGCGGCCGCACAGCAGGCAAGCTACGGTCTCCACGGTCGCGCCTCTCCTCTCGCTCGGATGAAGGCGGCAAGGATAGCATCGCGGACGAGCGGCGTTGCCGCCCCGCCGTGCCGGGTCAGAGCGTGAACGGCGCCTCGCCGGCGACCTGTTTGAGAAGCTCCTGAGCCGCCGCCACTTGCTCGGGGCTGCCGGAGACCGCGAGCCAGACACTGCCCTCGGCCCCGCAGACGCCGCCCCCCGCGACCAGCCGGGCGCTGGCCCCGGTCAGCAGGGCGAGCGCTTCGAGCTCGGTCACGACCTCGCCGGGCAGGGGGAACAGCCGCGGCCCGTGCGCGCCGGGCGCGTTCGAGAGCGCGGCCAGCTCGTCGAGGTCGTCGGAGACGCGCTTCTCGAGCCCGACCGGCACGATCAGGCGTACGCGCCGGCCTATGACCGCCTGCAGCGCCATGGCGGCCGTGCCGCCCTTGGGGTCGCCGATGAGCACGGCCGCGCGCCGCGACGACAGCTCGACGGCGTTGGCTCCCTTGAGGATAACGTCGCCCTCTTTCAGGTCGTCGGCGACGTCGAAGATGGTCGCGCCCTGGCGCCACTCGCCGTTCACGAGCACGACGTCGCCGGGGAAGCCGGTCGCGTCGGGGAGGCGGCCGGTCTCTGAGGCCGGGCGGCCGGGCGGCAGCGTGATGCCGCGAAAGAACCGGCCGCGGTCGGGAGCGGCGGGCTGACCCAGCTCTTTGAGGAGCTCTTCAGCCACGTAGCCGTTGGTCGTGCCGGCGACGATCACCACGGTGCCCGAGCGCACGGCGGCGCGCACGGCCGGATGGGCGGTCATCGCCAGGGCGATCAGGCGTTTACCGGCGGCCGGCGTGATGACGGACTGCTTCATGGCTCCCCTTACTCTCGCTGGTGGTCGTGCAGATGGTGGCTGGCGACGGTGGACCTTGCGCGATCCCGAGTCGGCGACCACGACGTGAGCTCTCGCCGTCAGACGCCCAGGAGACCGGCGAAGGCCTGGAGCGTGGCGGCCGCGGCGTCGTGGTCGAGGGCGTAGAAGCTCCACTTGCCGCGCGTCTCTTCGCTGACGAGGCCGGCCTCTTTGAGCACGCGAAGGTGGTACGACGCCTTGGACTGGCCCAGCCCGAAGCGCTCCTGGAACTCGCACACACAGATGCCCGTGGGTTCACCGGCGCCGGGCACGCCTCGCGCCGCCGGCTCGATGAGGCCGCAGCAGCCGCGGCCCTGGAGCATCAGGCGCAACATCTCGAGGCGGATGGGGTCGGAGAGGGCCTTCGCCACGCGGGCGATGCGCTGGGTGAAGTCGGCGTCGGCGGGCGAGCAACACGCGCCGGTGGGCGCACTCGCCGCCGCGGACGCCTCGGGGGCCGGTCGCGTCGGCTGCGCTACGCTGCCTTGTGGCGGGACCTTCATGAGCGGCACTATAGCACAAGTTCTTTTGATTTGGTGTGGACAGAACCGCCGTTGAGCTGTCATAGTGGGCTCTGAAAGCGTAAGAAGTTGATTTGGGGGCGAGACGAGCTGTGGGAGACGAGACCTCAAGCAAGAGACAAGGCGGCGGCAGGCTGCCCAGCGTGCACAGCTGTTGCGGGTCGGCGTCGCCGGACGATTCGTGTTGCGCGCCCAAGTCCGACACCTCGTGCGGCACGCCCAAGTCCGGCGGTTCGTGCTGCGGGACCGTGCCGTCTCCTTGCACCGACTATTCCTACAGCAGGGCCGATTTCGTCACGGGCATGCTGTCCACGCCGGCAGGTCCGGTCCCGCAGGTGTCGCGCGACCTCACCGGAGCCGATCGTCGCGGCGCCTGGCGTGTGCGCTGGGGTTTGGGTCGCGACGGCTATCGCGTGCGGCCCGGCCTCTACGCGCTGGGCATGCCGGACGCCTTGGCCCCTGTGCTGGTCACGGCCAACTACAAGCTCACCTTCGACCAGTTGCGCGCGTCGGTCCCCGGTCGCGACGCCTGGCTGCTGGTCGTCGACACGCACGGCATCAACGTCTGGTGTGCTGCCGGCAAGGGCACGTTCTGCGCCGACGAGGTCGCCCGTGTGGTCCATGAGTCGCGCCTGGCCGAGATCGTGGAGCACCGCCGCCTGATCCTGCCGCAGCTCGCGGCGCCGGGCGTCGCTGCTCATCGCGTCAAAGAGGCCTGCGGGTTTCGCGCCACCTTCGGGCCCGTGCGCGCCGCCGACCTGCCCGAGTTCCTCGCCGCGGGCATGAAGGCCGATGCCGCCATGCGCCGGGTCACGTTCACGCTGGGGGAGCGCGCCGTGCTCACGCCCGTCGAGCTTGCCACGGCCTGGGATCGTCGTGCGCTGCTGGCCTACGGGGGCATCATCGCGGCAGCGGCGCTCGACCGTGACGGCGTCTCGATCGGCCGGGCAGTGCGTCGCGGCGCGCCGGTCATCGGCGCTGCCTGGCTTGCCCTGCTGGCGGGGGGCGCCGTCACGCCCCTGGCGCTGCCCTGGCTGCCCGGCCGCGCCTTCGCGCTGAAGGGCGCGGTGGTGGGCGGTGTGGCGGCGACGGCCGCCACCGCCGTGCTCGGCCGGCGCCTCTCGCTCGCCGCCAGGCTCGCGCTGCTCGCCGGCGTGCCGGCAGTCTCGTCGTATGCCGCCATGAACTTCACCGGCTCCTCGCCGATCACCTCGCCCTCTGGGGTAGAGCTCGAGATGCGTCGGGCGCTGCCGCTGCAGGCCGCCGGCGCCGCCGTGGCCGCCGGCGCCTGGCTGGCCGACCGACTGGGAAGGCGGGCAACATGACCGAGCTGCGCTACATCGAAGATGCCGTCACCCTGCAGCTCGACGCCGGACGCTGCACCGGCTGCGGGATGTGTGTCACCGTCTGCCCGCGCGGCGTCTTTGCTCTGGGGGGCGGACGCGCCACCCTTGCCGATCGCGGCGCCTGCATCGAGTGCGGCGCCTGCGCCCTCAACTGCGAGGCCGGCGCGATCGGCGTCGAGCCCGGGGTGGGTTGCGCGGCGGCGATCATTCACGGCTGGCTGACCGGCGGCGAAGCGAGTTGCGACTGCTAGGGAGCGCGACGGGTAGCCGCTGCGAGGATGTTTGGTGGAGCATAGCGGAATCGAACCGCTGACCTCCTGGGTGCGATCCAGGCGCTCTCCCAGCTGAGCTAATGCCCCACGCAAGGCGGCAAGCGCGCCGCCGTGGGCGACGCGCGAAACTCGTTTGTACCCGATTCCGGGCGTTCCGGCAAGTCTCGCGGTCCGTCGGCGCCCTCGCCGGCGGACGCCGACGGACCGCCGGGCGACCGCGCCGTGCGTGTCTCGTCCGCGGCGCTGCGCTTCATGAAGCGTCTCGCTCCGCCGCATGCTGCTCCGCGGTGCGTCCGGTTCGCCGCGGCCAGCGTCTCGCCACCGCCGCGTGCGCCGTGCGGTGGCATAGACTAGGCGCGCGACGAAGTCACGCCCGCCTGAGCGGCGACGACGCAGGCGATCGACGGCACTAGGCGCGCGACGTTAGTCACGCCCGCCTGAGCGGCGACGACGCAGTCGATCGACGGCACAAGGCGCGCGGACGACACCGACCGGCAAGGAGGGTTGGGCGATGGATCCGATGAAGGTGCGAGAGGCGTTCCAGCGGGGCGTCTCGCAGGCGGCCTCGCCCCAAGGCCGCCCCGAGCGCGTCATGGCGCCCCTCCTGCACGACGACGTGCCCACCTTTGCCGAGACGCTCCCCGTGAGCACCCCCCAGGGGCTCGAGGGCGCCGGCGCGGCCGTCCTCGGCATTCCCTTCGAGGGTGTCAGGCTGCTCGACCCGGCGACGTACGCGCCGGCCGGCGCGGCCCCGGCCCCGGACGGCGCGATCTACGGGCGGAGCGGCGCCGACGCGGGCCCCCGGGCCATCCGCCGCCACTCGGTGTTCTACTCGCTGCGCCACGGGCGTGGCTACCTGCCCGAGGTCGACCCCGACCTGGTCATCGCCGACCACCTGCCCTTGGTCGACTACGGCGACGTCGCCGTGGCGGCGGACGACGTCGAAGAGACGTTCCTGCGCGCCCACGAGAAGCTCGCCGACATCCTGGCCGCCGGCGCCGTGCCGATCGTGCTCGGCGGCGACCACTCGATCCCCATCCCCGTGCTCCAGGTGCTGTCCGGCAAGCTCAACGGCAAGCTCGGCATCGTCGTGTTCGACTCGCAGTTCGACATGAGCTACGAGCCCAAGTACTGGGCCGGCTCGCAGTGGGCGCGCGCCTTCGACCTGGGCGTGGTCGAGCCCGAGAACTTCGTGCAGATCGGCTTGCACGGCGGGCGTGAGTGCCTGGCCGACAAGGCCGTCGCCGAGGAGCTCGGCTACCGCTACTACACCATGACCGACATCGATGAGCTCGGCATCGCCACGGTCGCCCAGGAAGCCCTCGAGACGGCCACGGCCGGCACCGAGGCGCTCTACGTCTCGCTCGACGTCGGCGTGGTCGACCCGGCCTACGGCGGCCAGGCCCACCCCGACCCGGGCGGCCTGTCGGCCCGCGAGTTGCTTCGCGCCCTGCGGGTGCTGGCGCGCGGCCCGGTGGCCGGCTTCGACGTCTGCGGCCTCGCGCCGCGCTACGACCTGCAAGGCCACCTGAGCCAGCTCGCCGCGCGGGCCGCGCTCGAAGTGATCGCCGGCATCGCCTTGCAGCGCCCCTGAGGCCCCGGCCCGCGGCGGCCCTGCACCGCGCCTGCCGCGCCGCCGGCCCCCTGGCGCCTCTCGCCCCATAGCCTCGCGAGGCGACGCCCAAACGGCTCCCGTGTCGCCTTGCGCGGCGACGGCTTCGGCCGCTGCCGCGCCGCCCGCGAAACTCCGCTCAGGCTCGAATGGCGCCCTCTGTCCGACCCTGCGGCGTTGCCAGTCTGGCGACATAGATGGTCGTCCTATCTCACCTCCGTCCAAGGGTGGCGATGTCAGCCACAGAGGGATCGATCGAAGGGGCTTCGCAATGCGGACGTTGGTTTCTGAGGGGAGGACGACAATGACTCGAAAAGAGAAGGCAGACGTCGTCGACCACATGCTTAGCCGTTACGATCACCTCGGAGCGCTGGTCGTGGACGACAACGAGAGCTTGTGCCGGTTGCTCGCGACACTCGAGATCGGGGCCGAAGACCACGACATCGGCGACTATCTGACGTCGTTTCTCACTGCGTAGACTCGTTAGACTGACAAGGCGTGAGGCGCGGTGCCGGTCCGGGGGGACCCTCACCGCGCCTCGCCACATCTAGGGCCGCGCGCCCGCCGGTGCGCCGGGCCCGAACCGCACGACGCGGTCGCGGCCCTGCCGCTTGGCCATGCTCAGCGCGCGAGTGGCTCTGTCGATCAGCTCCTCCTTGAGGGCGGCATCGTCCGGGTACGAAGCCAGACCGATGCTGATCGTGAGAGGCGCGCCGGCGCTCCCCGGCGACCGGGCCGCCGCCACCTCGCGCCGCAGGCGCTCTGCCACGTCGGCGGCCGCCTCGGCGTCGCTGCCCGGCAGCACGACCGCGAACTCCTCGCCGGTGTAGCGCGCCGCGAGGTCGATGTGCCTGATGGCGCCCTCGATCACGCGGGCGACGCTGCGCAGCGCGTCGTCTCCCGCGCTGTGGCCGTGGCGCTCGTTGAAGGCGGTGAAGCGGTCGAGGCCGCAGAAGAGCAGGGTCAGAGGATGGCCGTCGGCCTTGGCGCGCGCCAGCTCCTCGGCCAGGCGCTCGTGCAGGTAACGATGGTTGCACAGTCCGGTGAGGCCGTCGGTGACGGCGTCGAAATCGGTGGGGTCGAGCCGCGCTGAAGCGGACTGGAACATCGCGGCGAAGGCCTGTGCCACGTCGCTGCGCAGGCCCTGCATCTCGGCGCCGCTCACGCCGCCCGGTGCGACATCGGCCGACACGACGGCGACGATCTCGCCGCTCGCGTCGCGCACCACGGCGAGGCCGCTAATCCAGACGCCCCACTCGTCGACGTACAGCACGTTCACGTCGGGCGTCGCCCCGGCGAACACCTCGAGCAACTCGTCGTCGGCGAAGACCTCGCTGCCGATCGGCGAGTGCTGGGCGGGCGTCTCTTCGGCGTCGACGACTATCGAGCACGTGGCGTCGTCGCTGCGCGCCACGGTCGTCAGGAAACGCACCTCGGGGTGCTCGTCGCGCACGGCGCGCAGCGCGTCGGCTACGCGGCGATACTCGGGCCCGCCCTCGTCGCGTGCGGCGGCGTGCGCGGCCGGGTCGACGCGGGCGGCCGCGAGCTCGGCGACCTCGCGCGCGCGGCGGCGCTGCTGCTGCAAGCGCTGGAGCACGCGCTTGAAGACGGCCACGATCTGCGGATCGAACTGCGTGCCGGCACAGCGGTCGAGCTCGGCCAGCGCGTCGCCGTAGGAAAGGGCCTGGCGGTACGGACGCCGGAACGACATGGCGTCGTAGGAGTCGGCGATGCACATGGCGCGCGCCACCAGCGGGATCGCCTCGCCGGCCAGACCGTCGGGGTACCCGGAGCCGTCCCAGTGCTCGTGATGGTGGCGGACGCCGAGCACGAGGTCGTCGGCGAATAGCGGCCGCAAGATATCGGCCGAGAAGATCGGGTGCTGTCGCATGAGCTCCCACTCGCGTGGGTTCAACCCGCTGGGCTTGAGCAGGACACGGTCGGAGACGCCGATCTTGCCGATGTCGTGCAGGTAGGCGACCTCTTCGACTTGCCGGGTCTGCTCTTCGGACCAGCCCAGCTCGTGGCCGAGCAGGACGACATAGGCGCCGACCCGCGCGGCGTGGCCCAGGGTGTAGTAGTCCTTGGCGTTCAGTGCCGAGCTCAGTGCCTTGAGATTGCCCAGGTGCATGCGCTTGATCTCGTCGTAGAGCCGCGCGTTGTTGATGGCCAGCGAAAGGTGCGTGCCCATACGCTCGAGGAGGCGGCGGTCGACCGCGGCAAACGCCTGGGGCGCGGTGGCAGAGAGCTCGAACACGCCGACCAGCCTGTCGTCGCGCGTCAGGGCGATGCTGGCGCCGGCCCCTGGCCGCGGGACGCACGGCTGGCCGTCGAACGACGGCGCCGTGCCCGCGTCCCAGATCACCACCCGCTCGCGGCCGATCGTCTCGAGGGCGGCGCGCTGCTGCGCGGTCGCGTCGTGCGGTTCATTGGGACCGGTCTGCGGCGCGGAGGTGTAGATGGTCTCGAGCTGTCCGGTGTCGGTCGCGAGGATCAGGTCGGCGCGCTCGAAGGCGACCATCTGCCGCAGCTCGTCGGCCGTCGCCTCGGCGATCTCGTCGAGCTGCAGGCTCGACGAGGTGCGCCGTGCGATGTCGTTCAGCAGCTCGGTCTCGCGGCGGCGCAGCTGCACCGCCTCGTAGAGGTTGGCGTTGTCGATGGCGAAGGCCGCGGCGTGGCAGACCGCTTCGACAGTGGCCACGGTGTCGGGCGAAAAGCGCCGGCGCTTCTGGTCGAGCAGGTCGACGACGCCGATCACGCGGCCCTTGGCGACCAGCGGCACGATGAGCTCGGACTGGTAGCCCCAGTCGCGAAGCATGGCGATGCCTTCGGCGCCGCGCCGCGGATCGTCGAGCGAGGCGAGCTGCAGCGTCGCCGGACCCGACACCGCGAGATCGACCGCGGGCCACTCGGTGAGCGGCGTGACGCTGCCCGTCCACTCCGAGGCGGTCGTGCCCGCTCGCGCGCTGGCTGCGCACAGCAGGTCGGCGCCCGAGAGCAGGTAGATGTCGCACGCGGCGGCGGTCCCGACCTCGCGCAGGCGCTCGGCGGCCGACGACATGATGTCGGGCAGCTCGAGTGTCGACGCGAGCTGCAGGCTGGCATCGCCCACGAGCGCGAGTCGCCGACTGCCTTCGTCGAGCCGACGATAGAGCGTGGCGTTGGCCATGGCCTGCGCGGCGATCTGGGCGAGGCCCTGCAGGAGCTGGACGCCCGGAAAATCACGGGGATGGTCGTCGAACAACGCCACCAGGCCGACGACCTCGCCGCGCACCACCAGGGGCAGATGGATGCTGGCGCGGTGACCGGCGGCGACGTGGCGGGCGCGATCGGCCGGGCTCAGGTCGGGGTCGAGCGCGACGTCGTGGACGGAGACCGGCTGATGGATCGCGATGGCGCGCGCGGCCACGGCGCTGGCGTCGACCGGTCGGCGCGCGCCGGCCTTGCGGTCACGCTGGACGTCGCGCGTGACGGTGACGCGCGCGACGAGCTCCGCGCCCTCGAGCCCGACGATCTCACACTCGCCGGCGTCGGCCAGGGTGCGCATGCGCGCGGCCACCGATTGGAGCACTTGGTCGAGCTCGAGCGACGAGCCGAACTCGAGACCGGAATCGACCAGCTCGCGCAGCTCGTGGTTGCTCTGCTCGAGACAGTCGAGCAGACGCGCCTTGCCGAGCGCCCCCGCCAGCAACTGGCTCACGGTCGTCAGAAAGTCGACGTACGGAGTGAAGTCGCGGGGCTTGTCGTCGTAGACGTCGATCAGGCCGTTGACGACCCCGTCGACCACGAGCGGGAACGAGATGGAGCTCTGAAAGCCGTACTCGGCGAAGATTCGGCGGTCTTCGGAGTCGACGAGAGGATCGTCGGGCGAGGCTATGGTGCGGATCGCCTGGGACTCGATCGAGGCCCTGACGCTGGGGTGCGCGTCGACGTGCAGGCTGCCGCCGATGGAGGCTTCGTCGTAGCCGTTGCGGTCGTAGCTGACACGGGCCAGCAGGGTGTCGCCCTCCAAGGTGAACACGTCGCAGTCGGCCGCGCCGAGCGTGTCGACCAGGCGCTTGGCCGCGCCGCGCAGCAGCTCGGTGACATCTTCGACGCTGGTGACGGCCGCGCCGAACTCGACGAGCTCGTGGAGAATCTCGTTGCGGCGCCGGATCTCTTCGAACAGGCCGGCGTTGTCGATGGCGCGCGCCGCCACGTGTGAGAGGCCCTCGATCAGCGCCAGGTGTTCCGCGTAGTCGCGCGGCACGTGGTCGGAGAGCTCGAGGATGCCGATCACCTCGTCGCGCACCACGAGCGGCGCCGAGAGCTGCGACTGGTAGCCCCACTTCTCGAGTGAGCGGCGGCCGATCGGCGTGAGCACCGGGTCGTCGAGGCTCGCGGCGCACGAGATGCGGCGCTTCGAGATGGCGACGGCGCTGCAGGGGTACTCGCGCAGCGTGCACGTGGTGTCCTCCCAGGAGGGGTCGAACACGCCGTGGTCGTAGCTCACCAGGGCGCGCAGGTGCTCGCCCTCGACGGCGTAGATGTCGGTGACCGGCGTGTGCGTGAGGCGCGACAGGCGCCGGACGACGCTTTCGAGGACGTCGCGGGTGGACAGCCGCGATACGTCTTCGCCGGCCTCGACCAGCATCTGCAGGTCGCGGTTGCGCGCTTCGAGGCCGGCGATCGTGGCCGCGTACGACTCGGGGGTCGCCGCGCGCGCGGCGCGGCGGCGCGGGGTGCCGGCCGCCCCGTCGCGCAGCACGGCTTCGACGTCGGCGCGCCGGTAGCGCCGGTGACCCCCGGCGCTGCGGTAGCAGACGAGCTTGCCGGCGTCGCTCCAGCGGCGCAGCGTGTTCTCGCTCACGCCGAGCAGCTCGGCGGCGGGACCGAGCCGCAGCCAGCGGCGATCGTTGCTCGGTGGCGAAGGGTTCCCCATGGCACCCCTGCTGGTCGTCTGTGCCTGAAAACTTGACCAATTCTACACGCTGACGCAAGCGCGCCGAGGGCCGTGGCGCAGCACCGGCCCTCGGCGCCGCCGCGCTCAGCACTCGCGGCCCTGGGCCGGCCCCTTGCGTGGGGAGCCGCTGGGGACTCTGGGCCGAGACGCACCGTGCGCCGCCCCTGCGCCGTGCGCCGCCCGGAATCAGGCCGTGGCCGGTGCCGGCGCTTCGATCTGGCGGGCTATGTCGGCAAACACGGCTCCCACGGGGCTCGCGGGGTCGAGCGCCGGGGGTGTGCCGGCGTCGCCGGCGCTGCGCGTCGTCTCGGTGAGCGGGATGCGCCCCAGAAGAGTGGTGCCGGCTGCGCGCGCGATCTCGAAGCCCCCGCCATGGCCGAAGATGAAGTGCTTCTCTCCGCACGAAGGGCACACGAAGTACGACATGTTCTCGACGACGCCGATGATGCGGTGTTTGGTGAGCACCGCCATCTTGGCCGCCTTGGCGGCGATCTTGGCGGCGGCCTCCTGGGGCGTGGTCACCACGATCATCTCGGCCGCGGGCAGCATCTGGGCGATCGTCAGGGCGATGTCGCCGGTGCCGGGGGGCAGGTCGATCAGCAGGTAGTCCGGGCTGCCCCACAGCACGTCGCCGAGGAACTGCTCCATGGCCCGGCCCAGCATGGGGCCGCGCCAGATCACCGGTTCGTCGTCCTCCAGGAAGAAGCCCATCGAGACCACCTTCACGCCGTGCGCTTCGGGCGGCACGAGCTTGCCCTCGTGCGAGGCCGGCGCTACGGCGGCCATGCCGAACATGAGGGGGATGGTGGGTCCGTAGACGTCGGCGTCGATCAGGCCGACGGCGTGACCGCGCTGCGCCAGCGCCACCGCCAGGTTGGCGGTGACGGTCGACTTGCCGACGCCGCCCTTGCCGCTCGCCACGGCGATCACCCGGGTGGCAGAGCCGGGCCCGAAGGGCGTGGCGGGCGCCTGGGGGTCTGCCTTGACCGCAGCCGCCAGCCGGGCGCACTCGTCGGGCGACATGGCGTCCATGACGACCTCGACGCGGCGCCCGCCGGCGATCGCCGTCAGGGCCTGGGTGGTCTCGCTTTCGATGCGCCCCTTGAGGGGACACGCCGCCGTGGTGAGCACGAGCCGCACAGCCAGCCGGTCGTCTCGTATGTCGATGTCGCGGACCATGCCCAGCTCGACGACGCTGCGCCGCAGCTCGGGGTCCTGCACGGACGAGAGGGCGGCCAGGACATCATCATCGTTCATTCAGGCTCCCGGTGAGAGGTGGGTGCGAAAGGGTCTGGTGCCGTGTCGCCCGAGTCTAGGGCGGCGCGTGTCGACCCGGCAAGCGACCGCCGTGTCCACTTTTCCACGCTTATGAGCGAGTCAAGCATCACATCAGGCACGAGACGCCCAAGAAAAGGCGAGCGCACCGTGCAAGCGGCCGCGGAGTGCGCGGCGCCGGCGGCCGGTGGGCCTCAGCCCAGCGGGTACCGGGCCGCGCGTGACGGTGGACGAAGGATCTTGCGTGCGGCCGAGGGGTGCGGCAAGCGCGGCCGTTTCACGTGAAACGCGAGGCGGCTGTCACGACCGACCCTGAGTGCGTCCAGTGCGGGTGGGGTGGCCACGTTTCACGTGAAACCAGCAACGTTGGCAAAGTCACGCGGCATGCGAGGCGGCGACATCGTTTCACGTGAAACGCGAGGCGGCTGTCACGACCGCGTCCGACGCGGCCAGTGAGGGCGGCAGTTCCGTCCGGCCGCGCCGGCACCCGCGGACGCCGGTGGCGAGGATCACTTCTTTGGCGCGTGCCCACAACGTAAAACGAGGGGCCGGCCGCTGTCGCGGCCGGCCCCTCGGGTGTGCGTTGCGCAACGAGCGCGGCAGCGCCGCGCTCACCTGTTCGAGCTAACGCTCAGGCGTCGCTGGCTTTGATGCCCACGGGCTCGGGATTGCCGGACCCGGTGGAGTACGTGTTCTTGAAGATCTCCATCAGCATCGGGCTCTCACGCACGACCTCGAGCGAGATGACGGCGTGGTCTTTGGTGTAGCCGTTGCCGATGATCATGGTGGTGTCGGCGCCGATGCCCTCTGCGCCGAGGGCGGCCGACGTGAAGCTCGTCGCCATTGAGAAGAAGTAGACGAGGCCGTCGTTCTTGGTGGCCAGGATCGAGGCCATCTCGGTGTTGGGAATGTCGACGCAGTTGATGGTGAGGTCGGCCATCTCGCCGTCCGTGGCCTTGCTGACCTCTTCCCAGACGAAGAGCTGGTCGGTCGCCGAACCCTGGATGATGACATCCGCGAAGCCCGACTTCTCGAGGCGCTTGCGGCCGGCGTCGCCGTGCACCAGGCAGATGACCTTGCCCGTCGGCTTGACGCGCTTGCGGGCCTCGTAGGCGCAGAGCAGGCCGCTCTTGCCGCCGGCGCCGATGATGAACACGATCTGGCCGGGCTTGCTCAACTTGGCGGCCTGCGCGGGGGCGCCGGCCACGTCGAGGATGGCCAGCGCGAGAGCCTCGTCCATGTCGGCCGGGATCTTGGAGTAGATGCCTGTCTCGAAGAGGATGGCCTGGCCCTTGACCTTGACCTGGCAGGTGTCGCGGTTGATCGAGATGATCTCATCGACCTTGAGCGGGGTGAGCGACAGCGAGACCAGGGTGGCAATGCGGTCGCCGACCTTGAGATCGCGGTCCTTGAGCTTGGGGCCGATCTCTTTGACGGTGCCGAGCAGCATGCCGCCCGAGCCGGTGTCGGGGTTATGGTGCTTGCCGCGCTTGGCGATGATGTCGAGGCTGTGGCGCGCCATCTTCTTGACGTCGCCGCCCTCGGCCTCTTCGATCTGAGTGAAGCTGGCCGCGTCGACGTTGAGCGTGTCGACCTCGATCAGGATCTCGTTGTCGGCGCACTCCATGGTGTTGTCGATCTTCCATGCCGGCTGCGGCAGAACGCCCTTCGGCTCGATGACCCGATGCGCCCCGAACTTGTTGCCTTCTTTCACTTCCTGCCTCGCTTTCGTCGTTGCTGCCCTGGTTTACCGTGCCGTCCGCCGGCTGTGGCCCGACAGTCTTCTGTTCGGCTGTTGGGCCACGCTGCTCCGGGTCCGATCTCCGTGGTCTCTACGGTGTCGCTGTCGACCTTAAGCTTCGACTCTGATGACGCTGCCGGCGCCCTGGCCGCCGCCTACGCAGGCGCCGGTGAGGCCGATCTCCTGCCCGCGCTTCTGGAGCTCGTGGATGAGGGTGACGAGCATGCGGGTGCCGGTGCTGCCCAGCGGGTGGCCGAGCGCCACGGCGCCGCCGTTGACGTTGACGATGTCGATGTCGAGGCCGATCTCGCGCGTGGCGAGCGCGGTGACGCAGGCAAAGGCCTCGTTCAACTCGGCGAGCTGCACGTCGGCCGCCTTGAGGCCGGCCTTGTCGAGCGCCTTCTGGGCCGCGACCGTCTCGCCGTAGCCCATGATGTCGGCGGCGACGGCCGCCGTGGCGTAGCTCACGAGCTGGGCGATCGGCTTGGCGCCGAGTTCAGCGGCCTTCTTGCGTGAGGTCACGATCAACGCGTTGGCGCCGTCGGCGATGGCCGAGGCGTTGCCCGCGGTGACAACGCCGCCGTCCCTCTTGAATACCGGCTTGAGGCCGGCCAGCGCGTCGAGGGTGGTCTCGCGCGGACACTCGTCGGCCGACACGATCTTGGGGTCGCCCTTGCGCTGCGGGATGCTCACCGGCACGATCTCGTCGGTGAAGCGCCCGTCGCGTACGGCCGCGCTGGCGTTCAGCTGGCTGCGGTAGGCGACGTCGTCCTGCGCTTCCTTGCTCACGTCGAACTGCTCGCAGAGCTTCTCGGCGGTCAAGCCCATGTGGTAGTCGCCGATCGCGCACCACAGGCCGTCGACGACCATGGCGTCGAACATCTGGGCGCCCGGCATGCCCATGCGGTAGCCGGTACGGCCGTTCTGCAGCAGCCACGGCGCGCGCGTCATGTTCTCGGTGCCGCCCACCAGGTAGACGTCGCCTTCGCCGGCCTTGATGTTGGTGGCCGCCCAGGCCAGGGCCGCGGCGCTCGAAACACAGACGCGGTTGACGGTGATCGCCGGCACGGTCTCAGGGATGCCGGCCTTGAGCTCGGCCTGGCGAGCCGTGTTCTGGCCGAGGCCCGCCTGAATGACGTTGCCGAAGATGACCTCGTCGAGCTGCTCGCCGCTGAGCCCGGCGCGCACGAGGGCCTCCTTCATGACGACGGCGGCAAGGTCGACCGCCGAAGTGCCGGCAAAGCCGCCCTGGAACTTGCCCTGGGCGGTGCGTACCGCGGAAAGGATGACGATGTCGTTGTCTGCCACTGTGGCCTCCTAGAGAGCCAGTCGCGCCCCGTGCGGGTTCTCTCGCGTGTCCCCCGCGCCCTTGGGCCGCCTTATTGGAATTATGTACAAACTATCACGCCTGCACCGAAGCGCTTTTGGCCCTTCTGGCCACTTCCTGGGCCAGGAAGGCGGCCACTTCGACAGGCGTCGTGCGCAGCCCGAAGCCGGCGTCGTAACCGAGCTCCTTGGCGAAGGCGTTGTTGATGCGCGGTCCGCCCACGATGAGCACGAAGCGCTCGCGCACGCCCTCGGCCTCGAGCAGCTCGATCATCTTGGTCAGGTTCTGCACGTGGATGTTCTTCTGGGTGACGATCTGCGAGACGAGGATGGCGTCGGCGTGGCGGTCGAGGGCGGTGCGCAGGAGTTGCTCGCAGGGGATCTGCGAGCCCATGTTGACGATCTCCATCTCGGGGTAGCGCTCGAAGCCGTAGTTGCCGGCGAAGCCCTTCATGTTGAGGATGGCGTCGATGCCGACGGTGTGCGCGTCGCTTTCGATGGCCGCGCCCACCACCGAGAGTCTGCGGCCCAGATGCTCCTTGATATAGGCGTTGATGGCGTAGAAGTCCATCGCCTCGACCTCGAGGTAGTCGCCCTTGACCTCGTCGGGGTCGATGCCCGTCTCGGTGCGCCCGTAGGCCACGTAAAAGGTGAAGTTCGGGTCGATGGCCTTGCATTCGGCCACGCCGACGTCACGAAAGCCGAGCCGCTCGACGAACTGCTTGCCCACGTCGGCGGCCTTGACCGAGTAGGCGATCGGCAGGGTGAACGAGAACTGCATCATGCCGTCGTCACGAGTATCACCGTACGGCCTTACTATCATGACGCCACCTCCTGACTTTCGCGCACGGACTCGCCCGGCGCGGGACCGGTCGGCGGTCCGCTCAGGCGACCCTCGCGCAGCGCCGCGAAGAAGGGGTTGAAGTAGTCGTCGCGGGTCCTGAAGACGCCCTCGAAGCCGCGTCCGCCGCGCGGGTCGCGCTTCACGTCGGCGAACTCGCCGTCTTCGAGCGCCTTGAAGAGGCCGATCCGCTGCACGTGCTCGAGCTGCTCCGCGGCTCGGGTCAGAACGTCGTCGGCGCGCTTCTCGATGATGCCGCCAGAGCGGAACTCGACCTCGTCGGCCAGGTGGCGGCACGACTCGAAGACGTACTTGGCGTTCTTGATCGAGACGTAACGGTCCTGGAGCAGCGGCGTGTGCAGGGCTTCGGTGAGCATGCCGAGCAGCATGATCTCCTGGCCCGTGAAGATGCCGGTGAAGTTGAACATGCCGTCGATGATGTGGCCCTGGAAGATGTCGCCCGGCATGTACTTGGTCGGCGGCATGTACTTGAGCGGGTACTCGGGGAAGAGCTGGCGGATGAGCTGCGCGTCGGCGACCTGGTAGACCACCTGGTCGGGGGTCGCCGGATTGATCTCGAAGGCGTGCCCCAGGCCGATCTGCCAGGGCTCGAGGTTGGCGCGCAGGGCGAAGGCCTCGTTGATGAAGTCGGAGCTCACGACCGTGTAGCCCTTCTCGAAGGCGTCGGACGTGGTCAGGTAGTTGTCCTCGCCGGTGTTGATGATGATGCCGGCGCGCGCGTTGATGAGGCGCGAGAGGTACTGGTCGACGAAGGTGCGCTGCATATTGATGTTGCGGAAGATGATGCCGTACATGGAGTCGTTCAGCATCATGTCGAGGCGTTCGAGGGCGCCCATCGTGGCGATCTCGGGCATGCACAGGCCGCTCGCGTAGTTGCAGAGGCGGATGTAGCG
>CAZFJE010000025.1:0-25503 GCA_964519555.1 uncultured Thermoleophilia bacterium
CTACGGCCTGGCCCGTGACGGCGTCGAGGTCATGGTGCTCGAGCGCGGCAACTACTCGGGCGCCAAGAACGTCACCGGCGGCCGGCTCTACGTGCGGGCCTTGCGGCACATCTTCCCCGAGCTCTGGGACGACGCGCCCTTCGAGCGGCCGGTCGCCCACGAGCTGATCACCCTGCTCGGCGACGGCGCGGCCACCACGGTCGGGCTTGCTTCGCCGCGCCTCGCCGGCCCCCCGCCGCAGTCCTACACGGTGCAGCGCGCCCGCTTCGACCAGTGGTTCGCCGACAAGGCGGCCGCGGCGGGCGCCATGGTGGTCACCGATATGAAGGCCGACGAGCTGCTGCTCGACGGCGACCGGGTGATCGGCGTGCGCGCCGGCGGCGACGAGGTCGGCGCCGACGTGACGATTGTCGCCGAGGGCGTGCTGGGCTTGCTGGCGAGCGGGGCGGGGCTGCGCGAGCAGCCCCGCCCCGCCGACCACGCCGTCGGCTTCAAAGAGATCATCGAGCTGCCGGCCGGCGTCATCGAAGACCGCTGGCGCTTGAACGAAGGCGAGGGCGCCGCCCAGCTCTTCATGGGCGAGGTCAGCCGCGGCATGACCGGCGGCGGCTTTCTGTACACCAACCGCGACTCGATCGCCCTGGGCGTCGTGGTCGCCATGGAGCAGCTGCGCACACGCACCGACGGCCTCGAGTCGTGGCAGCTCCTCGACGCCTTCAAAGAGACCGCCCAGATCAAGCCGCTGGTGCGCGGCGGCACGCTCGCCGAGTACTCGGCGCACGCGGTCTATGAGGGCGGCGCCGACCGCCTGCCGCGGCCCTGGGGCGCGGGCTACCTGCTGGCCGGCGAGACCGCCGGCTTCGCCCTGAACGCCCTGGTCACTGTGCGCGGCATGGATCTTGCCATCGCCTCTGGTTGGGCGGCGGCGCGGGCGGCCCTGGCCGCCCGCGCCGCCGGCGACTCGTCGGCCGCCACGCTGTCGGTCTACGATCGCTTCTTGCGCGAGACCTTCGTCACGGCGGCCATGCAGGCCGGCCGCGGCGTGCCGCGCGCCATCGAGAACCGCCGTCTGTTCACCGAGTATCCCGGCGCCGTGGCGCGCCTGCTCGAAGGCTTCTTCGCGGTCGACGACGAAAGCCAGGCGACGTTGCTGCGCACCAGCCTGCGGGGCGCGCGCCGTGAGTTCCTGAAGATCGACACGCTCAAGGACCTGTGGTCCTTGCGCAGGGTCTAGAGGTGATGCCGTCGTGAGCGAGCCCATCGATCGGGCGCCGGGCCACGACGCCCCCGCGAGCGAGACGCCCGGCGGCGCGCCGGGCGGCGCGCCGAAGCAGGCGTCGGGCAGCGTCGACGCCAAGCTCGGCGCCGACGTGTTCAAGCTCGACACCGAGCCGCACATCGTGATCGACGTCGAGAAGTGCCGCACCGTGTGTGTGCAGCGCGCCTGCCTGCAGGTCTGTCCGGCCGACCTCTACGAGCTGAACGACCAGGGCGACACGACGGTCAACTGGGAGGGCTGCCTGGAGTGCGGCACCTGCCTGATCTGCTGCGACGCGCAGGCCCTCCGCTGGCAGTACCCGCGCGGTGGCTGCGGCGTGCAGTACCGGATGAGTTAGGAAAGGTGAAGGCTGTGGAGATCGCCGTGTGCGTGAAGACCAATCCCGACCTGCGGCTCATGCGCGTCAAAGACCGCGTGCCCGTGCTCGAGGCGGTGCCCTTCAAAGTGGGCGACCTCGAAAAGAACGCCCTCGAGGCGGCCCTGCAGCTGCGCGACGCCGCCGGCGGCGGGCGCATCGTGGCGGTCGCCGTGGCGCAGGGCGACCGCAAGATCCGCGAGACCATGAAAGAGGCTCTGGCGATCGGCGCCGACGAAGCCGTCATCGTCGCCGACCCGGCCCTCGACGAGACCGACCAGGCGGGCGTCGCGCTCGTCCTCGCGCGCGCGCTCGAACAGTCCGGGCCCTTCGACCTGGTGCTGTTCGGCGAAGGCTCGACCGACGGCTACTCCGGCCAGGTGCCCTCGCGGGTCGCCGAGCTGCTCGACTTGCCCGAGCTCGGCTACGCGCGCGCCCTCGAGGTCTCGGGTGCCGGCCCCGACGGCGCCGGCGCGGTGCTGCGCGCCCAGCGCAGCATGGGCGACACGCTCGAGACGCTCGAAGCGGCGCTGCCTGCCGTGGCCACCGTGGTGAGCGAGATCAACGAGCCCCGCATCCCCACGCTCATGAGCATCATGAAGGCCGGCAAGAAGCCGGTCGCCGAGCTCACCCTGGCCGACCTGTCCCTCGACGCCGCGGCGCTTGCGCCGCTGCGCGCCATCAAGTCCAACCTGGCCGAGGAGCAGTTGCGCAAGCGCGTGCTGTTCGACGGCGAGCCGGCCGCGCAGGCCGAGGCTCTGATCAACGCGCTGGTCGCCGAAGGCGTCCTGGGAAGGTGAGGGCGATGACCGCGATCCTCGTGTATTCGGAACAGCTCGACACGGCCCTCGAGCTGCTGGGCGCCGCCCAGACGCTCGCGCCGCAGCTCGACCTGACGGTGAGCGCGGCGGGGCTGGGCGCCGAAGCGGCCCCTCAAGCGGCCGCTCTGGCCGCCCGCGGCGCCGCGCCGGTCTACCTGTGTACCGAGCCCGCGCTCGAGGGCCTCGACACAGGCGTAGCCGCCCAGGCGCTCGCCCACATCGCCGAACAGGCAGGCGCGCGCCTCGTGCTGCTGGGCTCGACGCGCCGCGGCCGGGCGCTCGCCGGCCGCCTGGCGCAGCGCCTGGGCGCCGGCTGCGTCACCGACGCAAGCTCGCTGGCCGTCGAAGACGGCCTGCTCGTGGCCGGCCGCTACAACCTGGGTGGCGCCACCGTGCAGCGCGAGGCGCTGACCTCGGCCGTGCAGGTCGTGGCCGTCATGCCCAAGGTCTTCGCCGCCGACGAGGCGGGGGGTGTCGGGACCGTCGTGGCCGGCGCCGACGCCATCGTCGACGTCTCGCCGGGCCTCGCCGCGCCCGCCGTCAGGGTCGTCGACCGACAGCCCAGAGAGGGCGAGACCGTCGACCTGGCCGCCGCCGCGCGCATCGTGGGCGTGGGCCGCGGCTTGGCCAAGCGCGACGACGTGACACTCGGCGAGGGGCTCGCCGCGGCCCTGGGCGCCGAACTGGCCTGCACCAAGAGCCTGGCCGACTTCGGCTGGATGTCCGACGACCGCATCGTCGGGCTCTCGGGCGCCAAGACGAGCCCCGAGGTCTACCTCGCCGTCGGCATCTCGGGCCAGGTGCAGCACACCGTCGGCATGGCGCAGGCGCGGGTCGTGGCGGTCGTCAACCAGGATAAGGACGCGCCCATCTTCGCGCTGGCCGACTACGGCGTGATCGGCGACCTCTACCAGATCGTGCCGGCCCTGATCGAGCGCCTGAAGACACTCTAAAGGGGACCGGCCTGCCGCCGCGGCCCGCTTGCCTCTCCGCCGGCCGCGGCGTGACGTGCGGCCCGCGCGGCCCGCGGTTGACTCGATGGCCTCAGCTGATTGGATACCATAGAGGCGATCGAGGGTTTGCAAGGCATCGCGTCGAGCGGGGAGCGGTTCATGGAGTCAGCTACGCGGCAGTCGCTCGCCCGGGCGTCGCGGATCGTCGCGGGCGCGCTGGCGGCAGGCCGCGGCGCCCTCGACGAACACGAGGGCAAGGCCCTGCTGGCCGCTTACGGCGTGTCGGTGCCCGCCGGCGGCGTTGCCCACTCGGCAGACGAAGCTCTCGCCCTGGCCGCCTCGATCGACGCCCCCATGGCGCTCAAGGCAGTCGGCGAGAAGATCCAGCACAAGACCGAACGGCGCCTCGTGCTCCTCGGTCTGCGCGGCCTCGACGAGGTGGCAGCCGGCTACGGCGAGCTCGCGGAGCGCGCCGGCGACGCCCTCGAGGCGGTCCTGGTCGAGGAGATGGTGGCCGGCGCGCGCGAGTTCATGGTCGGCATGAAGCGCGACGCCGCCTTCGGCCCCGTGGTGGCCTTCGGCGTGGGCGGCGTGTTCACCGAGGCGCTGGCCGACGTGGCCCTCGCCCTGGCGCCGGTCGGCGATCACGAGGCCGCCGACCTGCCCGGGCTCATCCGCGCCAAGCGCCTGCTGGGCCGCTTTCGCGGCCTGCCGGCGGTCGACCAGGGGCAGCTCGTCCAAATCATCCAGGCGGTGGGGCACATCGCCGTCAATCACCCCGAGATCGTCGAGATTGACCTGAACCCGCTCATCATCGCGGGCGACCGCCCGGTGGCGGCCGACGCCCTGGTCGTGCTCTCGAACGCGCCGGCCGCGCCGGCGCCCGTCGAGCGCCCCCTCGCCGACCTGCGGGCGGTCTGCGCGCCGCGTTCGGTCGCCATCGTGGGCGCCTCGGACGACGTCGGCAAGTGGGGCGGCTCTGCCTTGCGCAACATCCTCGACGGCGGCTTCACCGGCGCCATCTACCCGGTCAGCCCCCACGGCGGCGCCTTCTTCGGCCTGCCCGTGTACGCGAGCCTCGACGAGCTGCCCGAAGCCCCCGACCTGGCCCTGCTGGCCGTGGGCGCAGGGCAGGCCGCCGGCCTGGTCGCCCAATGCGGCCGGCGCGGCGTGCGGGCCGCCGTGGCCATCGCCGCCGGCTTTTCGGAGACCGGCGACGAGGGCGGCCGGGCCGAGCTCGAGCTGGCCGCAGCCGCCGCCGGCGGCGGCGTCACGCTGATCGGCCCCAACTGCATGGGACTGGTCTCAAACGAGACCCACCTGCACGCCACCGGCTTCATCGCGCTGCACCCCCCCGAGGGTCCCCTCAGTCTGGTCTCGCAGTCGGGCAACCTTGGCGTGCAGTTGGTCAAGGCTTCCGAGCGGCGCGCGATCGGGCTCGACAAGTTCATCGGGGTGGGCAACGAGGCCCGGGTGAGCGTCGTCGACGTGCTCGACTACCTGCGCACCGACGACCGCACGAGCTGCGTCCTCATGTACCTCGAGGGCATCGACGACGGCCGCCGCTTCAGCGAAGTGGCCGCCCGCACGACCGCCGTCAAACCGGTCGTCGTGATGCGCGGCGGACTGACCGACCTGGGCGGCAGGGCGGCCGCGTCGCACACCGGCGCCCTGGCCGGTTCGGCCGCCGTCTATGAGGCCGCCGCCCGCGAGGCCGGCGTGATCACCTGCACGGCATCTGACGACGCGCTCGACCTGGCCGTCGCCCTGGCCCATCTGCCGCTGCCGCGTGGCCGCCGCGTGGCCGTCATCACCAACGGCGGCGGGGCCGGTGTGCTGGCCGCCGACGAAGTGGCCCGCCACGGCCTGGCGCTCGCCGACCTGCCCGAGGCGCTGCTCGCCGAGCTCGACGCGTTGCTGCCGCCGTTCTGGAGCCACCGCAACCCGCTCGACCTGGTGGCCTCGGCCGGCGGCGACGTGGCCCGCCGCGTGCTCACCGCCGTCGCCGGCAGCGATGCCGTCGATGCCGTCATCATGCTCTCGGTGCTGGGCGTGTCGAACACCGGCGATCACGAGCGCCCCGAGAGCGCCGGCGAGTACGACGGCTTCAGTCCCTGGGAGACCGAGTTCCTGGGCTGCGCCGCCGCGCTCATGGAGACCACCGGCAAACCCATCATCAACGTGCCCGACCTGCCGATCCGCCAGGCCGTGCTGGCCGGCGACGGCCGCTACGCGCCGGTCGTGCTGCCGTCGCCGCGCGCCGCCGCACAAGCGCTCGACAGGCTGGCCTGGTACGGCGACCATCGCCGCCGCCACGCGGCGGGCTCCCCCCACGATCACGACTAGAAGGACAAGGCATGGCGACTCGACCTACGACTCCAGCCGCCGGCGGGCGCGTCGCGCCCGCCCGCGAGATCATGTCCGGCAACGAGGCCATCGCCCGCGCCGCCTGGGAGGCGGGCGTGCGCTTCGCCTCGGCCTACCCCGGCACGCCGAGCACCGAGATCCTCGAAGCCCTCTCGCGCTACGACGACGTGTACTGCGAGTGGGCGCCCAACGAGAAGGTCGCCATGGAGGCGGCCACCGGCGCCTCTCTGGCCGGAGCTCGCGCCCTGGTGTGCATGAAGCACGTGGGCTTGAACGTGGCCGCCGACCCGTTCTTCTCGGCCTCGCACGTGGGCGTCAAAGGCGGCCTTGTGGTCGTCTCGGCCGACGACCCGGCCATGCACAGCTCACAGGACGAGCAGGACAACCGCCAGTACGCGCGCTTCGCCAAGATGCCCCTGGTCGAGGCCGCCGAGGCCGGCGAGATGGGCGCCTGCCTGAGCGCCGCCTATGAGCTGAGCGAGCGCTTCGACACGCCGGTGCTGTTCCGCACGACCACGCGCACGTCGCACTCACAGGGCATCGTCGAGCTTGGCGAGCGCCGCGCGGCGGCGCCGCCCATCCTCACGCTCGACCGCGACCCCGCCAAGCACATCATGATGCCGCACAACGCGCGGCCTCGGCACGCCTTCGTCGAGCAACGTCTGCTCGACCTGGCCGCGCACGCCGAGGCGAGCGCGCTCAACCGCGTCGAGCTCGACGACGTCCGTGTGGGCATCGTCACCTCGGGCGCCGCTTACGGCTACGCCCGCGAGGCGTTCCCGGCGGCCAGCATCCTCAAGCTGGGGCTCACGTACCCACTGCCGCGCGGCCTGCTCGTCGCGTTTCGCGCCCGCGTCGACAAGCTCTACGTGGTCGAAGAGCTCGACCCGTTCCTCGAAGAGCAGCTGCGGCTCCTGGGCATCGCGGTCGACGGCGGCAAAGACCTGCTGCCGCTGTGCGGCGAGTTCACCCCCGGCCTGGTGGCCCGTACGCTCTCGGCCGCCGGCGTGCCCGGTGTCGACGAGACCCTGCTGCCGGTAAGCGAGCCGCTCATCGGCGAGCTGCCCGACCGCCCGCCGACCCTGTGCCCGGGCTGCTCGCACCGCGGCGTCTTCGTCGCGCTGCGCAAGATGCGCGCCTTCGTTTCGGGCGACATCGGCTGCTACAGCCTGGCGGCCCTGCCGCCGTTCGAGGCGATGCACTGCAGCACCTGCATGGGCGCCGGCATCAGCATGGCGCACGGCATGGCCAAGGTCGTCGACGAGAAGGCCGACTCTCGCAATCGGGCGATCGCCATCATCGGCGACAGCACGTTCTTTCACTCGGGCATGACCAGCCTGCTGAACGTCGCCTACAACCAGAGCGACGTGCTCACCATCATCCTCGACAACCGCACGACGGCCATGACCGGCGGCCAGGAGAACCCCGGCACCGGTCGCGCGCTGTCGGGCCAGGCGGCGCCCGCGGTCGACCTGCCGGCATTGTGCCGGGCGCTGGGCATACGCCGCGTCACCACGATCGACCCCTACGACGTGGGGCAGACCGAAGCAGTGCTGCGCGAGGAGCTCGCGGCGCGCGAGCCGTCGGTGGTCATCGCCTCGGCGCCCTGTGTGCTGCAGTACAAGATCAGCGGCGAGGGGTGGAGCATCGACTCCGAGCTGTGCACCGGCTGCAAGGCCTGTCTGCGCGCCGGCTGCACCGCCCTCAGTCTGAACGGCGAGACGGGCGCCAGGGCCAAGGTCGCGATCGATGCCGCCGTGTGCAACGGCTGCGGCGTCTGCGCCCAACTCTGCAAGACGCACGCAATCGCCGGCCCCGGGGTCGCCGACGGAAAGGAAGCCCGATGAGCGCCCGCCCGACCTTCAACATCCTGATCAGCGGCGTCGGCGGGCAGGGCGTCGTGCTGGCCAGCTACGTGCTCAGCCGGGTCGCCCTGGCCGAGGGCTACGACGTCAAGCAGAGCGAGGTCCACGGCATGGCCCAGCGCGGCGGCTGCGTGACCGGCCACCTGCGCTTCGGCGACCGCGTCTACTCGTCGCTCATCACCCCGGGCACGGTCGACGTGCTGCTCTCGTTCGAGGCCGTCGAGGCGGCGCGCTACCTGCACTGGCTGCGGCCCGGCGGTCTTGTGGTCTACAGCACCGTACGCCTGAACTCGAGCACCGTGTCGGCCGGCCTTGCCGAGTACCCGGCCGATATCACTGCCCGCATCGCCGCCGCCTGGCCCAACGTCCGCGCGCTCGACGCCAACGCGCTCGCCAAACAGGCGGGCACGGTCAAGGCCGTCAACGTCGTCATGCTGGGCGCGGTCGCCGCGGCGCTGCCGTTTCCGGCCGAGGCCATGGAGGCCGTCATCCGTCGCTCTGTGCCGGCCAAGACCGTCGACTTGAACCTCGAGGCTTTCCGGCTGGGCAGGACGGTGGCTGCGTGCTCCTGAGCGCTACGCGGGGTGCCCCCCGCGCACGGCCTCACGTGAATCCGACGATCTGAACAGTCCGCGTCGGCCTGGCGCATCGATCGGAGAGTGTTGTTTGACACCCCTCAGGGTAGCAACCCAGGCACCGTGGTCCGAGTGTCAGGGCATGGCGGTGGCGACGATCGTCTTTTGGTCAGGGGGACGGAGCGGTGCTCGAGCGACCGGGGCGGCCGGCAACGGTGAACGGCGTGGGGCCGACGGGTGACGAGCGGCCTCTCGACGCAGCCCATCAGGTCGGCTTGCCCGGCGGTGTCCCCCCTCGCGGTCTTCTGCTGCGAGGCGACTCGACCGGTGACGCGCATCACAAGGGCGCGCCGCGCGTGGGCCTGGGGCTGCCGGCCGCGATCTTCGACTTCTCACGCGGCAAGCAGGCTCTGCTCACTGTCGCCCAGCCGGCGCTCGGGGCGGTGCTGGCACTTGGCAGCCTGCCCGCATGGCGGGCTATCGCCATCGGCCTGCCGGCGGCCTGCGCGGCCTCGTTTGCGCTCTACGCCCTGAACGACCTGCTCGACCGTAAGGTCGACGCGCGCTCGCTGTCGGCCGGCAAGTCGGCGGTGCCCCACCACGACATCGATACCACCTTCATGCGTCACCCGCTGGCGCGTGGCGTCCTCAGCCTGCGGGTCTCGGTGGCGTGGGTCGCGGGCCTCGCCGCCGTGGCCGTCGTGGGCACGGCGCTCCTCAACCCGCTCTCGCTGCTGTTCTTCGCTGCCGCCGTGGCGACCCAGTTCGTCTACTGCGCGCTGCGCGCCGTCACGCACTGGAAGACCGTCCTGTCGGGCGTCATGGTCGGCTTTGGCGGTCTCGCCGGCTGGGTCGCGGTGGCGCCGCTGCGCTGGAGCGCCCTCACCGTGTTCGTCTTTCTGGCCTGTTGGGAGGTCGGCGGGCGCAACATCGTCAACGACCTGAGCGATCTCGAAAGCGACGGCTCCGTGGGCATCCGCACCATCGCCAGCGTGTACGGCGAGGCGGTCGCCGCGCGCGCCGCGGCGGCGGTCGCCGTCGCCTGCCTGGTCGCGGCGGCGCTGCTGCCCATGCCCCCCGTGGCGGTCGCGCTGGCGCTGGCGCTCGGCGTCTGGTCGCTGGCCTGGCCGGCGGTCGAGCTGCTGCGCCGGCCCACGCCGGCCCAGGCGGCCTCGTTCTTCAACCACGGCAGCCTCTATCCCGACCTCGTTCTGCTTGCGGCGCTCGTGGGCCTGGCGCTCGGCGGCCTCTAGTGCACGACGACGGCACACGCGATAGTGCGCGCGGCGCTCGGGGCGCGTCGCACGCGACTCCCGACCGAGATCCGGCGCACGTCGCCGCGCTGTTCGACCGCAACGCGGCGACCTACGACCGCGTCAACACGGTCATCACCTTGGGTCTCGACGCGCTCTGGCGGCGCTGGGCCGCGCGGCAGGCGATACCGCAGACGCCGTCGCAGGGCCGGGCAGAAGCGCCGCCGTCCGGAGGCCTGCGGGAAGCGCCGCCGCGCGGCGGAGCGCAGACCTCGCCGCCGGGCGGCCCGTCGTACTGGCCGCCCCGCGTGCTTGACGCCTGCGCCGGCACCGGCCTGCTCACGCTCGATCTGGCGCGCCGTGGGGCGGCCGTGACGGCCGTCGACGCGGCGCCGGGCATGCTGGCCGTGGCCCGGGACCGTCTGGCGGCAGCCGGGCTGCCGTTGCGTACGGTCGTCGCCGATCTGGCGAGCGCGGAAGCGGTCGCCACGCTCGGCGGGCCCTTCGAGGCCATCACGCTGGGCTTCGGGCTGCGCTACTTCGCCGATCCCGGCGCCCTGCTGCGGCTGCTGCGCGAGCTGCTGGTCCCCGGTGGGCGGCTGGTGGTGGTCGAGGCGGTGCGTCCGCCGCGCGACCCGCTGGGGGCGGCGGCCGGCCTGTACTTCTTCGAGGTGGCGCCGCGGCTGGGCGCGGTCCTTGCCGGGCACGCCGCGCTCTACGAGGTCCTCACCGCCTCGACACGCGCCCTGGGCAGCGCCGACCACGTGGCCGCGCACCTGCGCCGCGCCGGCTTCGCCGTCGCGGCGCGGCGGCGCTTTGCCTGCGGGGTCGTCGTCGGCCTGGTCGCCGCCCGCCCCGAACGGCCGAGGCCTCAGTAGTGGCGCAGCGTGTCGAGGCGCATGGCCAGAAAGCGGGCCGTGTCGCGCGCCTCGTCGAGCCCAAAGCGGTGGTCGTGGGGCAACGGCGAATCGGTGACCAGGGCGAGGGCCTCGCCGGGGCCGCAGAGCGGCGCCTCGTGGCCGGCCGCGGCGCGGAAGATCTCGACGCGGTGCGGCGCGGTGCGTTTGTAGCCTTCGGCGACCACCAGATCGAAGCCGGCGAAGTAGCGCCGCGCGATCGTGGCCAGCGGCACCTCGCCGTCGAGCCGGGTGATGTAGGCGAGGCGCTCGGGCGAGGCGATCACGTAGGCCTGGGCTCCCGCCTGGCCGTGGCGCCAGGTGTCCTTGCCGGGGTGGTCGATCTCGAAGCTGTGCGCGTCGTGCTTGACGGTGCCTACCTTGAGTCCGAGTCGCACCAGTTCAGGCACGAGCTTCTCGATCAGCGTGGTCTTGCCCGAGTCGCTCTTGCCCACAACGGCCACCAGTGCCGGGCCGGCGTCGGGCGCCGCGAGGGCGCTCGCGGTCTCGGGCGCCGGGCGTGCTTCGGCGCCGGGCGCGGCGTCGCCCGGCCCGGTATCGGCCGATCCGGACAGGTCGCGCGCCTCGCCGTACTCGTCCATCGTGTTGATGCTGTGGAAGGGCCCGTCGCTTTCGAACGCGACGGGGGCGAGGTCGATCGCGTGGTAGGCGTCGATGATGCGCTGCTGTCCGGCTTCGAGCATGGCCGTCATGGGCCCAAGACAACCCGGGCCGTAGACGGCAAAGAGCGGTTGGAAGTGACGCCCGACGGCCGGTACGGCGGCATCGTGGCCGGGGAACGCGGACAGCACCCGGGCGCTCGCCGCGCGGCTGGGGAAGGCCATGTCGACCGCCAAGGTGAACACCGGCGCCCGATAGCGGGCGAGCACCGTAGCGATACCGGCCAGCGGCGACGAGCTCGGCCAGTCGTCGTTGACGATCACAGTCTCGCCGAGGGCGGCGGCGTCTCCCAGGTCGAACTGGTGGCCCGGCGCCAGCGAGAGCACCACGGTGGGGAAGAGGTCGTGCAAGAAGGCGAGGTTGCGCTGCAGCAGCGTGCGCCCCTCGAGCACGAGGAAACGCTTGTCGACGCCGGCGCGGCGCGCGCCGCCCCCGGCGAGCAGCACGCCGATAGACACATGCTTGTCGGTGCGATCAGCCATCGTCAGAAGACAAGAGTGTATCAGCGTCGGCCGCGTGATCAGTCCCGGCCGAGCGGCGGGCACCAAGGTCCGGCGGCCCCCCGAGCGGGATGATCGGGTGCCCTTCGGTCCCGCAACTTGCGGGCACAGGAGACCCCCCGAAATGTCGCGCGAGAGGGCCCTCGGGTGGACAGTCCGGGGAGTGCGCCCACCTGCTGAAGTAGTGTAGGCTCGGCGACGGTGGCCACACGACTGTGACCGCCTCAGGCCAAGTCCGCAGACGACGCACTCGTGGTGGTCATGGCCGTCGGCGCGGCGAGCAATCCAGAGGGGGGCCGGGTGGATTTCTATACGGGCAACGTGCTGAGGATCGACATGACCGCGCAAAGCGTGGCGGTCGAGCCCCTGAACATGGACTGGGCCGCGCTGTACGTGGGCGGCAAGGGTCTCCTGTTTCGCTACATGTGGGAGTACGTGCCGGTCGGGGTCGACCCCTGGTCGCCCGAGAACCCGCTGTTCCTTATGACTGGGCCGTTTGCCGGCACCAACCTGTCGACGACCTCTCGCCTGGTGGTCGGTGCCAAGAGCCCCGTCACGGGCATTCTGAACGACAGCTACGTGGGCGGCTCGTTCGCTCCCGAGATGAAGTTCGCCGGCTATGACGCGATCATCATCGTCGGCAAGGCGGCGAAGCCCACGGTCGTCACCATCCGCAACGAGGTCGTCGAGTTCGTGCCCGCCGAGTCGACGTACTGGGGCATGAAGACCTCTGAGATCGAGCAGGCCATGCGCGACGACTTCGACCCCGAAGCCAAGACGCTCTCCATAGGCCCTGCCGGCGAGACCCTCAACCCCTGGGCCTGCCTGTCGACCGACCAGTACCACAAGGCCGGCCGGGGCGGTCACGGCGCCCTGATGGGTTCCAAGAACATCAAGGCCATCGCCGTGCGCGGCACCGGCAGCGTGACGGTCGGCGACCCCAGGGCGTTCCTCGCCGACATGGAACGCGTCCATCGCGAGTTCGTGCTGACCGACGACAACCTCTGGGCTCACGAAGAAGGCACGCCGATCCTGGTCGACCTCGTCAACGGCGCCGGCGCCATGCCCACGCGCAACTGGTCCGAGGGCTATTTCGAGGGCGCCAAGAACCTCAACTCCGAGTCCTTCCAGAAGATCCGCGTGAAGAAGCGCGCCTGCTACCAGTGCGCCATCGGTTGTCGCAACGTTCACGCGGCCACTTGGCACGGCGTCAAGGTCATGGGCGAGGGTCCCGAGTACGAGACGATCGCCTTGGGCGGCCCCAACTGCGGCATCGACGACATCGACGCGCTCATGAAGTTCAACGAAGAGTGCGACCAGTGGGGGCTCGACACCATCTCGTCGGGCACCGTGATCGGTCTCGCCATGGATATGACCGAGAAGGGCCTCCACGACTTCGGCGTGCGCTTCGGTGAGGGCGAGACGTACGTGCAGCTGCCCGGCCTGATCGCCCGCAGAGAAGGCGTCGGCGCGGAGCTCGCCCTCGGCGTGCGCAAGCTGTGCGAGAAGTACGGCGCGCCCGAGCTGTCGATGGAGGTCAAGAACCTCGAGATGCCCGGCTACGACCCACGAGGCGCCTTCGGCATGAGCATCAGCTACGCCACCTCAGACCGCGGTGGCTGCCACATGCGCACCTACTCGGTGGCCGACGAGATCCTCTCGGGCGCCGTGCCGGCCGCCACCATGGAGGGCAAGGTCGAGGGCGCGATCAGCAACCGCCCGCCCGACTTCATCAGCCAGAACTTCAGCTCGATCAAGTTCTGCGGCATCTGGTGCGACTTCTGGGCCGTCAATCCCACTCAGGTCTCGCAGATGCTCACGCACCTGTACCACCGGGCGCTGTCCGACGACGAGATCATGCTCATAGGCGAGCGCGTCTGGAACCTCGGCCGTTTGTTCAACCTGCGTGAAGGCGTCGAAGCCGACACGCTGCCCACGAAGCTCTACAGCGAGGAGTCCGCTCACACGAGTGGGCCCTCGGCCGGCCAGGCCATCGGCGAGGCGACCTGGACCGAGTCGCTGCGGCGCTACTACGAACTGCGCGGCTGGGACGCCGATGGCGTCCCCACCGAGGCGAAGCTCCACGAGCTCGGCGTCGACGTTCGCCTGTAGGCGGCACTGAAAGGATAGGGAGACGCCATGCCACACGTCATGATCTCACGCAAGAAGTGCACCGCCTGCCACATGTGCGAGCTGGCCTGCTCGCTGTATCACGAGGGCGCCTTCCGGCCGTCGGTGGCCCGGCTGCGCTCCGAGTGCAACCCCACCACCACTGACATCAAGGGCTTCACCTGCCTGCAGACCGCCTGCGCGAAGTGCCAGGAGGCCTGTCCCAACGGCGCCATCACGACCCGGGCGGTCCCCCTCAAGCTCGACGGCGCCTTCGACAGCGCCGCCAGGTTCGAAGGGCTTGCAGAGGGCCAAGCGCTGATCGTCGATGAGGAAAAGTGCACGAACTGCGGCGACTGCTACGACGCTTGCCCGTACGGCGTGATCCACGAGCATCCCGAGCGTAAGGTCGCCTTCAAGTGCGATCTGTGCGACGGCACGCCGCAGTGCATCGTCTTCTGCCAGAACCCACACGTGCTGGCCGTCGATCTCAAGATCGACAAGGCCGACGTTCGACCGGTGCCGGCTGAGTAGGGGAGCCTCGGTGGCGCCGGGGTCCATCCCCGACAGATACTCGCGGCAGGTCCTCTTCGGCGGCTTGGGCGCCGAGGGCCAGCAGGCACTCATGAAGGCGCGCGTGGCCGTCGTCGGCTGCGGCGGTCTGGGCTCGCTGCAGGCCATGCTGCTGGTGCGCGCCGGCGTTGGCGCCGTGCGTCTGATCGACCGCGACTTCGTCGAAGAGAGCAATCTGCAGCGCCAGCTCCTGTACACCGAAGACGACGCGCGCACCATGCAGCCCAAGGCGATCGCGGCCGCCCGGGCACTGCGGCTGGTCAACTCGAAGGTAGAGATCGAGGGCCTGGTCGACGACCTGAACCACGGGAGCGCAGCCCGGCTGCTCGGTGGCGTCGACCTCATCCTCGACGCCACCGACAACTTCGACGCGCGCTACCTGTTGAACGACTACGCGGTCAAGACCGGCACGCCCTGGGTCTACGGCGCCTGCGTGTCCTCGTATGGCGTCACCTTCACCATCTTGCCCGGCGAGACCGCCTGCTTGCGCTGCCTGTTCGCAGACGCGCCGCCGCCGGGGTTCACGCCGACCTGCGACACGACGGGCGTGCTGGGCCCGATCGTCGGCATTGTGGCCTCGCTGCAGGCGGCCGAGGCGCTGAAACTCGCAGCGGGGCGCCGCGCCGCGCTCAGCCACAAGATCACCATGTTCGACGTCTGGGAGAACAGCTACGACGAGGTCCCACTGCCCGACGCCGACCCCCAGTGCCCGTGCTGCGGGCAGCGCCGTTTCGACTACCTCGACGGGCGCGAGGGCTCACAGGCCTGGTTGCTGTGTGGCCGCGACGCCGTGCAGGTGCGCGGGCCGGCCGGCACGACGCTCGACCTCGATGCGCTCGCCGCGCGCCTCACGCCGCTCGGCGTCATCAAACGAAACCGCTTTCTGCTGCGTGCCGACATCGACTCGTGGCATCTGACCGTCTTCGCCGACGGGCGCGCCATCATCGGCGGCACCGCCGACCCGGCGGTCGCCAAGTCGGTCTACGCTCGCTACATCGGCGGCTAGGTCCTGGTGCGGGACGGTTAGGGCCGGCCGGACCCGACGGTCGCCTCGAGCACGGGCTCTCCCCAGCCGCGCAGCCCGTAGTACTCGTGGAGCATGAGGTCCATCTGGCCCTGGTCGAGCGTCTGATGGAGGTCGTCGTCGGTGGCGCGCTGTGTGAGCCACGACGGCAACCTCTCCTTGGTTGCTGCCGTGAAGCCGCGCGCCTCGTTGAAGCGGTGCGACTCGGTGATGATGCGGTTGGCGACCGCGTGCAGGTCGTCGCTCGAGTAGTCGGTCCCCAGGGCGGCGTTGACGACGGCCGTGATGAACGGCCAGGGCACGAGGTCGCGGTAGAAGCGGCAGAAGATCAGCGTGTCCATGATGCACAGGCGGTCTTCCCAGTCGACATAGGTCGCCGCCTTGCCTTCGACCACCTGCGGGTCGCTGAATCCCGCAAGCTCGGCCTTGTAGAACGTAGCCCTCAGGTGACAGGCGCCGCGCGCGGTGGCGACGAACCCCAGCCCCATGCCCTTGAGCGCGCGTGGGTCGTAGCCGGCCGGCTCCATGCCTTTGACATGGACGGCCACGCCCTCGAGGCCGAGTTCACGTTCGACCGTGAGCACGCCTTCGGCGAACAGGTCCCCCAAGGCGCTGTCGCGCAGACACATCGACTCGAGAAAGGCGGCGACGCCGTCGGCGTCGCCGAAGTCGAGCTGCAGGTCGATGAGACCCCGCCGCGAGGCTTCGATCGCCAGCGCGCAGAGGTTTCCGGCCGTCATCGTGTCGGCGCCGAGCCGATCGCAGATGTCGTTCAAGTGCATGACCTGGCCGAAGTCGACGATCTCGCAGAGGCCACCGAACACGTACAGCGTCTCGTACTCGGGACCGTCTATCTCGAGGCCGGCATGCGGCCCTTCACGGATCACGTTGTGCTTGATGCACTGCAGCAGGCAGGGCGGACAGACGCCGTTGTGCTCGAGGTGCTTCTCGATCATCGTCTCGGTGGTCAAGGGCTCGAAATCGTCGAGGTGGCCCTTGCGCCAGTAACGGGTCGGGAAGGCGTTGACGCCGTTGATGAGGCGCACCATGTTGACGGTGCCACCGCGTCGGTAGGCTGCCACCGCGGGATCGTCTTTGGCGCGTGCCGCCAGGTCTTTGACGAGCGCCTTGAATTTGTCGGGGCGCGCCGCCTCGACTTTGCGGTCGCCGTGGAACACGATGCCCTTGAGCTTCTTTGAGCCCATCACGGCGCCCGAGCCCCCGCGACCGAGGCTGTGCCACTTGTTGTTCTCGATGCAGGCAAAGCGCACCAGTCGTTCGCCGGCTGGGCCGATGACACAGGCCTGGGCGTGCGGCCAGCGCTCCCTGTGGCGCGCCACGATGGCCGCTTCAGCCTCGTAGGTGTCAAGGCCCCACAGCCCGTCGGCGGGGTGGATCTGCGCGCCGTTCTCGGAGATCTCGAGGTAGACGGGCGCGTCGGCCGCGCCCTCGATGATCACCACGCGAAAGCCGGTGCGCGCGAACTGCGGCGCGACCTGGCCGCCCGAGGTGCACTCGCCGTAGCCGCCGGTCAGCGGCGAGAGAAAGTGCAGGCCGTAGCGATTGCCCCCGAACATGGTGGTGCCGGTGATAGGCCCGTTGACGAAGATGAGCTTGTTTGCGGGGCTGAGCGGTGCGACGTCGGGACCCACCTCGGAGAGCAGGTAGTGAGTGCCGATACCCTTGCCGCCGATGTAGTCGCTGATGAGGTCGGGCGCGATGGTGTTGCAGGTCACGGTGCGGGTGGTGAGGTCGATCCTGAGCAAGTCCTCCATGAACCCCCCCTTGGATACCTCGGCCTGAGCCGGCCGTCGGCTGCGACGGGCGTTATCCGCCGGCGATCGGCGGCACGATGCGAATCACGTCGCCGTCGGCGACGGGCATCGTAAACCCCCCCAGATTGCGCATGTTGCGATCGTTGACGAAGATACCTACGTACAACTTGCCGTCTTTGTAGATGCGCGGTTCAAGGCGCGGCTCGGCGGCGATGGCGGCCTTGACCACATCTTCGACCGTCGCCCCTTCGCATTCAAGGTCTCTCTGGGGGTGGGGGTGGGTGACGCCGAGCGGCAGTCTGACACGGACTTTGGCCATCGACGATCCTCCTCGTTCCGGGGTTGCGACGCGGAGCGGCTCCTTGTCGCCATTCTAGCAGGGAGCCGGCTCGGGCGGCCATGGGCCGCCGGTGGACTGCCCGGGTGTCAGGCCGGGTATACGACGACTTCGGTGGCCTTCACGGAGGCCCAGACCGGCCCGCCGTCGTCCAGGTGCAGCGCGCTCACCGCCGCCGGAGTGACCTCGGCCACGAGCGGTACGGGGCCGGAGATCTGCACGCGCACGCGATCGCCGGCGACCTCAAGCCCCTCGGCCGTACCGAGCCAGACGTTGCGCGGGGAGCCTTGCGGGCGTTCGCGGTAGAGCGCGACCGCCCGCGGGTGGACGGCCGCGAAGGCCTCGCCCGCGAGGTGGTCGTCGTCGACGGCGACGAGCTCCTCGCCGCCGGACAGCTCGACCACGCCGTCGGTGACACGTCCGCGGAAGAGGTTGAGCCCGACGAGCTCGGCGACGTAGCGCGAACGGGGGTGGGCGCGCACCTGCTCGGGCGTGCCGGTCTGGGTGATGCGCCCGTCTTCGAGGACGGTGAGCCTGTCGGCCAGGGTCATCGCCTCGAGCGGGTCGTGGGTGACCAGCAGACAGCTGCCCGCGAACGTGGCGAGATGGCGGCGCAGCTCGCGGCGCAGCTCGGCGCGCGCGCCGGCGTCGAGCGCGGCCAGCGGCTCGTCCAGCAGCAGCAGGCTGGGGTCGGTCACCAGCGCGCGCGCCAGCGCCACGCGCTGCGCCTGGCCGCCCGACAGCGCCTTGGGCCGGGCGTCTCGCTGTTCGGCGAGACCGAGCCGCGCGAGCCACTCGGCCGCCTGCCGCCGCGCGTCGCTGCGCGACACGCCGCGGGCGCGCAGCCCGAAGGCCACGTTCTCGAGTGCCGAAAGGTGCGGGAACAGCAGATAGTCCTGAAAGACGAGCCCGATGCGACGTCGCTCCGGCGGCACGCGGACGCCCGTCGCGGTGTCGTCGAGCACCTCGCCGTCGAGCACGACACGAGAGTCTCGCAGAGGGCTCAGCCCGGCCAGGGCGCGCAGCAGCGTGGTCTTGCCGGCCGCGTTGGGACCGAGCAGACCGACGACCTCGCAGCCCGCCGCCGTGAGCTCCGCATCGACGTCGAGGCTGCCGATGCGCAAGGCGATGTGTGCCTGCAGGCTCACGCGTCTGGCCCTGCGAGGGTGGCGCGGCGCCGCGCTTGCGGCAGGTCAAGCCGGGCGGCGCCGCTCATCGGCTGCCGAACCAGTGGCCGCGCAGGGCGACCAGCACGGCGAGCGAGACGAGCAGCAAGATGAGACTGAGCGCGATGGCGCCGCCCACGTTGTTCTGCAGCGCGACGTAGACGGCCAGCGGCAGGGTCTGCGTGCTGCCCGGCAGGTTGCCGGCAAAGGTGATGGTGGCGCCGAACTCGCCCAAGGCGCGCGCCCAGCACAGGGCGGCGCCGGCGCCCAGCGACGGCGCGATCAGCGGCAGGGTGACGCGTCGGAAGGTGGTCCAGCGGCCCGCCCCCAGGGTAGCCGCGGCGTCTTCGTAGCGCTGGCCCAGCGAGCGCAGGCCGGCTTCGACCGTGATCACCAGGAACGGCATGGCGACGAACGTCTCGGCCATGATCGTCGCCGTCGTCGTGAAAGGGAGGGTGACGCCGAAAGCGCGATCGAGCCACTGTCCGACCAGGCCGTAGCGACCAAAGGCCAGCAGCAGCGCGACGCCGCCCACCACGGGGGGCAGCACCATGGGCAAGATGACGAGCGCGCGCACCAGCCGGCGCCCCGGAAACGGCACCCTGGCGAGCAGCCAGGCGAGCGGCACGCCGACCGCGCACGACACAGCCACGGCGCTCACCGAACAGATCAGCGAGAGCCGCAGGGCGGTCAGGACCCCCGGGGCGGTGAGGTCGGCTGGAAGCTCGCGCCACGGCGCGCGCACGACCAGCCCGACGACCGGCAGGGCGAGGAACAGCACGGCGAGGGCGGCCAGCGGCACAAAGCCGAGCGGCGCGTGCCGCACCGAGCGCCGGGCCCGGCGCGCTCGCCTCCCGAGACCGACCTGCACGACGCCCGCTCCCCCGTTCGACGACCGACAATCGGACCGTACCATGTCACCTCACCCAAGGATCGGGCTACCGACCGCCGGACGGCCGGTGGTCGGTAGCCCGATCCGCCCGTCGGTGGCCGTACGCGCGGCGACCTACTGCGACGGCGGTCCGAACCCGGCGGACTTGAGGATGGCCTGCGCCTGGGGCCCCAGGACGAAGGTCGCGAACTGCCGTGCCACGATGGCGTTCTTCGAGGCCGTGACCACGCCGATGGGGTAACTGGCGATGGCCTGAGCCGCCGCCGGCAGGGCGATCGTCTTGACGTGGTCGCCGGCGCTCCTGGCGTCGGTCACGTACACAAAGCCGGCGTCGGCGTTGCCCAGGGAGGCGCTGGTGAGGATCGACGTCGCGTCGAGCGCCTCTGAGACGACGTTCTTCGTCACTTTGGCCGAGTAGGACGCGCCGTAGACGGCGTCGAGGTTGGCCAGCACCTTGCGGGTATAGGCGCCGATCGGCACGGTGGCGTCGCCGATGACGAGCTTCACGCCGGGTTTGGTGAGGTCGCGCAGCGAAGTGATGTGGGCGGGGTTCGCGGCCGGCACGACGACGACCAGCGCATTGGTGGCGAAGGTCCGGGGTGAGTCGATCAGGCCTTTGCCGGAGAGCTCATCGCCGTATTTGGTGCTGGCCCCGGCGAACACGTCGGCCGGCGCGCCTTGCTCGATCTGCGTGGTCAGCGTGTCGGTGCCGGCGAAGTTGAAGGTGAACGTGACTCCGGCATGGGACTGCTGGAACGCCGCCGCGATCTGCGGGAACACCTTGTTCAGCGACGCGGCGGCGAAGACGGTGAGCTTGGTCGAGCTCGCTGTCGGGCTTGCCGCCGAGCTTGATCCCGACGAGCCGCAACCGGTCAGCGCGATCAGGGCGGCGACGGTGAGCAGCGTCAGCGACGCGGCGAGCGCCACCGCGCCGACGGCCCCGGCAAGAGGCTTGCGGTTCATGAGGACTCCTCACGCGGAGCAGCCCGATGGTCGTGCTGAAGCACGGATGCGCCCAAGTCCCTCGCTCCTTTCCAAACACGAGGAGGTCCGGGCGTTTCCACCGCGGGCCCACGACGGTGCGCGACGCGCATCGCCCCATGGTCTGTCCATGGTACGGCCCGGCGCCCCTAGCGTGGTGCCGTAGGGCGGAGGGCTTGGAGAAGGACTCCAAGTAAGCACGGTGACGCTATCAGAGGTCGCGCCGCATCGTCAATCGCGGGCGCGGGCGCACCGGCGGGCGCAGCGCCCGGGCGCGGGGCTACTCGTGGAGCGTCAGCCCCGAACCGCCGGGGGGCTACTCAGGGGGCGCGAGCTCGAGCCGCGCGACCAGGAACCGGGCGAGCCCGGCTGTGTCGTCGAGGGCGAAGCGCCGCTCGTGCTCGAGGGGCGCGTCCGTGACCAAGGCAAGCGACTCTCCGGGCCCGCACAGCGGACCGTCGTGGCCGGCCGCCAGGCGGAAGACCTCGATCGCGGGGGGCGCTTCGCGGCGGTGGCCTTCGTGCAGCACGAGGTCGATGCCGCTGCCGAAGAAACGCGCCGCGATGTCCGTGAGGCGCGGCGCGAGCGGCGTCGGCCGTCCCGCTTCGCCGGTGGCCGGCGCCGGCGTGGTCTCTACGAAGGCGAGCTGGGTGGCGGACGCGACGACATAGGCAGCGGCGCCGGCGCGGCCGTGGCGCCACGAGTCCTTGCCCGGCACGTCTATGTCGAAACGGGGGCTGCGCTTGACTGTGGCCACGCGCAAGCCCAGCCTTGCAAGCTCCGGTATCAGCCGCTCGATGAGCATGGTCTTGCCGCTGCCCGACCTGCCGATCACGCTTATGATCGGCGGGTGAGCCCGACTCGGAGGGCGATCGTCTGGCTGCTCGTTCATCGCGCTAGTCTACCGCGTTCGCTGCGGGGCGTAGCTTGAACAGCGCCGACGGCGCCGATAGCGTACTGTGGGCCGGCAGGTCCGCGTCGTGAAGCGCGTGTCGCGGCGGCCGTCCCCGCTCGCGGGGACGGCTCCAGTCAGGGCGAAACGATCAGGCGGAGGTCGAGGGGGTATGGGAGAAGTCGAGAGACTGACCAACGGCACGGCGGGAGGCCCCGTCTTCGTCGACGTGCAGGACGGCAGGATCATCCGCATGACCCCCATCGAGCTCGATCAAGACGACAAAGGCGACTGGACGATCGAGGCGCGCGGGCGCTCGTTCACCTCGCCGCGCAAGACGACCCTGGCGCCGCACGCCCAGGCGCAGCGCTCGCTGGTCTACTCGCCCAAGCGCATCATGACGCCGCTCAAGCGGGTCGACTTCGACCACCGGGGCGAACGCAACACGCAGCACCGCGGCGTCTCGGGTTACGAGCCGATCTCGTGGGACGAGGCGCTCGACATCGTGGCCGACGAGATCACCCGCTGCCGGCACGAAGAGGGCCCGGGCTCGATCCTGACGACGGCCGGCTCGCATCACCTGTGGGGCAACGTCGGCTACCACCACAGCGCCTACGACCGCTTTCTGAACCTCATGGGCTTCTCCCGTGCGGCGCCCGACCCCGACGGCTCGGAGGGCTGGCACTGGGGCGCCATCCCCATGTGGGGCAACAGTCATCGCATGGGCGTTCCCGAGCAGTATGACCTGCTCGAAGACGCCCTCAAGCACTCCGAGATGGTCGTTTTCTGGGCGGCCGACCCCGAGACCACCGGCGGCATCCATGCGGCCTTCGAGAGCACCAGCCGCCGCTTCTGGATGAAAGAGCTGGGGATCAAGATGGTGTTCGTCGATCCCTACTTCAACCACACCGCCGGCCTGTTTTCCGACAAGTGGTTCGCGCCGCGTCCGGGCACCGATGTGGCCTTCGGTCTTGCGATCGCCCACACCTGGCTGGCCGAGGGCACCTACGACAAGGAGTACATCGCCGAGCGCACCACCGGCTTCGACGAATGGCGCGACTACGTGCTCGGCGCCTCCGACAACGTGCCCAAGACGCCGGCGTGGGCCGAATCCGAGTGCAGCGTTCCTGCCCGCGAGATTCGTGCCCTGGCCCGCGAGTGGGGCGCCAAGAAGACCATGCTGGCCGCCGGCGGCCTGAGCGGCTGGGGCGGCGCCTGCCGCTGCGCCACGGGCAACGAGTGGGCCCGCACCATGGTGGCACTGGCCGCCATGCAGGGCTACGGCAAGCCGGGCAGCAACCTCTGGGGCACCTCGCAGGGGGCGCCGTCGGACTCATCGTTCGTCTTTCCCGGGTACGCCGAGGGCGGCATCTCGGGTGACCCCGACAAGTCGGCTGCCGCCTACCGCTGGCAGTACCGCATGTTCGCGCCGGGCTCGGGCTCGCACTCCACGGCCAACGCCCACGACACGACCGAGGGGCAGGCCATCCCGCGGCTACGCATTCCCGAAGCCATGATGCACGAGTCGTTCGAGTGGCGCGGCAAGGGCCTCTGCGGCTCGTCGATCGAGAGCCAGATGCAGAAGTACCAGTACCCCGCGCCCGGTCACGGCCACGTCAGCATGTACTGGCGCTACGGCGGCTCCTTCATCGGCACCATGCAGCAGACCAACCGCTACGTGAAGGCCTACCGCGAGGGCAACGTGCCGTTCGTCGTGAACCAGAGCGTCTGGTTCGAGGGCGAGACGCGCTTTGCCGACGTCATCTTGCCGGCCTGCACCAACTTCGAGCGTTACGACATCAGTGAGTTCGCGAACTGCTCGGGCTACGTCCCCGACAGCCACACGCAGACCAACCACCGCATGATCGTCTTTCAGCAGAAGTGCATCGAACCGCTCGGCCAGAGCAAGTCCGACTACGACATCTTCGCCGCGGTGGCCGGGCGCATGGGCATCGGCGACCTCTTCACCGACGGCGGCCGCGACGAGTACGACTGGTGCCGGCTGTATTTCGCGGCCACCGACCTGCCCAAGCACATCACCTGGGAGGAGTTCGAGCGCAAGGGATACTTCGTCGTGCCCCTGCCCGCCGACTACGTCTCGACGCCGGCCATGCGCTGGTTCGCCGAGGGTCGCAAGCGCGACACCCCGGACTGGGGTCCGCCGCCCGGCGACACCGAGGGCCTGCGAGGCCTGCAGACCGCCTCGGGCAAGATCGAGTTCGTGAGCTCGGCGCTCACCCGCCTGTCACGCGACGTGGTCGACCCCGAGCGCCCGGCGATGGGTCCCCAGTTCATCGCAAGCTGGGAGGGCCACCACACCGACGAGCTCTACGGCGCGTACCCCCTGCAACTGATCTCGCCGCCCCCGCGCTTCAGCTTTCACACCATGGGCGATGCCAAAGAGAGCTGGGTGAACGACGTCAAAGACCATCGCGTGCTCAACGACGACGGTCACTCCTACTGGCTCATCCGCCTGACCCCAGCCGACGCGCGGGCGCGGGGCATCGCCGACGGCGACCTCGTGCGCGCCTTCAATGAGCGCGGCTCCGTCATTCTCTGCGCGCAGCTCACCGAGCGTCTGGCGCCCGGCACAGTCCATGCCAACGAGTCGTGCGCCGACTACCTGCCGGTCGGCGAGCCGGGCGCGTCGCCCGACATGGCGGGCTGCGTGAACCTTCTGACGAGCAAGCGGTTCATCACGCCCACGTCGACGGCGATGGCCAACGACTCGTGTCTGATCGAGGTCGAGAAGTGGGAGGGCGAGGCCACATGAAGCAGTGGAACATGATCATCGACGTCGCCCGCTGCCACGACTGCAACGACTGCTTTCTGGCCGACAAGGACGAGTTCGTCGGCAACGACTTTCCGCCCACGGCCGCGGCGCAGCCCTGGCACGGGCACCGCTGGATGAACATCGAGCGTAAGGAGCGCGGCCAGTACCCGCTCACCCAGGTCGCCTACCTGCCCAAGCCCTGCCAGCACTGCGACGACGCCCCCTGCCTCACCGCCGACGGCGCCGTCTACAAACGCCCCGACGGCCTCGTCATCATCGACCCCGTCAAGGCGCGGGGCCGCGAGGAGATCGTCGGTTCGTGCCCGTACGGGGTCATCTACTGGAACGACGAGAGCAAGCTCGCCCAGAAGTGCAACGGCTGCGCTCACCTGGTCGACTCGGGCTGGCAAGACACGCGCTGCTCGCAGGTCTGCCCGACCGACGCCATCAAGCTGGTGCTGGGCGACGACGCCGAGATGGCCGAGATCGTCGAACGCGGCGAGCTTGAGACGCTGCACGCCGAGCTGGGCACTCATCCGCGCGTCTACTACAAGAACCTTCACCTGTGGACGACGGCCTTCGTGGCCGGCAGCGTGGCCGACAAGGACACCGACGAGTGCGCCGCGGGCGTCACGGCGGTCGTCTCGCTCGACGGAGTGATCGTGGCCGACGCCGCGACCAACAACTACGGCGAGTTCGTGGTCGACCGGCTCGAGCCGGGCAAGGACTACGTCGTCACACTGCACGCCGAGGGCTACGAATCGGCGACCGTGCCGGTCACGCTCGACACGAGCCGCACGCTGGCCACGGTGTTTCTGCACAAGGCCTGACGGCCGCGCTGCGGGCGGGGGGCGCCGCCCGCGCCCCCGCCCGCGCCCCCCGCCCGCGCCGATCACGCGCTGGACGAGGTCGTAAGCGCTCTCGCCGTGGATCTCCTCGTCGAGGCCCTTGTGAGCTGCACCTGGTGGGACAGCTGGACGCTGGCGACCAGGGCGACGACCTTCAGGATCGCCACCGGCGCCGCGCAGAGTACGACGAACGCTGTGTCGCCCGGGCTGATGTGGTTCATGACGGCGCTCCTCCTCGCGGAATGGCCACTCATGACCCTGTTCGTGCGCGACACTTCGGCCAACCCGCGGATCGGTCACATCGGGTAGCGTCGACCAGTACGTTTTTGCTGCAAAACGAGGGGCGGGGCGAAAGCCTGCAAGGCTTTCGCCCCGCCCCCAGAGGCGGCTCGTTCGCACGGCGCGGATGTGGCGCGGCCGGGCCCAAAACAGGCCGACCGCCGGGCTGCGCAGCCCGTGCGTTACGCGACCTTTAGATCAGGTCGTATGCGGATTCGCCGAACTCGGCCGCGTCGAGACCCTTGAGCTCGACGGAGTCGGGCACGCGGATCGGGTCGAAGACGTTGATCAGCTTGAGGATGAGGTAGG
>CAZFJE010000026.1:0-25451 GCA_964519555.1 uncultured Thermoleophilia bacterium
CCCTGCAGGCAGCCGCGGCACATCTCGGCGGTCTCGTTCACGCAGGCCTTGTCGGGGTAGATCTCGTAGCGCACGCGGTACTCAGGCGGCGTGAGGTTGGGCATGACGATGTTGGCGCCGCGTTGCAGCCCCTGCTCGCGCCCGTCGATCTTGTTGATCGTGGCAAGTGCCGTCGTGCTCGGGATGTTCGCCTCGGGGCAGACCAGGCGCGTGAGTGCCACGACCTTGTAGACCGTGAGCTCGTCGCTGGGGATCTGCTCGCCGGGAGCGGTCTCGCGCGCCCACGAGCGGTCGCCGAGCGGCGTCGCGGGGTGCGAGATGTAGGGCCCGACGCCGATCATGTCGAGGTCGAGGTCGCGGAAGGCGGCGATGTCGTCGGCGACGCTCTCCCAGGTCTGTCCCGGGATGCCGACCATGATGCCGCTGCCGGGCTCGTAGCCCAGGCGGCGCAGCGTGCGCAAAATGGCGAACCGGTCGGAGGGGCGCCCCGGCAGGTCGGGGTGGATCAGCTTGTAAAGAGCGTCGTCGGAGGTCTCGAAGCGCAGCAGGTAACGGTCGGCGCCGGCGGCCCGCCAGAGCTCGAGGTCGGCGTCGGGGCGCTCGCCCAGGCTCAGCGTGACCGCCAGGCCGACCTCGTCTTTGATGCGGGTCACGACGTCGGCCATCCAGTCGGCGTGGATGCCGTAGTCCTCGCCCGACTGCAGCACGACCGTGCCGTAGCCGTACTCTTTGGCTTTGCCGGCGCACTCGAGGATCTCGTCGGCGCTCATGCGATAGCGCTCGATCTCGCGGTTGGCGGCCCGCAGGCCGCAGTAGCCGCAGGCACGCACGCAGTAGTTCGACAGCTCGATCAGCCCACGCAGATGGACTTCGTCGCCCACGTTGCGCCGGCGCGTGTCGTCGGCGGCGCGCCACAGCCTCTCGAGGCGCTGCGGATCGTCTTCGTGCAACCACGCGACGATGGTCGCCTGGTCTAAGGGGGCGTCGGTGCCGGGCTTAAGGGCGTCGGTCCCGGGCTTGGGCAGGCCGCCAGCTTCCATGTCGATCTCCACGTTCGCACCGCTCGTCGTCGCTTTGGTCGTCGGTCCCGTTCCCGCGGGTGCCGCGCCGGCATCATTCCCCAAAAGCGCGGCGGGTCACCCCGCCGCGCTTTTGGCCAGTGGTTGTTAGTGTAGCGACCCTAGATCTTGGCCGCATCTGCGGTCTGCACCTCGGGCTCGGCGAAGAGCACGCTCGACAGGTAGCGCTCGCCGGTGTCGCACAGCACGGTGACGATCAGCTTGCCCTGATTTTCGGGCCGCCGCCCCACGTCCCAAGCCGCCCAGGCGTTGGCCCCGGCCGAGATGCCGACGAGGATGCCCTCGTCGTGAGCCAGGCGGCGCGCCGTCTCGATGGCCTCGTCGTTGCCGACCTTGATGACTCCGTCGTAGATCTCGGTGTCCAGCACCTTGGGCACGAAACCGGCGCCGGTGCCCTGGATCTTGTGGGGGCCGGGCTGACCGCCCGACAGGACCGGCGAGGCGGCCGGCTCGGCCGCGTAGACCAACACGTCGGGCTTGCGCTGCTTGAGGATCTCGCCAACGCCGGTCACCGTGCCGCCGGTGCCTACGGCGGCGAGGAAGATGTCGATCTTGCCGTCGGTGTCCTTCCAGACCTCTTCGGCCGTGGTCTGGCGATGGATCTCGGGGTTGGCCGGGTTTTCGAACTGCTGCGGCATGAAGGCGCCGGGGTGCTCGGCCAGCAGATCGCCGGCCGCGGCGATGGCGCCCGTCATGCCCTTGGCGCCCGGCGTGAGCACGAGCTCGGCGCCGTAGGCCTTGAGCAGCGAGCGACGCTCGACGGTCATCGTGTCGGGCATCGTCAGGATAAGCCGGTACCCGCGAGCCGCGGCGACCATCGCCAGGGCGATGCCCGTGTTGCCGCTGGTCGGCTCGATCAGGGTCGACTTGCCGGGCGTGATCAGGCCGGCCTTTTCGGCGGCTTGGATCATCGAGAGCCCGATGCGGTCCTTGACGCTGCCGCCGGGGTTGAACGACTCGAGCTTGCCGAGGATCGTCGCGCCGGAGTCCTTGGACAGCGCCTGCAGCTTGACGAGGGGCGTGCCGCCGATCAGGTCTGAGATGTTCTCTGCGTAGGTCATCATCGGTCTCCGTGGTGAGTGAGTGGAATGTTCAGCGATTATAACCAAGTAAACCTATCAAGAAACACTCATATTCCTTAGGCCGCACTATTCCCAGCCCGCCGGGGGGCATCACATGAGCTTTCGCTATGCTCGCCGGCCCGTTGCATGAGCGCCTACCCGATCCACAGGCCCTCGATGCGCACCTGCAGCCCATCGGGGCCGCGGTTGATGAAGTTCACGAGGCCGCTGTGGCGCCACTGCATCATGCACATGCGCGGCTGGAACCAGTAGCGGCGGCCGATCTCGATCTCGATGCGCGACTTGTTGATGAGACCCTCGTAGGCCTGCGCCGAGTAGTAGCCGATGTCTTTGAAGCCGTGCTGGCGGGGATGCAGCGGGCCGGTGACGCACCAGACGATGGCGCCGGTGAACAGGTCGACGCTCTGCACGATGCCGCAGTGGGTGATCGGGCAGCCGCACGAGATTCCCAGCGGCCGGCCTATGAGGATCTCGCCGGGCTTGATCTCGAGCTCGCGGGTGATCACCGGGTTGTGGGGCACGATCTGCTCGCGCGGACCGTCCTCTTCGGGGAAGTGGTCGAGCGCGAAGTCGTACTCGCGGCCCAGGTGGTCCTGCCACTCGTTGCGCGGCGAGGCCGCGACCTTGACGCGCACGTCGCGGGGCACGGTATGCCCGGCGGTCTCCGAGGCGGTGGTGTCGGCGGCGCCCGACGCGCAGCCCGCCGCCGGGTCGCAGCTCGCGCAGTCGTCGGCGATGCTCGGGCCGGGCGATGGCGCGGCCGTGGTGGCAGGCCGCGCGGCGGCGAGGGTCGCGGTCGGCGGTCCGCCGGCGCCGGTCGGCCGCGCTCCGGCGCCGGCCGGCCCCGTCGGCTCGATCGGCCGCGAGTCGGCGGGGGCTGCCTGCACGTTCATGAAGTCGGCGGCCAGCGGGATGCAGCGCTTGAGCAGTTCAGGCTTTGCGGGCAGCGCGGTCGCCATGTCGGTACAGGTGCGAAAGCCGCACAGGCCGCAGTCGAGGCCGGGCAACTCGAGCTCGCTGAGAGTGGTGTCAGTCACGTGTCGTGCTCCTTTACGAGCGCACGCCGAAACCGGCGTGCGATGCTATCGAGGTGAGCGACTCCGCCGCCTTGGGGAGCGCTTCGAGCAGGTGGTCGATGTCGCGTTCGCTGGTGAAGCGGCCCATCGTCAGGCGCAGCGAGCCGCGGGCGCGGATCGTGTCGAAGCCCATCGCCGTGAGCACGTACGAGGGCGCGCCGGCGTTGTGAGCGCTGCAGGCGCTGCCCGACGAGACGGCGATGCCGGCGTCGTCGAGCGCGAACAGCAGACGGATGGCATCGGCCTCCTGGCCCGAGAAGCCGAAGCACAGAAAGCCGGGCAGGCGCCGGTACGGGTGGCCTATGAGGTAGGCGTTGTCGATCTGCGCGGCGACCGCCGCGGACACGCGGTCGCGGTAGCCGACCAGGCGGGCCGACTCCTCGCCCATCTCGTCGCGGGCAAGCAGGGCCGCCCGGCCGAAGCCGGCGATGCCGGCCACGTTCTCGGTCGCCGAGCGCAGTCCGCGCTCCTGACCGCCGCCGCGCACGACCGGTTCGAGCGCGACCCCGCCACGCACGTAGAGCGCGCCGACGCCCTTGGGCCCGTGCAGCTTGTGGGCCGAGAGCGAGAGCAGGTCTATGGGCAGACGCTCGACGCTCAGCGGCAGCTTGCCGGCCGCCTGCACGGCGTCTGTGTGGAACAGGGCGCCGGCTTCGTGAGCGAGAGCGGCGAGCTCGGCGAGCGGCTGCACGGTGCCGACCACGTTGTTGGCGGCCATGACCGACACGAGACGCGTCGTGGGTCGCAACGCTGCGGCGAGCGACTCGGGCCGCACGATGCCGTCGCCGTCTACCGGCAGGTAAGTCACCTCGACGCCCTGGCGCTCGAGCTGCCGGCATGGTTCGAGCACGGCGGGGTGCTCGAACGCGCTCGTCACGACGTGTTTCGGCCCCTCCATGGCGGCGACGGCGCCGAAGATCGCCAGGTTGTCGGCTTCGGTGCCGCTGCCCGTGAAGACGATCTCCGGGGGGCGAGCGCCGAGCAGTGCGGCGACCTCGGCGCGTGCGCTCTCGAGGGCGTCGTGCGCCTCGCGGCCCCGCCGATGCAGGCTCGACGGGTTGCCGAAGGCGCTGTCGAGGAACGGCGCCATGGCGTCGCGCACGCGGGGGTCGAGGGGCGTGGTGGCGGCGTGGTCGAGGTAGGTGTAGTCGTCCATGGCTACTGCCCCCGGTAGAAGTTGAGGTTGTCCAGGGCGCGCACCACGCCGAAGTGCGACTGCCAGCCGACCTCGCGCTTGCCCACGCAGATGGTGCAGGTGCCCACCGGAGGGCTGCCGCGCAACAGCATGTGGTCGCCGGCCTCGGGCGTCTCGAGGATGTTCGTGACCAGCGGGTCGATGCCGATGCCGTAGAGCGCGTTGGCTTCGCGGATCTGCACGCCCGGCGAGACGTCCTGGATGCGCGCCCGAAACACCTCGCGCTCGGCTTGCGAGACGAGGTCGCCCTTGGTCACGACGCAGACGTCGGCCAGCGAGAGGATGGGGCCGACCTTGAGCGGCAGGTTCATGCCGCTGGTCGCCTCGAGCACGCAGATGCCCAGGCCGCCGTCGACGTAGGGCGCGCAGCGCAGGCACAGCCCGGCCGTCTCGACCAGCAGGATGTTGCAGCCCTGCTTGTCGGCCCACTCCATGGCGTCGCCCAGCACCATCACGCTGCAGTGGTCGGGGCAGAGCTCGCCTGAGTAGAGCTTGCGGGTGGGTATGCCGAACTCCTTGGCGAGCAGCTCGTCCTCTTCGGCGAACTGCACGTCGATCTTGAGGAACGCCACACGCTCGCCGTGGTCGATCAGCTTGCGGATGGCGTGGCGCAGCACCGATGTCTTGCCGGTCGTAGCCGGACCGGCGGCGATGGCGAGTTTCATGCCAGGACCCCCTGGAGCTCGTCCCCGGTCAGCGAGTGACCAAGGCGCAGCTTGTCGCGCAGGCTCGAGAGCACGTCGTCGAGCTTCGTGACGCGGGTGGCCAGCTCGCGTTCCTCGGCGTTGGTGCCCAGGATCTTCATGATGCGGCCCTCGCTGATCACGATGCGAAAGTCGGAGAGCAGGGCGATGCGGGGGTCGTGGGTGACGAAGATGAAGATCTTGCGCTGGCGGCGCAGCAGCTCGAGACATCGCGAGCGGTCGATGCCCGCGTTCTCGACCTCGTCGAGCAAGACGATGGGGGTGTCGCAGATGATCGTGGCGTCGGCGATCAGCAGCGAACGGGTCTGGCCGCCCGACAGCTCGGTCATGCGCACGTCGAGGCCGATCGCCTCGCCGGTGAGCTGGTTGGCGAAGTCGATGGTGTCGGCGATCATGCTCTCGGCGTGCTTGCCGCCGGCCGAGCGCACCCGGGCGTGGATCTCGAGGAACTCGCCCACCGGCAGGTCGGACAGGAACGTGGTGTGCTGGGTGATCAGGGCGATGGGGTTGCGCGAGGGGTCGTTGCGGTACTCCTCGGGCGCGGGCTCACCGTTGATCAGGATGCGCCGCCCCGACGGGGTGTCGCGGTCGGCGAACATCTCGACGTCGTTGATCAGAGTCGTCTTGCCCGACCCCGTGGGCCCGACGATGCTCGCCACGTTGCCCATCTGCAGGTCGAGGCGCTCCAGCGGCTCGGGCTCGCCCGACTTGCCGTGGCCTCCGAGGATGGTGATGGTCTCGATCACGTCTCACTCTTCCTTTCACGCGAAGTGCTCGCGAGAAGAGCGTTGCGACCGGAAGGGCGGCTCAGGCAGAGACGCGACCCGGCAGGGTTCGCTCTTCTTGAGACCGCCGGTGGTCCGGTGGGTCCGCGATCGTAGGGGGGAGGGCGGGCTCGGCCCGCCGTGCTCTAGCGGGCGCCGGGCCCGCTCTGGCCTTGAGGCCTCGAGGGGGCGGCGCGGCGGGGGGCGTCGGTGTCGGGGGCTGTGGGTCTGGCGGGTCGTGCCTGGCTGTCGGGCTGCGCCGGCTTGTCGAGCCGCTGTTTCTCGCGGCGCTCTATCTGCACGACCTGCGAGTCGTGGACGACGATCTCGACCGAACCGAACTCGAGGCCACGCACGGCGTCGAGTATGCGACACTCGACGGCGGTCTGTTCGGACGCCGTCTGCCGCCTCGGTCTATCGGGAAGTCCCCTTTGTTCCACGGCCGCAGTATGGCGTTGCATCGCTTATGATGCAAATAACGATGGCTTATTAGTGTGCGCCCCACCATGAGCGCCGGCCGGGCGGCCGCCCGGCCGGCGCCGCGCCCCTAAAAGGCGAAGCGCGCCCTCTGATTCTTTTCGTTGTAGCGCTGGTGGTAGTCCTCGGCGCGATAGAAAGTGGTCGCCGGCACGATCTCGGTGACGATCGGCCGCCGGCGCTCGCGGTCGGCTTGCAGATCGGCGAGCACGGCGCGTGCCGTCTGTCCCTGCTCGGGCGACTCGGTGAAGATCGCCGACCTGTACTGCTTGCCCACGTCGGGTCCCTGGCGGTCGCGGGTGGTCGGGTCGTGCATGGCGAAGAAGGCGGTCACGAGCTGCTCGTACGAGATCACCTCGGGATCGAACGTGACGCGCACGGCCTCGGCGTGACCGGTCTTGTCGGTGCAGACGTCGTGGTAGGTCGGGTCGGGCTTCCAGCCACCGGTGTAGCCGGCTTCGGCGTCTTCGACCCCGGGCAGCTTGCGAAAGCGCTCCTCGACCCCCCAGAAGCACCCCGCTGCGAACGTGGCTTGTTCTGACATAAGGACGTGCGACCTCGCTTTCGGATTGGTCGGTCCGATCTCGTCGGCCGGGCCGACGGCCCGGCAGGCCATCGGCCCGGCAGGTGCCGTCGTGGCGATGGTTCCCCAGCGGCGTCGAGTCCACGCGCGGGTCGCGCGGGCGGCGAGGCGTTGCAAACTCCGGGGCCGCGGGGTAGAACCTCGACCGACCGATCGGCTCACAGGCGCGGTACTGTCGCAGGCCTGTCGTGCTCTGTCGGCCGTGCACCCGCGTTCTACCCGGGAGGCATCCGATGACCGTGTTCGAGTGGCGCAGCACCGTCCCGTTTCCCGCCGACCAGGTCTACGCCTGGCATGCGCGGCCGGGCTCGTTCGAGCGGCTTAGCCCGCCTTGGCAGCGCACGCACGTCATCGAGCGCAGCGGCGACCTGGAGCACCACGGCACCCTGGTGTTCGAGTACCGCAGCGGTCCGCTGCACGGACGCTGGGTGGCCGCTCACGGCGACGCCGAGCCGGGCCGGCGCTTCAGCGACCGCCAGCTCCACGGCCCGTTCGAGGCGTGGGAGCACACGCACTCCTTCTTGCCGGCCGGCCCCGATCGCTGCGTGATCGAAGACCACGTCGAGTACCGCCTGCCGCTCGGTACGGCCGGCGACGTGGTCGCGGGCTCATCCGTGCGTGGCATGCTCGAGCGCCTCTTTCGCTTTCGCCACGAACGCACCCTGGCCGACCTCACGCGCCACGCCGCGCACGCCGACGAGCCGCGGTTGCGCGTCGGGGTGACCGGCGCCGGCGGGTCGATCGGCAGCCAGCTCACCGCCTTTCTCGAGAGCGGCGGCCATACCGTCACGCGCATCGGCCGCGGCGCGCCGGCGCGGGCGGGCGACGTCGTCTGGGACCCGGGCGCCGGCAAGCTAGACACGGCGGCGCTCGACGGCCTCGACGCCGTCGTGAACCTGGCCGGCGAGAGCATCGGCCACCGCTGGACCGCGGCGCGCAAGGAGCGCATCATGGCCAGCCGTCGTGAGGGCACGACGTTGCTTGCGAGCACCATGGCCGCCATGGCGCGACCGCCTCGCACGCTGCTCTCGGCGTCGGCGGTGGGTTACTATGGCGCCGGCCGCGGCGACGCCGTGCTGACCGAGTCGAGCACGGCCGGCGCGGACTTTCTGGCCGACGTCTGTCGCGCGTGGGAGGCGCCGCTCGCCGCGGCGAGCGGCGCCGGCATAAGGGTCGTGCCCATGCGCTTCGGCGTCGTCATCACGGCGGGCAGCGGCATCCTCGCGAACCTGCTGCCGGCCTTTCGCGCCGGCGCGGGCGGCCCGGTCGGCAGCGGCGACCAGTGGCTGAGCTGGATCGAGCTCGACGACCTGATCGGCGTCGTCGGTGAGCTGCTCTACGCCCCGACCGTCGACGGCGCCGTGAACCTGACGAGCCCCGAGCCGGTGACCAACCGCGAGCTCGCCACGACGCTCGGACGGGTGCTGCGCCGCCCGGCGGTGCTGCCGTTGCCCGAGGCGGCCGTGCGCGCGGCGTTCGGCGAGATGGGCGAGGTGATGCTGCTCGGCGGACAGCGCGTCGTGTCGGAGCGGCTGCAGAAGGCGGGGTTCGGGCTGCGCTACCCAGAGCTCGAGGCGGCCCTGCGGCTCGAGCTCGGCCGCCTCGCGCCCTGACCGGCGTGGCGGGGGCGGCTTGGACTTCGTGCTGAGCCGCCCCGCCACTCGGGTCTCAGGCCGGGGGCTCCGTGGAGCCTTGCGGGGTCGCGCCCACGCCCGCGCCCGGAGCCGGCGGCGACCATCCCTGTTGCGGCGACCAGCTCCAGCCGGGCGGAGGCTGCGGCGTCCAGCCTGGAGGCGACGTCCACCCCGGCGGAGTCGAGAGCGGGGGCGGTCCAGCGGCGGCTGGCGCCGCAGTGGACCGGCGGGCCAGGCGCCATTCGTTGACGAGCGTGAGCGCCGCGCCGAAGCCGGCCATAGTGGCCACCAGAACGGCGAGGCCGCCGATGATCGGCACCAGCGACACCAGGCTCACGAGCAGCGCGCCCACGACGGCGGCCACCAGGACGTTGTCGCGATAGCGTGGCGACGACGACAGCACCAGACGGCCCACCAGGGCGGCGGTGCCGACGAAGCAGAAGAGCAGGACGGCGGGCAGGGCGAGACCGGCGGGTACGACCAGGATGAGGCCGATGATGGTGATGGCGAGGACGACCAGGAGCACGCTCGCGGCCAGCAGCCCGATGATGCCCCAGCCGAACGACGGCCAGAACTTCGCATGGACGCGGTCGCTCACCCGGCTAACGGCGCGCGGGAACAGGGCCGCTACGACCAGCGCGACGATCGGCAGGAACAGGAGCTGCCACCAGCCCACGATGATCCCCACGGGCCGCACCACCGCGGCCGACGCCGCGCCTTGCAACAAGCCGCCCAGGCCGAAGCCCGCGACGCGCACCGTCTTGCCGTGGATCGTGGCGCCCGGTTCGGTGATCAGACGGCCGCCGACCACGACGATGCTGGAATCCTGAGCCGCCAGGTCGGCGCCTATGACGGCCGTCGACTCGATGGTCGCGGTACCGTCGACCACGACGACGCTCCTGGCGACGGTGCCGCCGATGACCGCATTGCCGCGGATGACGACGACACTGCGGACCGCCTGCCCCTGGGCCAGGGTGTAGTCCTGAAAGCGCACGACTGTCTTGCCGGCGGCGCTGGTCGTCGGGGCCGCTGCGGCGAGCGCGGGCGCGGCTGCGGCGAGTAGCAGGAGCGCAAGGGCGGCGGTCGCCACGGCCGCGATCCGGCGGGGGCGACGTAACGTTCTCACGGCTGATCCTCCTCATGCGCTGGGGCCTGCTCGTCGGCGGTCGGCTCGGGCGGCGCCGGACTGGGCGGCGCGGGATTCGCCGGCACGGCGGATCCCGGTGGCGCAGCGGGACTGGGCGGCGCGGTCTGGGGCGCTCCGAACAGAGGCGGCCATTGGGTCCAGGGCGCGTCGGGCCACACGGCGCCCGGCGCCGGCGTGCCTGCGGAAGGCGTTTGCGGTGGCGCGGCCGGCGGCGGGTAGGCCGGTGCTGCCGCCGGCGGCGGGTAGATCGGCGCAACCGGTGGCGGCGACGCCGGCGGCGGGTAGGCCTGCGCCGCGTCGGGCGGCGGCGGGTAGTAGATCCAGCCGTACGGCTGTGGCGCGACCGGCGTGCCGGAGGGCGACATGCTTGCGTCGGGCGCGGGGGCCGCGGGCGTCGCGACCGGCGCGGCGTCGCGCGGCAGCAGACTGCGGGCCACCGTCCGCGACAGGGCGGCGAGTCCGTTGCACACGTGGAACGACACGATCGCCAGGAGCAGGCCAAGCGGCACCAGGAGGAGTGCCTGCCAGAGCCGGTCGACGGTCCAGGCGCCGAAGTTCAGGCCGTGGTGGACGACGCCGAGCGCATCGGTGGACTGCGAAGAGCGGTAGTAGGTCGGCGCGGCGATCAGGGCCAGCGATGTCGCGGCCAGGGTGATCGTCACGACGAACGAGAACAGACCGAGCGGGAACTTGATGAACAGGAAGGCGAGGTCTTTCCAGGTGGCGCTCGAGCCGAAGTGGGCCTTGATGCGCGGCCAGGCGCCCTCGGCGCGCCGCCACGGTTGGGGCGACGGGCGCAGGTCGGTGCCCAGCAACGAGTCGGCAAGGGCACGCTCGAAGGCGGCAAAGGCCCACCAGCACGCGGCCGTGAGTCCCAGCACGAAGATGCCCACCCAGATGATGAGGAGCGAGACGCCGACCGCCAGGCAGGTCGTCAGAAAGACGAAGTAGAACAGGCCCAGCGGGAACTCGAGGGCGATGTACAGCAGGTTGCGCCAGCTTTGCGGCCGCATGACGACGCCGAAGAAGCGGGCGAGCGGCGGGCGACCTGAGCCGCCGGCCACCGGAGCAACGGCGTGTGACGTATGGGCCTCCGACATCTCTGCCTTCTTCTTGGGCGTTGCGGGCGTTGCCTCCAACCCTGTGCCCAGCGTAGTCGGCCGATGGCCGCTCGTCGTCGCCCCGCAGGGGGAGATTTCCGTCCCCTGCGGGGGGACGTCCGGAGGCTCGCGGCCGGTAGCTTCGGCCGGCACGCGGTCGATCTGGGCCGGCAAGCCCCGGCTCTTCAGGCGCCGGTGGGCGCCACCAGGCCGATGTTGTAGGCGAGGATGACGGCCTGCGTGCGGTCGCGCAGATCGAGTTTGAAGAAGATGCGCTTGATGTGCGTCTTGACCGTGCCCTCGCTCAAGAAGAGCGTCTCGGCGATCTCGCGGTTCGACAGGCCCTGGGCGATCAGCCCGAGCACCTCGCGTTCGCGGTCGGTGAGCTGGTCGAGGGCGGTGGGCGAGGGCCGGTCGGCCGCTGGCCGCCGGGCGAACTCGCCGATCAGTCGCTTGGTGATCGACGGCGAGAGCAGCGCCTCGCCCGCGGCCACGACCCGCACGCCGGCGATCAGGTCCTCGGCGGGCGTGCGCTTGAGCAGAAAGCCGCTCGCCCCGGCGCGCAGGGCTTCGTACACATACTCGTCCAGGTCGAACGTGGTGAGCACCAGCACCCGTGACGACCCGTCGCGCCCCAGCGCGACGATCTCGCGGGTCGCGTCGAGCCCGTTCATACCGGGCATCTGGATGTCCATGAGCACGACGTGGGGGTCGAGCAGCTTCACCTGGGCCACCGCCGCCGCGCCGTCGCCGGCCTCACCGACCACCTCGAACCCGTCTTCGCTTTCAAGGATCATGCGCAGTCCCTGGCGCACCATCTGCTCGTCGTCGACCAGCACGATACGGATCGTCTCGTCAGCAGCCATCGCAGCCTCCTCCAGTCGTCGTGTCGCCGGCCGGAGCCACGCCCCGCGGCAACGATCCGGTGCCCTCGAGCGGCAGCCGGGCGATCACACGAAACCCACCCTCAGGCAGCGGCCCAAGCTCGAGCTCGCCGCCGAACAGGGCGACTCGCTCGCGCATGCCCAGCAGGCCGCGGCCGCCGCCCAGGCGCTGGTTGTACTGGTCGGCCGCCGGGCGCCCACCACCGTCGTCGGTGCAGGCGATCTCGAACCAGTCGCCCAGGCAGCGCAGGCGCACGCGTGCCTTTGCCCCGCTGCCGGCGTGCTTGAGGGTGTTGGTGAGCGCCTCCTGCACGATCCGATAGCCGGAACGGTCGAGGCTGGATGGCAGACCGATGTCGGCGCACTGGTCGTCGATCTCCACCTCGACGCCGGCCTCGCGTACCTGGGCGGCCAGCGTGCCCACTTCGGCCATCCCGGGCTGGGGGCCGAGCTCCTCGCGGTCGGCGGCGTCGGCCCGCAGGATGCCGAGGAGACGCTCGATGTCGAGCAGCGCCTGCCGGCCGATCGACTCGATCGAACCGAGCGACTCGCGCACCGCGGCGGGCTGCTTGTCGAACACGCGCTGCGCGGCGCCGGCCTGCAGGACGACGACGTTCAGCGCGTGACCGACCACGTCGTGCAGCTCGCGTGCGAGCCGGCTGCGCTCCAGGGCGACGGCCTCCTGGGCGCGCATCTCGAGGTCGTGGAGATAGAGGTCGGCGCGTTCGCGCTCGGCGCGAGCGCGCTCCCGGGCTTCGCGCACGCTCTCGCGGTAGGCGCGCAGCACGACGCCCGCCAGCCACACCGCGGAGAACACAAACCAGGATGCGATGGCGATCCAGATCGTGGCGTTGCCCCGGTAGAGCAGCATGCCGAAGATGGCGATCAGCGTGAGCGAGGCCAGCATGCCGGCCAGCAGGCTGCGCCAGATGTCGTTGCGTGAGGCCACGAAGAACAGCGCGATGGCGCCGCCGACGTAGCCGACGTTGATGGCGCTCTGGTCGAACACGGCGCCGAGCACCGAGGCGCCCGCGATCACGGCGAAGGCGATCCACGAATGGCTGCGCACGACGATCAGCGGCAAGGTCATGGCCAGCAGCAGGACGGCGCCGAGCGCGTTGAAGTGGTTGACCTGCGGCGACAGGTGCGAGCCGAGCAGCGCGAAGGCAAACCCGACCAGGCACAGCCCGACGGCGAGCGCGGCATCCCAGCCGGTCGCATCGAGGCGGCGCGCGACGCGAAGCGCAAGTCCGGGCCGCACGTTCAGCTCTGACTGTGAGGACGCCCCTGCGGCCATGTCTTCTCCTCGCGACTCGCGCCGCTTCTTGCGGCTCGGCCCTGCGCCATTGTAGACCTTCGGCCGCTGGGGCGGGCGGTGCGCCGGTCGGTCGCGCTGCAGGAGCGGACTGCGGCCGAAGGTCGCTCCCGCGACCCCTTCGAGATCCACAAAGGAGGCGGCCCGGCGGCGGCGAAACCTACGCGCGACGGATGCATACCCACCAGCTCGCGGACGGGACCTGACCCCCCCCTCATTACCGTCCCTGGCCGTGGCGGTCCCCCCCGTCGTGGCCGGCCATCCGTCGAGTGTCGAGCAGGCGGGGCGGCGGCTTTGCCGCCGCCCCGCCGTCGAGCCGCCGCCGCGAGCCGCCCTGCCCCGAGCCGCCGCCCCGAGCCGCCGTTCTGGGCTCATCGACCGGCAAAGCCGTTCCGGCGCGCTAAGATGACCCCCATGAACACGGTACGGACACCGTTCCTCAACGCTCACCGGGTGCGCGTGCTCGACGTCGCGGTCGTGGCCTGGGCCGTCTTCTGGATCGTGATCGGGGTGACCGCGGCGCTCGAGATAGGGCACCTGAGCACATTGGGCGACACGGTCGTGCGCACCGCCGACGGCCTGCAGAAGACAGCCGACATGCTCAGCGGTCTGGCGAGCGTCCCGCTGGTAGGGGGCTCTCTGGGCAGCGCGGTCAAGCAGCTCGGCGACACGGCGGCGGCGGCCAAGAGCCAGGCGGCCTCGGCCAAAGTCACCATCCATCACGTCAGCCTGATCCTGGGCATCGCGCTGGGCGTCGGCCAGACGGCGCTCGGTCTGTTGCTCTACTTGCCGCTGCGCCTGCCCTGGCGCCGCGAGGTCAACGACGTGCGGCGAGCGCTCGCGGCCGACTCAGCCGATCCCGCGCTGACGCGCTACCTGGCGCGGCGTGCCGTGGAGAGTATGACCTTTGCCCAGGCGCGGGCCTGGGGCGGCGACCCGTGGCGTGTCGTCGAGAGCGGCGACGCGCGGCCCCTTGCCGACCTCGAGCTACGACGGCTCGGCCTGCGACGGTAGCGGTTCGCGATCCACCCCTCGCAACGTCGCCCCCCCGGCGCTATAGAATGGGGCGCCACCCGGCCAAGCGACCTTCTGGAGGAGGGGCCATGAAGGCCAAGCTCACGACCGCTCTCGTTCTTGCGTCCTGCGTGTTTCTGGCGGTGGCTGTGTTCGCGGTCGCCACGGCGCGCGCGACGCAGGTCACCGCGACCTCTGCCGTCACCGCCGACAAGATCGCCGAGACAAATCCCGACCTGTCGGGCTCGAACCTCGTCTGGCAAGAGCTGAACGGCAACGACTGGAACGTGTACTACGGCGCCGGCCTGGCCGGCACGCTGCCCGGCAAGGTCACCGCTCTCATCGCCCCCGGCGACCAGGTCCTGCCGCGCGTCAGCGAGACCGATCCCGGCCAGCCCGACAACCACGTGCTGGTAGTCTGGGAGGATCACCGCAACGGTGACGCCGACATCGACGGCTACGACATGACCACCGACAAGCCGCTCGCGATCTGCACGAACGCCGCGCAGCAGGTGGCGCCGCGCATCTCGGGCGACTGGGTCGTCTGGCAGGACAATCGCAACGGCAACTGGGACATCTACGGCGCGACGATCGACCCCGCGACCGATACCGTGTCGGTGGCCACGCCTATCTGTGACGAGTCGCACGACCAGATCGAGCCCGACGTCTCGGGCGACACGGTGGTGTGGGTCGACAAACGGTACGGCGACGAAGACATCATGGGGTATGTGGACGGCTACACATTCCCGATCTGCCTCAACGACGCGTTCCAGGACCAGCCGGCCATCGCGGGCAACACCGTGGTTTGGCGCGACGCCCGCAATGCCGCCACCTCGGGCGCCGACATCTACGGCTACGACCTGCTCACGAGCCGCGAGTTTCCCGTCTGCACGGCGCCCGGCGACCAGAGCTCGCCGGCAGTCGATCAGGACCTCGTCGTGTGGAACGACGCGCGCTCCGCCACGAGCGGGCTCGACGTGCGCGGCTTCGACCTTTCCCTGCAGCAGCCGTTCAAGGTCGTCGGCCTGCCGGCCTCGCAGAGCCAGCCCACGATCTCCGACTACCGGGTCGTGTGGACCGACAAGCGCAACGGCCCCGTCGCCGATCTGTGGACGGCTACGCTGACGCCCTGGAACGCGCGCTTGACGATCGACGGCGGCACGGCCTGGACACGGAACAAGAATGCGAGCCTCAAGCTGTTCGCCCAGGGCAAGACCGGCGTGGTCACACAGATGACGCTGGCCAACGTCGCCGCCGGGGCGCCGGTGGGCAAGCCCGAGCCCTACTGGTCGAGCAAGTCGCCCTGGTATCTGACGTCGGGCGATGGTCTGAAGACGGTCAGCGTGACCTACGCCGCCCTGAGCGGCGCGCCCTCGCCGACGATCTTCGCCTCGATCACGCTCGATACCCACGGCCCCACGATCCGCGTGCCGGCGGCCGTGACGGTGACCAAGGGCACGACAGCGGCCATCGGCTATCGCGTGACCGACAATCTCGCCCCCCGCGCCGCGGTCGCGATCCGTGTGCTGAACGCCAAGGGCGAGGTCGTCAAGGTGTTCGTGGTCGGCAAGGCCGCGACGGGCGTGTTTCACGAGGTCAAGTTCGTCTGCGAGCTGCCGGTCGGCTCGTACACGGTGCACGCCACAGCCACTGACCTGGCCGGCAACAAGCAGACCAAGCTCGGCACGAACACGCTGACCGTCAAGTAGACCGGGGCGTGGCCGGACCACCGTGACAACGCGAATGGGGCGGATGGCTTAGCGCCACCCGCCCCATTCTCTTTGGCTGAGTGATCGCCTTATCAGCGACCGCCGCCTGTGGCGCCGGTCCGGCCAACCGTCGCACACACCTTGGGGGTCCAAGGGCCGTGCCGCAGGGCCGGCGATGCCACCTCTCCAGGTGTCCGGCTCAGCGGTACGACAGATTCGGTCATGCCCCAAAACGTGGTATCGCAACACCGTTTGCGCGCCGCGGCCTGAGACCCGCGCTGTGCTCGCCCCGAGTCCTGAATCCCCAGGCAACGCGCGGAGCTCCTATCGGCGCGTCGCGCGCGATAGGCTATGCCCCGTCGGCGACGGAAGTCCCGAGATCTGAAAGTGCAAGCGTGGCGGCGCGGCGCCAGCGCCCTGACGCCGCCGGGCGGGAGGAGCGACCATGACGGCAAACGGGATCGTGCACTGGGACGACTGTCCGCGCCGGCGTGCCGACTGGGGACCGTTGGCGGCCGAGTGGACCGATCTGGGGATGGGCGCCGGAGCGACGAAGTCGGGACTCCGGCGCGTGCGCATCGACCCCGGCCGGCGCGCGACGCCCGTCCATGGGCACGCCGTCGAAGAGGAGCTCGTCTACGTGCTCGGCGGCGCCGGCCTGAGCTGGCAGGGCGGCGAGACCTTCGCGATCGGCCACGGCGACTTCATCGACCACCTGCCGCACTCGCGCGCTCACACGCTGCTCGCCGGGGTCGAGGGCCTCGACGTGCTGATCATGGGCCCTGACGTCCACGCCGAGGTGGGCTACTTGCCGCGGGCGGGCGTTGCCTGGATAGGTGACACCTGGACGGCGGCCGGAGACGGTGAACATCCATGGGCTCGCGAGGTCGCGGCCGGCGAGCTGCCGCTGCCGGCCGCGCCGAGCTCGCGGCCACGGCATATCGTGAACGCCCGTGACGTCGCCGTGCAGGCCAAGGCGGTCGGCGACACCGACCGGCTGCGGCGCGACCTGGGAAGCGCCGCCGGCGCCAGGACCTGCGGCGCGCAGCTCGTCACCGTCGCGGCCGGCAAGATCGGCTGTCCGCCCCACGTGCACAGCGCCGAAGAAGAGGCCTTCGTCGTGCTCGACGGAGGCGGCGTCTGCCTGCTCGGCGCCGATGAGTACCCCTTGCGTGTGGGCAGCGTCGTGGTGCGCGCGCCGGGCAGCGGCGTGGCCCACGCCATCCGCGCCGGCGCCGGCGGCATCACCTACCTGGCCTACGGCGACCGCATCGCCGACGACATGTGCTACTACCCGCGCTCCAACAAGATCAGCTTCGGCTTCGCCGGTCTGATCGGGCGTATCGAGCAGCTCGACTACTGGGACGGCGAAGGACTCTGACCGACGCCCCTCTCCTGGTCGGCTCTGAGCACGAAGGCGTGACATGACTGATACGACCGTGGTCATCGGCATCGACGTCGCGGCGGCGCGTCCCAGCACTGCCGTGGCGGTGCGCGTGGGTCGCGCGCGCGCCGGCGCCGACGTTACGGGCACCGTCCTCGAATGGATGGAGGCCGACCACCGTCAGCCCGACCAGGTGGCCGCACTGATGGCCTGGGTCGTGCGTCATGCGCCCGCAGTCGTGGCCATCGACGCACCCCAGGACTACAAGAAGCCGCGGCGGCGGGCGGCAGGCTCCCGGACGCCGGGCGCTGCGCAGGCGCCCGCGGCTTCGGCTGCGCCCGCGGCTTCGGCTGCGCCCGCGGCGCCAGCGCAGCGCGTCTGCGACAGCGAGTTCCTCGCCCGCCGCATCAGGCCGTACCCGGTGCCGTCGAGAGAGGCTGTCGCGTCGGGCGACGCCCGGCTGCCCGAGTGGATGGCCGCCGGCTTCGATTACTTCCGTCGGCTGCGGCGCGCCGGCTTTGAGGTCCCCGAGCAGGCCGTCATGCCGGGCATGCTCGGCGGGCCGCCGGCGCTGATCGAGGTGTATTCCTGCGGCGCCTTTGCCGCCCTGCTCGGTGGCCTGCCGCCCAACAAGACCAGCCGCGCGGGCCAGCGGCTGCGGGTGGTCACGCTGCGACGCGCCGGCATGGAGTGGGACGAGTATTTCGACCACGACTCCCTCGACGCTCTGGCCGCCGCGCTGACGGCCTCCCGCTTTCAGCAGGGTCGCGCGGCGCCCTTCGGCGATCCGCGAGAGGGCTTGATCTGGCTGCCCGTGCCCTCGGGCGACGTGCGCGACTCCTACCGGCCCCTCTGAGTCGTCCTCCGGCGTCGGCGGCGGCGGGCGATCCGGCCGCCGCTGGTCCGGCGGCGGGCAGGCAGGCGGCAACGGCGGCCGCGCCGCCGGGCTGTTCGGAGGCTGCGAGGCATCGGCCGCGAGGCGCCGCAGGAGTCGGGCGAGCAGGACCCGGTCTTCGTCGCTCCAGTCTCTGAGCGCTTCGGCGACCGCCTCGCGGCGAACGCTCCTCAATTGGCGCAGGGCGTTGTACCCCTGAACGGTCGGGCTGTAGAGGGGCCGGATCTTGCCTCTCCAGCGTTGCACTGCAAAGTCGTTGCGGTAGATGAGCTTTCTGTCTTCGAGGCGTCGGAGCTCGTGGCTCACGGTACTGCGCGAGAGTCCGAGGGCGGTCGCAAGGTGTGAGGGTCGCATCAGCTGCGAGCGCGCGATGCGATCGAGGAGGGCGTAGAGAGCCGGCTGGGTGCTCCACGCGGCCCATGACTCCGGCACCGCGTGATGAGCGAGCAGGGCGTCGTGGCGACGAGGACGGATGTGCGAGAAAGTGGCCAGCGTCAGGGCGTCCTCGATGGCGGCGACGACAGGGTCGCCGAGCGGCTCCGAAAGTCCTGAGTGAGGGCGTTGGTCCGGCACGGGAGAAGGGTAGGAGCGTGGCTCGCGTCGCGGAAGGGGCCGGCCGGGTGGGGGAGGTGCCATTGGCAAATAGTGGGCATTTACAACTATTTGCCAGCGACCTCGAACCCCTCAGGTCACGCGGGCCGGGCGACGCGCGTCGCCACGGCCGTCGGTCGAGCCGGCCGGGCCACGCGCGTGTACACTGAGGCACACGTCGGTTCCGGACAGGCACGGGGAAAGGCGCACGGCGCGCGATGATGGAGATCAGGTTCACCGGCGGACTCAAGGTACAGGCTGAGTTCGACGGCTTGGTCGTCGAGACGGACCAACCGCTCGAGTCCGGGGGAGACGGCTCGGCCGCGGGCCCCTTCGACCTGTTCCTCGCGTCGCTCGGTACCTGCGCCGGCTTCTTTGCGCTGCGCTTCATGCAGCAGCGCGGCATCGACCCACAGGGAACTCGCCTGACGCTGTCGACCGAGCGGGACCCCGAGACCAAGCTCGCGACGACGGTCCAGATCGACCTCGAGCCGCCTGAGGGGTTTCCCGACAAGTATCGCGAGGCGATCGTGCGCGCCATGGACCAGTGCAAGGTCAAGCGGCAGCTCGAGCATCCGCCGACGGTCGTGGCCACCGTCTCTGTCGGCTCCGCGGCGAAGTGAGTCGGGCGTTCGTCAAAGAAGACGACGACGCTCCCGACGAGCCGCTTACGCCGCGACCTGTCAGTGAGCAGCCGAACTACGTGACGGCGAAGGGGCTGGCGCAGTTACAGGCGAGGCTCGCGGAGCTCGAGACACAGCGCGTCGAGCTCACTCCAAAGGCGGACACTGATGACGCCGCTCGCGATCGGCTGCGCACCATCGAACGCGATCTGCGGTACTACCGCGTGCGTGTGGAATCGGCGCTCCTGGGGGGACCACAAGGCCGTGACGCCGCGGTCGTGGGGTTCGGGGCGACCGTCACCGTCCGTGACGACTCGGGGGCGCGTTCGCGCTACACGATCGTCGGTGAAGACGAGGCCGAGCCCGACGAGGGGCTCGTGAGCTGGCTGTCGCCGCTTGCCCGGGTGCTCGAGGGCGGCAGCGTCGGTGAGCGCGTCGTCTGGCGACGTCCGGTGGGATCCCTCCAGCTGTCGATCGAAGCGATCGTCTACGAAGACGCCCCGGAAGAACGGTCCGACTGAAGGCCCTGCGAGCACTCGGCCGCGTCACGCAAGGCCGGTGGTCGGGGCAGCAGAAGAGGAGTGTCCATGCAGTATCGCACCTTGGGCGGAATCGATTTCGCCCCGTCGGCGCTGGGTTTCGGCGCGATGCGCCTGCCGGTGATCGCCGCTGAGACGGATGCCACAACGCCGCCGCGCATCGACGAGGACACGGCGACCGCCATGCTGCGCCGGGCGGTCGAGGCGGGCGTCAACTATGTCGATACCGCGTACGTCTACCACGGTGGCGAGAGCGAGCCGTGGCTCGGCCGGGCCCTGCGCAGCGTCGCAGCCGACCTCTGCGGGCCGGCCGAGCAGGGGCTCGCCGAATTGCGCCGCCGCGTGAAGGTCGCCACCAAGCTGCCGGTCTGGATGGTCGAGGGCCGCGACGACCCCGAGCGCCTGCTGAGCGAGCAACTCGAGCGGCTGCAGCTCGACTCGATCGACTTCTATCTCCTGCACGGTCTCGGCGCCTCCAGTCTGGCGAAGCTGCGCGAGCACGACGTGTTCGCCTGGGCCGAGCGCGCGCTGGCCGACGGTCGCATCGGACATCTGGGATTTTCGTTCCACGACGAGTACCCGGTCTTCGAGGAGCTTGTCGACGCAAGCGACCTCTGGGAGTTCTGTCAGATCCAGTACAACTACATGGACGAGGACTACCAGGCGGGCACGCGCGGACTCGAGTACGCGGCCGCCCGGGGTCTCGGCGTGATCGCCATGGAGCCCGTGCGCGGCGGCCAGTTGGCGCGGCGCCCGCCCGAGGCGGTCGCCGCCCTGTGGGCCGCCGCCGATGAGGACCGCGCGGCCGCGCACCGCGCACCGCGCACGCCGGTCGACTGGGCGCTGCAGTGGGTCTGGAACCGGCCCGAAGTGTCGTTTCTGCTGTCGGGCATGAGCACCATGGCGCAGCTCGAAGAGAACCTTGAGAGCGCCGATCACGCCCGGCCGGATGCCTTCGACGACGACGAGCTCGAGACCTGCCGGCGCGTGCGCGACGCCTATCTGAAGTTCAGCCCCATCCCGTGCACGGACTGCCACTACTGTCTGCCGTGCCCGAGCGGGGTCAACATCCCCAAAGTGCTCGACATCTACAACGAGGCCGAGATCTATGGCGGCGGCCCGGCCGCGGCGCGCTTCGCTTACGGCTGGCTACGCGAGGCCGAGAGGGCCGATGTGTGCACGCAGTGCGGGGCCTGCGAGGAGCTCTGCCCGCAGAAGATCGCCATCGTCGATTGGCTCGAGAAAGTCCAGCAGTACCTGGCGGTCGGCAAGTAGGCGGGTAGCGCGTCGGGAGCGAGGCGTCGCCGCGCCCACGCCTGGCGTACGCCGCGCCCCGCGCCTGGCGTACGCCGCGCGAGCGCACCGTGCTTGCCGGTCAGTTGCCCGTCAGCAGCCGCGCCGCGACGCCCTGGATGGTCTCGATGCCGTAGCCCTGTCCGGGGTCGCCGTTGGTGAAGACGGCCATCGAGAAGGTGCGGGCGCCCTTGTTCAGGCGGGCGACCTGGTGCACGAGCTGCCCGATGCTTGTGCCGCGCCAGCCGCCCTTGAACCAGACCTGCCAGCCCCGCGGCCGGGCCACCGCCGGGATACCCCAGCTCTGGTACGAGACGACGTGGGAGAGCAGGTAGAGCGCCAGGGTGCGATGGGTGGCAGGCACGAGCGCGGGCAGGCGGTAGAAGAAGCGCGCCTGGTCGGCCGTCGTGAGCTGCGCGCCGAAGAGCTGGCCGTAGATGGCGAAGTCGGTCATGTGGGCGGCCTTGGCCAGGGCATAGAGGCCGCGGTCGCCCACCACGTGATAGATGGCCTCGGCGGCGTTGTTGTCGGAGACCTCGATCATGGGCGTGAGGGTGGCGAGCGCCGACGAGCTCACCGTCTTGTGGGTGCGCAGGAACTCGACAAGGAGCATGGCCTTGATCACGCTCGCGGTGACGAAGTGAGTGTTCTGATGCCAGCCGTGCAGCACGCCGGCGGTGTCGACCACGGCCACCGAGGTGACGCCCGCGCGGTGCTTGAGCCAGGCAATCGCGTGGTCGATGCTGGCCTGCGACGGGTAGACGGCGTCGACGGTCAGGTGAGCGGCAAGCACCACTGTGGCCGGCCGGCCGCCGGCATCGGTCGCCCGCACCCGCCAGACGTAGGCGCCCGGCGCCAGACGGCACACGAACGAGACGTGTGCGTCGGTCTCTGAGGAGACCATCTCGGCGACGGTGATTGTCTCGACCACCACGCCGCCGGCGGTGCTCACCACGATCGCCACGTGGGCCTTGCCGCCGTGCGCGCCCTCGATGCGGTACGGAAGGGTCGCGGTGGCGCCGCGCAGGAGCTCGACGTCGGAGAGCGCGATCGCCATGAACGGCAGGTGGCCGCCGTCGAAGCGCTGCTCGCCCGCCGCGGCGGCCACGGGGCCGATCGCGCCGGCGGGGTCGCTCGCCGTTGGGCTGGTCGCACCCGAGGAGGCGCTTGCCGCCGCGCTGCTTGCGGAGTCGCCCGGATCTGCGGCTCGCAAGGGCGCCGCCGTGAGCGCCATCGCGAAGGCACAGGCGATGACGGCGAAGGCGGCGATGGCGAACCGCGCGAAGCGGCGCGGGCGGTGCGGCGCCGAGGGCGCGTCGAGCTGACCGTTCATGGAGCCCCCTATGCTGTCGTTTGCGCGCTTGCCAGCGGGCGGCGCGGCTCGTCAGGGAACGACGAAGCGCGCCTGGCTGCCGGCGCGCGTGGTCGTGACTTCGAGGCGGGCTTCGATCTGTTCGCGCAGGTCGGCCACGTGGGAGATGATGCCGACCAGGCGCCCCCCGGTCTGGAGCCCGATGAGAGTGTCGAGAGCGGCGGCCAGGTTGTCGGGGTCGAGTGAGCCGAAGCCTTCGTCGACGAACACGGTGTCGAGCTTGACCCCGCCTTCGTAGCTCTGCACGACCTCGGCGAGACCGAGGGCGAGCGCCAGTGAAGCCTGGAAGGTCTCGCCGCCCGACAGGGTCGACACCGGGCGCCGAGCACCGGTGTAGGCGTCGGCCACTTCGAGGTCGAGGCCGAGCGCACGGCGCTTATCGCCCTCTCGGCGGCGCAGCAGCGTGAATCGCTGGTCGGTCATGGCGGCCAGGCGTTGCGAGGCCACGACCAGCACGTCGTCCAGGTAGGCGGCCAGCATGTAGCGCTGGAACGAGAGGCGCAGGTCGTTGTCGCCGTCGGCCACGCGGGCGAGGCGGCCCACGACGGCGTAGGTGGCTTCGTGTTCGCCGATGTCGGCCTGCAGGCGGGCGAGGTCGTCGGCGGCGCGCGCCAGGGCGTCGCGCGCCGCGACGTACGAGGCCCGCGTGTCACGGGCCTCGTCGGCGGCGCGCGCGGCGGCCGCGTGGTCGCCGGCGAGCAGATCGAGATCGGGGCGCTCGAGCCCGGCAGCAGCAGCGGCGGCGCGCCGCAGGCGCGCCGCCGCTGCTGCCGTCTGGGCGTCGTAGGTGGCCACGAGCTGCACGAGCTCGGCGAGCTTCTGGGGTTCGCGCCGGGCCGCGAAATACGCTTGCTCGTCGGCAAAGCCGGCCTGGGCGATGCGCTCGAGGCGCTCGGCTTCGACCTGGGCCACCGCCAGCGCCAGCTCGTCGTGGCGGCGCTGGAGCTCGGCGTGGGCGGCGGCGGCGTTGGTCAGCGCGTCGGAGCTCGTGCGATCGTCGGCCTGGGCTTTGACGAATGCCGCTTCGAGCTCGCCGAGCTCGCCGCGCGCGTGGTCGAGGCGCAGCGCGAGCTCGGCGGGGTCGCGCAGCTCGGCGGGCACGCCGCGCAAGCGCTCGTCGAGCACGGCGGCCGCGGCGGCCTGAACGGCCGCCGCGGCGGCGAGCTCACGGCGTGCGGCGCCGGCCGCCGCGTCGGCGGCGTCGCGCGCCTGGTCGTAGTCGCGGCGCAACACCGCCAGGCGAGCGCGCTGTTCGAGCACGGCGGCTTCGCCGGGCAGCTTGCCCTCGTGGCGGGCCGGCGCGGGGTGCTCGGTCGAGCCACAGACAGGGCAGGCGGCGCCTGGTGCAAGCGAGGCGGAGAGGATGGCCGCCTGTCCGAGGGACCAGGCCGTTTCGAGGACGGCGAGCTCGTCGCCGTCGCGCGCGACGGCGTCTTTGGCGGCGGCCAGCGCCGCGGTGCTCGCCACCTCGGTGGCGCTGCCCTTGCCTTGGGCCGCGGCGAGCGCCGCCTGGGACGAGTCGAAGTCGGCCTGCGCTTGCGCCAGATCGCCGGCGCGCGCGGTAAGGGCGCTCAGTTCGCGGACCTGTTCGGCCAGCGCCAGGCGCTGCCCGCCGCGCGCGGTCTCGGCGGCCAGCGCGGCCGCGGCGCCGCGGCGCGCGGCGTCGGCGCCGTCGTGGGCCATCTCGGCCATCTCGAGCTCGAGCAGCCGCGGCGTGAGGTCGTTGCGCCGGTCGTGTACGAGGCGGTCGAGGGCGAGCAGCGGCTCGGCTTTCTGGGCGAGCGCGAGCTCGGCGCGCAGGGCCTGAGCCCGATCGGCGCCGGCGGCCAGCGTGGCCACGTCGGCCTGCGCTTCGGCGAGCTCGTCGAGGCGCGCGGCGATGCCCTGTGCCCGGCTGAGCGCGGCGAGAGCGACCTGTTCGGCGGCCGCGGCCGCAGCCGCGTGGGCTTCGGCTTCGCAGACCTGCTCGACCAGGCTCGACAGACGCTCGCCGACTTCGTCGGGAACCTCGGCGCCGGCGGCGTGCAGGACGGCGGTGCGCTGGGCCGTGGCCTGCTGTACCTCGCGTTCGATCGTCTGCGCCTCGGCTTTGAGGGCCTCTTGCAGCTCGCGGTAGCGCTCGGTGCGAAAGAGCCGCTGCAGGATCTCTTCGCGGTCTTTGCCGCTTGCCTGCAACAGCTCCTGGAACTTGCCCTGCGGCAGCATGACGACCTGGCGGAACTGTACGCTGCGAAAGCCCAGGATCTGTTCGACCCGGGCCGTGACGTCGGTCGGCTTGGTGGCCAAGGGGCGGCCTTCGGCCCGGTTGTCGGCGGGCGGGGTGCCGGTGCGGTCCCAGAGGGCGGCGGAGGCGGTCTCGACGGTGAAACCGTCGCCGCGGCGCTTGGGGCGTTGCTGCCAGGGGCTGCGCTGCACGCGGTAACGCTTGCCGCCCACTGCGAAGTCGAGGCTGACTTCGGTGCGCAGCTGGGGATCGGCGTGGTCGGAGCGCATGTCGCGACCCTGGCGGGCATGCGGGTCGCTCGCCGCGCCGCTGCTCGTGTCGCCGTAGAGGGCGAAGGCCATGGCGTCGAGGATGGTGGTCTTGCCGGCGCCGGTGGGCCCGTGGATGAGAAAGAAGCCGTAGTGGCCAAGGGCCGCGAAGTCGAGGGTCTGGCGGCCGCCGTAGGGCCCGAAGGCCTGCATGATGAGGACCTCGGGCTTCACGAGGCGTCCGGACCGGCGCGCAGTGCGGAGGTCGGCGCGACGGGAAGCCCCATCACGTCTCGCGCCACTGCCGCTCGAGGCGCTCGACGACGCCGCCGAGGGCGTCGCGCTCGGCAGCGGAGAGCTGCTCGTCGGTGACGAGCGCGAAGAAATCGGCGAAGTGATCGGTCTCGCTGCGCGTGGCGAGCGCCGCCAGGCCGTCGCCGGCGCCGGCAGGCAGCGCGACCCGGGGGAACTCGAGGTGCAGGCAGTTGGGGTAGGCCTGCTGGAGCTGCGCCATGGCGT